>CAYQEZ010000095.1:0-2543 GCA_964416645.1 uncultured Francisella sp. | reverse complement strand
AAAACCAACCCCGAGTTATTTGTTAAAAGAGTTTATAATCAGTCGAGACCCGACAACTCCTTAGTTTTGATTGATTAGACACCCTATATCAAAACTGGTAACTTCCTCTTTTGCAAGACCTGTGTCAGATTAGATCGAAACTAATACAGTTAATGCGACTGTACTGACACATCGTTTTGTTGCTTCGGTGCTCGAACCGCGTCATCTAGTAGTCTAGATTCCTTGTTCTGTGCGCCTTGCGCCTCACGCTGAGCCAGTTCGTTACGCATTAAATGCATCTGCGCTGTCATATCGTTTTGTTGCTTCGGTGCTCGAACCGCGTCATCTAGTAGTCTAGATTCCTTGTTCTGTGCGCCTTGCGCCTCACGTTGAGCCAGTTCGTTGCGCATTCAGTGCGACTGCACCGTAGCATCGTTTTGTTGTGAAAATCGCACTTTTGTGGCATAATTAGCGATTCTCTTCCGACTCGGTTGAGATGGCATAAGAAATTGTCAGCAGGAATTCCTGTTGTCGCTGTTGAAATGTTACAAGGAGTGACAGATGGTTGTAATCCGTCTAGCCCGTGGTGGTGCTAAGAAAAAGCCTTTTTATTCTATCGTCGTAGCGGACAGCCGCATGCGTCGCGATGGTCGTTATATTGAACGCATTGGGTTCTTTAACCCTGTTGCTCGTGGTAATGAAATTAAACTTACTATCGACAGCGACCGTTTAAATTACTGGGTAGGTCAGGGCGCTCAGCCTTCTGATCGTGTGGTGAGTTTGGTTAAACAGTCTAAGACTGCTTAATTTAGCGTGCAAACGTTAGCAGACAATAAGATTTTAATTGGTCGTGTCAACGGTCTGTTTGGTGTTCGTGGTTGGTTAAGATTTTTTTCTTACACGCGTCCGTCCGCTAATTTAATTAGCTACAATCCGTTATGGTTAAAAACCCCTCAAGGCTGGCAAGCGTTCGAGGTAGAAAGCTCACAAGCTTACGCCGATGGTCGCTTAGTTGCCAAGTTTAAGGGTGTTGATGAGCGCGAACTAGCGCGTGTGTTGATGGGATGTGATGTGGCCATCTCTCCTGAGCAATTGCCTAAAGAAGATCCGACCGATTTTTACTGGGTTGACCTGGTTGGTTGCACGGTTGAAACAGAGTCGGGTGCTGTTTTGGGTGTGGTGAAGGAAATGATGGAAACTGGTGCCCATGATGTGATGCGAGTGCGTCAGGGAAAAAACGACGAGTTAATTCCGTTTGTGTTAGATCGCGTGGTTAAACAGGTGGATATAGCGCAAAAACGTATTTGTGTTGATTGGGAATCGGGTTACTTTAACGAAACGAATGCTTAATTTTCACGTCATTAGTCTGTTTCCTGAACTCTTTGGTGCGGTCAGGGATGCAGGCGTAACGGGAAGAGCGCACCAAAAGGGCATTTGGTCGATGCGGGTCACAAACCCTCGCGACTATGTTCATAATGTGCACAATACGGTGGATGATCGACCTTTCGGTGGCGGTCCAGGAATGGTGATGATGTATCAACCATTAAAGGATAGCTTAGAAGCGATTAAAGCTGGTGTTGAAGCAGAGCAAGCTGTTAAGGTGATTTATCTTTCTCCACAGGGAAAGCCATTAACGCAGGCAAAAGTTGTGGAACTTGCACAATGGCAGCATTTGGTGTTGCTGTGTGGTCGTTATGAAGGGGTCG
Organism: uncultured Francisella sp.; assembly: GCA_964416645.1. Taxonomy (GTDB): domain Bacteria; phylum Pseudomonadota; class Gammaproteobacteria; order Thiomicrospirales; family Thiomicrospiraceae. Next base: position 858 of record CAYQEZ010000095.1, on the reverse strand, counting down.
ATGAGCGTTTTATTGAAGCGCACATTGACGAAGAAATTTCGGTCGGAGACTTTGTGGTTTCTGGCGGTGAGCTTCCCGCAATGATGTTGATGGATGCTGTTGTGCGTTTATTGCCAGGTGCTTTAGGGCATCAGGCTTCGGCTGTTGAAGACTCGTTTAGTGACGGCTTATTAGATTGTCCGCACTACACACGTCCAGCCGTGATTGATGGCATGGCGGTTCCAGCCGTATTGCAATCAGGCAATCATGCTGAAATTGCAAAATGGCGACGACAACAAAAATTGCGACGCACCGCGTTACGACGCCCTGACTTGCTGGCTCAGCAAGCGCTGACGAAAGCCGAACAGGATTGGTTAACCGAATAAGGTTTGGTTGACATAAAAACAGAATAAATTGAAATTTGTTGCTTGCTGTAAAACCAAGTATAATTTAATGATTAAACCGCATGATATGCGGCTGATTTGAGGTGATAAAATGATTAACCCAAAGATTCAAGCTCTGGAAACTGCCCAGCTGAAGAATGATGTTCCTGCTTTTGGTCCTGGTGACACAGTAAGTGTTCAGGTTAAAGTTGTGGAAGGCTCACGTGAACGTTTACAAACGTTTGAAGGTGTGGTAATTGCTAAGCGTAACCGTGGTTTAAACTCGGCTTTCACAGTACGTAAAATTTCGCACGGTGTCGGTGTTGAGCGTGTTTTCCAAACACATAGCCCAATCGTTGCGAGCATTGCTGTGGTACGTCGTGGTGATGTGCGTCGTGCTAAGTTGTATTACCTACGTAACCTACGTGGTAAAGCAGCGCGTATCCGCGAGAAAGTCTAATCTGTTTGTTCAGAGAGATCAGAAAAGCGCCAGTTT
>CAYQEZ010000094.1:0-2629 GCA_964416645.1 uncultured Francisella sp. | reverse complement strand
ACTAAATATAAGAATACAACAGCCGAAGCATAAAGCATTAACCAGTTGTACGAATCTAAAGCTGTAACGCCAAAGTATCCGAACTCTGCAACTGATGTTATCTTAATAATATCCGCAATGTATTTTAACTGATCGTTATTCATACTTTACTCCTTTGAACTAAAAAATCCATCGGAGCTTTCCCGTTCAGGATGACTCCCGACGGGGTGAAAAGGTGTAAAACAAGCCACTGAATGTCGCCTGTTTTACTGTTGTGACAAGAGAAATTCAGTCACATCGTGGTCACGAATAAGACTGAATATCCTGTTAAGCATGTAACTTATTAATGAGAAGTTAATAAGCGATTAAAGAAAACACTCCAACCTCACAGGAGCAATGGCGGTAGAAATCATGCAGCTTGTCGTTGCTGAGCCGAATATGGCTGAGCGTCTTGTTGTGCTACAGCGTTTGCTGGCTCAACACGAAAAATTGCATTCAGGTCTACATTTTCACCGTCAATCTTGAGGCTTGTGATTTTAAGTAGGCGAGCTTTAATCGCGTCATACTCTTTGTCGTTGTGACTAAAGTGATATGGCGACAAATCTCCACACTCAAAGCCTAACCATACTTTTTTACGGTTAATGTCGTCTTGGTTAAGCAACCAATCACAAACAGCCTTAGCCTGTGCTGATTTTGGTTCTAACTCGAAACGGACATATTCTGGCGAATCACCATCACCTCGTAATGCATTAACACTTATTGCAGTGTACGAGTAGGCGCTTTTTCCTTTACCACCCGATGCTATACGAATGCGACCAGCGTATCCAACACCACGAGCGGTTAGATTAAAGTAGTTAGAATTGGGTTGAGTTGTTGTCATGATAGTTCTCCTGAACATTAAAATAATGAAGGGACAACTATCTCCCGTCGGGATAAGTGTCCCGAGTGGGTTAAACAAAACACCGTTAAACAGTGCTTTTTAAGAAGTGAGCAAACTCACTGAAATAATTAAAGAAATGCTACTTCACCAAGCCAAGGATTTGACCTAATAACGTCAGCGCGTCTTTGTTAAGCAAAACCACGACAGCAATGGTTGTCATAAAATACAACTTCATCTTGCCATCAAGCTTGGCAATTTCTTCTTTAACCTCGCCACGCAAGGTAGCAATGTCTTCTTTCGTAGCCAATTCGTCACGCAACTCACGTTTTAATTCGTCTTTAACTTCGAGTTTCTTCTGTGATGCAACCTCAGTGGCACGGGTTTCAATGTTAGCAAAGGCTGTCTTAATTGCTTCCGCAATCTTAACTGCATCTTCTTTATTGCCTAAGCGTTCTTCAAGAACGGTATAGACTTCATAAGGCAGGATCATGGTATGAGTTCCCATAGTTACTCCAGATTGGTCGATTATAACAAAAAATCAATCGAGAGCATGACGACCACAATCGGACAAAATGCCCTGATTGGGTTTGTAAGATAAACGCTAAGATGACTGTGTATTCATAACGGCTGTATTCGCACACAACCAGTCTTATTCGCATTACTGCGAACGATTGTTACTGTGCATTTAACGCACTTCTTTTTCGGTTTTTGAGCCGAAAAAAAATTGAATTTAGAAAAAGCATAAGCTAGTAAAGTCATGATGGTTCTCCGATTTTTGAAACAAAAAAGGGAAGCCACCATCCCTACAGGGAAGACAAAACTTCCCTGTAGGGTCGATAAAAATTTGTACTAGGTCTATTACTCTCGGGGTTAGCGAGCCTTTCACTAGCTGGCGGGAGCGTTACCTTTATCCGCACTACCATTTGATGATACAGCCATCCGTAGACTTTTCTGTACCGCCGCATCGGCAACCTTAAAGACCTCCTGAGTAACGCTTCATGAGTTAAGCGAGCAAACGATGCTAAGCAATCAAATGAAATTGTACCAAAAAATGAACTAACGTCAACTGTCTTTTTGTTCCAACTCTACTGCATCTACCATCCGTTGAAATAGATCACTTCTTGAATAACCGATCGTTGTTTGAATATTACTGTGTCCTGCTAAGGCTTGAGCAATACGCACATCTCCCGTCTTGTCCATCCAACGGGTTAGGGCTGTTCGACGCATATCATGAGGTGTTGGACAGGCGTAATAATTCAACGCCTCTGATGACTGCCATACCGCTCTAAATCGCTTGTAGATCGTGGATGCACTAATACCATCTAAGTCAGCCAGTCTTCTTGTTTTACCTGTACTCATACTGCCAAACAAATAATCTCCACGAAGCTGGTAGACCTGTTTTTGTCCGTGTCTGACTCTAAGCCAAGCATCGAGGTAAACCATAACTTTACTGGGAATAGGAAGGCGACGCTCTTTGTTGCCTTTACCGATAACCCGTATTTGTCTTTGCGCTACATCGATATTACTCATTTTTAACGCACCAATTTCGCTTATCCTTAATCCCATGTAAAAACCAATCATCAAAATAAGCGCATCCCTACTGCCGTGCAGGGTTTGATTATTACGACACACATCCATCATGGCATTAATTTCTGTTTCGACAATTACCCGTCCTACGGGCATTCGATACCCTCGACGAGCCGACACGTCTTTAATTTTGGCGTAAATATCGCCCTGCATTAAGTCCATTCTCCAAGCTGCACGAGCAAC
>CAYQEZ010000093.1:0-2637 GCA_964416645.1 uncultured Francisella sp. | reverse complement strand
CTAGGTACTGTACGGCTGAGTTGGCAACGCTGTAAGTCCATGCGCCATTAGTGGCTATGCTGAGCGTGCCTAGGTTGCCTGCTGCTGAGCTGACCGTGGTCTGGAAGCTGGCTTGTCCGCTGTCGGCATCGCTGATGCTTAAGACGCCACTGCTGATCAGGTTGCCTGAGCTGTTGACACCCGTATCTTCGGTGACGGCACCTGTGCTAGTTCCTGTAATCACGGCATTGTTAGCATTGATTGTTGCAGTTCCTACAACGGGTATTTGATCCGACGTGCTTGCCGACAAAGTAAAGGTTTCTGCTTGTTCAACAATCACATCCTCTTTCGTCTCGATCGACACTTCGAAACTCTGTATTCCAACCCCTACTTGATAATCAAAACTTCCATCAGAATTGAGCGTCACTGGCACTCCATTAACGAATATAACACCAGTGGTATCCTCGCCCAGTATTGCTGTGCCGCTATTCAGTTTAAGCTTAATGACCTGATCTCTGTAAGCTGGATCAGTTAATCTTACCGTAAATCTGGCGACTTCTCCTTCCATGACATTCAAATCATTAATACTTGCTACCGCTGAATCTGATTGGACAACAAAGTTAAATGATTGGCTGCTCAATTCAACACTAACACCCGTAGATGCCGTATCCACATTGGCAGCATATACAGCAATATTTAATTGACCTACTTGGTTTGTATATAAATGCGCATTCGCTAGCTTATCTATGGGAACAAGAACAAGCCCATTGTCAGACAGAACATTTTGACCATCAATTTTAATGGCACTACCAGGAAAGCTGCTCAGATCAAAGGCTAGGTTTAACTTTTCAGAACCGTCGGCTAAGTCTGGCGATGCGTTAATGTTGGCATTAATACCTCCCAACGGAATAGCTGAGGGAACACCTTTTACTGTATCAATTACTGGTGTTGTATTTGGCAGAATAAGTTCAGGCGCAATATCCGCTACAGGTCTAATCTCAATGTTACCTAAGGCGTTATCCGATACAATACCATCTAAGTCAATAGAACGGTAGAAAAAACTCGTTACTCCACTCCACTGTGGCATAGGTTTAAAATAGAGGGTAAGTGTGCTTGTGCCTATTGGCTCTCCGTTACTACCCGTTCCCTGTAGAATATTCTGATTAAAGGCAATACCTTTTGAAACCTCTTGCGTCATTTGAAGATCAAAGTAAAGCTTGCCATTTGCGGGCAAGGTATCAAGCCTGAAGTAATCAATACGCACACCTTCTGGATCAGTGCCACGCAAGATAACCTTTACTCGAAGATCTTCAAATCCTTTCGCTTGAGTAGCAGCCTCTGCTGATTGTTGCGAAAAGGCAACCGCCCCCGTCACACCTTGATGTCCCGTTGTTGTGGTGTAGCTACTTTCTTCAACAATAACATTGCCGTTACTGGCTTTAGCAACTTGCGTTGTTGCTAAGCTTAAAGATTTAATACCTAAGTCTGCGAGTGTTTTAAGTTCTCCCGTTTGAACAACACCATCGCTATTAATATCTTGCCAGGCGCGCAATTGATCAAAGCCTGCATCAGTAATATCAACCTTACCATCGTTATTACTATCCATGATGCTTAAGGCATCATAAGCACTTATCGCTTTAGTTCCATCTAATTTTAACGTTTGATCACCAAACAACTCTTGACCATGATTAATCTGTCCATCGTTATTAATATCTCTAACCAGCAACGCATCATCTTTGCCAACCCAACCTGTATTATCCAAATCGCCATCAGCATCTATGTCAAATTGAGTAGTACCAATAGCAAGGGTTTCGACACCATCGCCGTCTAAATCAATAATAAAAGGATCACCGATTATACTTCCTGGTGGCAATACCCTAAAAGCATATTGAAATGAAGGACCAGTATCATCACGATTCACATCATAAGAGACGACACTCATACCCACTCCACTCACACCCAAAGAATGATTAGTCACCAGTGTCGTACTTTGCAGCAAGGCATTCGCTTTCAATTTAAATTCACTGTTCGTCAAACTTCCATCATTCTCAAAAATGTAGAACTCTGACTCTCGTTCAACAATTCTTATTCCTTGAGGTATCGGCATGTTTATGCTCAAAGTAGCACGCGATGCAATTACTTCGACTAGATGAACGTTATCCACGAGACTTGAAAGCGCTAGAGTTTTCCCTGGAATACTGCCATTAAATGTTAAAGGCTGACCTTGCACAACTTCCCATAATGTAGTCCCTCCTCCAGCCAGTGCCCCACCATTAGCAATAACCACGACTGGGCGTGAACTGGTTGCTGTATTGCCTGCTGTATCAGTAGCTACCGCTGTGATTGTGTATGTATTATCGACTGGCACTTCGTTTGTTGCAAAGTTGACTGTCCAAGTGCCATTAGCGGATGTTATAACGGTTTTGTTAACACCATTCCAACTAACAACCACCGTTGAACCGGGTTCGGATATACCAGATATAGGCACACCAGCAGATTTTTCACTGCCATTGATACGATCATCGCCTGTTACAGGGTTAATGGTAACTCCGCCTGTAATTACCGTGTCTACCGTAACAGAGCGTGTGCTGCTTGCTGTATTACCTGCAACATCGGTAGCTACCACTGTGATAGCGGATGGTCCATCAGCTGGTACTT
>CAYQEZ010000092.1:0-2758 GCA_964416645.1 uncultured Francisella sp. | reverse complement strand
GGTAGGAAGTTTCTGCTTACGCAGCACTAAAGTGTGAAGGAAGGGATTGCTAAAAATAGCATGTAACACAGTGATAAAACCCCTTCTTTCAGCTAAAAAATAAACTTGGGAAGTCTAAAAACAAGCGAAGCGAGGTTTTTAGAGGTTCCCTAACCTATTCGCATTAAGTTGAAAGCACAATAGCCAACTGCTGCACACTCACCAAAAAACGCAGTCACTACGCCATGCGTTAATTGGTGCGGTTTTTTACTTGCCGTGTAAATATTGCTCATCCGTAAAGGTACTCACCCACTCTACTTTATTCATTACTAAGATGGTCATTAAAAAGCCATTCACAAAGGCTTCTGGCCCCATCATCATTGGCAATAGGGATAAAAATTGATAAGACAATTTTGACCAACTAATGACATCTCCCCATACTAACACTGCACTGAGAGCCAAAATACTGGCTAACATGGCAATGGCGCCAACAATGAATGCATTCAAAAACACATAAACAAAGAAATTACGTGGCAACCAACGATAAGCCGCCAATAATGCCCACCAAGTCACTAACACTGGCACAACCGCCATGGTCAACCAGTTAGCAGCGAAGGCGTCCCAACCTGCTCCACCCGTGTAGGTAACCAGTGCCAACACCAACACCAAAGCAATAAAAGCAAATTGCCAACCAAACATAAGCGTTAACAAGGTCGCACCAAGAAAATGAAAGCTTAAGCCTGGACCAATTGATGCCTTGACGCTCCATAAGCCCAACACCAATAATACAGCACCAGCAAACACCGCTTGGGCGAGCCAATCATTTAGCACCTTGTGCCAAGGCGCTCGCCACAGCGCCCATAACAACAATGGCACAGCCAACAACCAAGTTAACCAGAAGAAGCTATCATTCAACACACCGAACGGAATGTTCATATTTTTTCCCAATCTTAGCTACAATGTACAATCATTTATTCAACTGAGTCATGCCATGAAAATGTTTTTTTGGATTAACGCTGCTTTTATCTATGACCTGCTAATCATTGCTGCACTTAGCATGGTGTTATCGGCTGTTTATCTTGCCATAGCGGGTGAAGCCTTTCATGAAAGAACTCTCGCGTTAACACTGTTTCAACTCAATTGGGTGACTATGATCAGTGCTTATTATGTTATCAGTTGGCGACGTGTGGGGCAAACCATTGGTATGCGCGCTTGGCGTATTAAAGTGGTTTCTAACCATAACACCTCCTTAACTTGGCAAGACTGCTGGAAACGATTAGGCGCTGCCATGATCAATCTAATTATATTTAATCTTGGCTGGCTGGGCTATCTACTACCTGCTAGAAAAAGCTTAACCGATTATCTTTCACACACACGGATAGAGCGCCTACCCAAAAACAGTTAAAATAGCGCTTAATTAATCATTTATTAGGATGTTATCGTGGCCACACTGATTGTTCACCGACCTCAATTAACCGAAACCGAACAACAACTGCTAATAACGCACTTTGGCAGTTCTGCAACACCAGTGGCACTACATCATCGTATTGAATTAGAAGAAACGCCTTCACCTGAAACACTGACAAGAGTTAGGGCGTTAAGCAACTGGGACATTAATTGCTTGCCCGATGACTTTGAGGCCAGCCAAGTGAAATTGATTATTTCGGACATGGACTCGACGCTGATTAACATTGAGTGTATTGATGAAATTGGCGAGCATTTAGGCATTAAAGCGCAAATCAGCCATATCACCGAAGCGGCTATGCGCGGTGAATTAAACTTTGAACAATCGCTAACCAAACGTGTTGCGTTACTGCAAGGAACACCCTTGTCTGCATTGGAAAGCGTGTATCAACAACGCCTGCAACTGAATGAAGGTGCGGAAACATTGATTCAAACCACCCAAGCACAAGGGATTAAGTTTGCGCTGGTTTCTGGTGGTTTTACCTTCTTTACCGACCGCTTAAAAGCGCGCTTAAACTTAGACTTTACCCGTGCCAATGTATTGGGCTTCGATGACAACCAACAGACTAATGGTAAAGTGGTTGGCAGCATTATTGGTGCTGAAGCGAAACGCGAGTTTCTGCTCGAACTCTGTGACCAATTGGGTATTGGCCCGAACCAAGCCATTGCGGTGGGCGATGGCGCGAACGACCTTCGCATGATGCAAGATGCAGGGCTTTCCGTTGCCTATCATGCCAAACTAACGGTGCAAGCTGCCGCCGATACGGCTTTAAATCATCGTGGCTTGGATGCCATTCTCGACTTTTTGGTGTAATATCCCTAAAGTGGCTTAACAAAAATAGTCAACTAGGTCGTTTAATCGCACACAGAGCAACTTCATAAAACGCATACTTCTGAGTGTTGTGTATCTGGTGATTAGATAAGTTGTTTTAATGATTAATGCCCCTTACCACCCGCACAAGTTGGGCTGTCGGGTATGTCGTAGCCACGCTCTTGCCACTCAGTTGGGGTGTAAGTGTGAATACCTAAGGCATGAACCACACCCAAAGTGATGGGCGCAACCAACTGTTGTACCTTGCGATGACGTGCCACCAATCCCATGCCGTCAAAAGCATCACTCACTACCGTGATTTTGAAATGTGAGTTGCCACCCTTGCCACTGCTATGCAAATAACTCTCGTTGTCCACTTCAACAAAATCTGGCGTTAGCGCCTCGCTCAATAGCGCCGTAATCTGTTCATCCATATCCATTTTGCTTACTTCGCGATGCTTTGCACAATATCATCCAATAACTGATGAATCGGTTGATATACTT
>CAYQEZ010000091.1:0-2761 GCA_964416645.1 uncultured Francisella sp. | reverse complement strand
TGTTTTTCAGGGCTGACTACGTATGGAAGCCCTAACTAATGAATTGGCCAGTTGGAGTGGGTGTCACAAAGAACTCGCTTCTCTCGTAGAGAAAGCTAGTGAATTCAACGCGAAGTATTATTTTCGCCACCCAGCAGTCTTGAACGGTGTCGAATTGCCCATCGTATGGGACGCGATAGCTGAAAGAATGAGAATAAATGAACAAGATTTCGAGTTACACGAACAGTTGCGTGCTTTGCACCAAATCATTAACGAAAAACACCGTAACGTAACAAATACTCGGTGGCAATTAATCACGTTGACTCTTAGCATTATTTCTGCGGTACAAATTGTGGGATTGGTTCCTGAACCATTGAGAAATAGTTGGTTTTATAAGTTAACAGGGATTATTCCTTAATACTCGAATTTAAGAAAACGATTAGTTAAACCAAGAACTTAAAACTCTCACGCAACAAGGGCTGTATATCGACCTTACGCGCTTTTCCCCGCGCACCCAACGGTGAGCCTAAACTCGGCTCTAGTGTTACCAATCCCCAGTACTCTAAAAAGCGTTCGATAAAACGAAGGGTAATGACGTGATTGAGTGCTGCTACGGGGGTTTCTAAGTATTTTGGCGGTACTTCATTGAGTAAATCAGGGAAGGCTATCGCCATTTCTTGTGTCAGTTGATCGATATTGCCGTGTATTTGCAGTCGCCACAGCATAAATAGCCAAAAGATTTGTAGATTGTCACCAAACTCAATCGCATCGAAATAGTGCCAATTAAACTGTTGGGTTGCTGCTTCGAGCATGGGTTTGAAAAATGCCTGAAGTCCGTGCTTTAAGTATTCCTTTTGCGCAGTTTTTTTAACGTGGTAGCGACCGCTTTGCAGGTAAATGATTCCTGCCAGTTCTGCTAATAAGCGTGTGTAGTGGAGGGCATTAAACTTGGTTTCATTGCTGCCGGTGTAGTGGCAAATACTCGGGTGGGTATTCTGTGCTGATACCGAAAAATTCGGCAACAGTTCGCTCGCTTGTTTGACGATTTTGGTCGGTAGATTGCCAGTATTGGTAGCCTTAAAGCTACCTTCGTTTTGCATGGCTTCTTCGATGATCAAGCGCAAGTATTCCATCACAGGGCTGCTGCTTAAATCGTCGGGAGCGGTGATCTGCACAGCGACTTTTTCTGCGAAGGGCGCATTGAGCCAATTCTGCATTTGCGTGGGTGATAAACCACAAAAATCTGGATTAGGTTTGTTGTTAATCTTCTCCATCTTGTTCGCCAGTACCAGATTGAGTTCATCTATGGTGAGGTTGGGATTCATGGCGAGAATATGAGCGATTTCATCATGAATATCAGACTGCTGTTTATCTGTCTGATGAATACAGCAGTGCTTGTATTTTTTGCCGCTACCACAGGGGCAGGGTTCGTTGCGTTGTATTTTCATCACACACCTTATTGTTGTGTTGGGTTAGTCAATTAGCCTGGCATCCCTGCATAGCATCTTAATTCTACCAAAACGGGTAAATCTAGTGCGGCGCAGGCTCTAATTCTGTGATTACCTTCATGAATACGCATACCATTTTGATCATGTATGATCAGCACAGGCTCATGGTTACCAGCTTGCATGGTTGATAGGAAGGATTGCCATTGCTCGGCTGACATCCTGCCCGTAGCAGAATTGGCAAATAACAGGTGTTCATCATTGGCTCCAGGAATCGGCAGTAGTGAAGCGGCATCGACATAGCCGACTTTGACAAGGGTAAGGTGACTATTGGTCGGTTCTATCCACTCAGGCAAGCGTTCAACGGCTTCCGATAATACGCTGATCCATTTAAATGGCTTAATCAACATGATTCACCGCATTCCTCAACGCATCATCAATATTGCCTCGGTCATACCGCATGGTGGTTTCGACATTGGCATGACGCATCATTTTCTGAGCCACTCTGGGATGCACACCTGCGTCTAACAAGGTAGTGGCTCTTGTTCTTCGCATATCGTGGGGAGTGGGGAGATTATCCACATCAATGCCTGCTGCCAGTGATCTCTGTTTTAATACTTCCCACACTTGCTTATCGGATAGGCCATCGAGATTGAGCAACTTGCCTGACTTGCTAATCGCACCGAATAGATAGATTCCTGTCAAATGTCGATCTGTTATAGACTGAGTGCGCATGTTGAGCCAAGGAATCAGGTATTGCTTCATCGCTTCAGGCAGTGGCAAGACTTCTTCTTTGTTTCCTTTGCCTAACACGCGAATCGTCATATTTTCTAAATCAAGGCTCTTGGCTTTCAGATCGGCGATTTCAGAGCGACGAAGGCCAACGTAAACACCTAGGGAAATGATGGCAGCGTCTCGGCAGCCTTTGGTTTGATTCATATCCTGCAGACAGGTAGATAGCAGCGATTGCACTTCGTCATGCGTGATCGCACGACCAGTCGGCAATTTAGACTGTTTCTTTTGTTTGATGTCTTTGATACGCGAGTAGGACTCATCAGATAGGGCATGCTCACGCCAAGCCACATGACACACTCCCTTAATGGCAGACAACGCAGTGTTAAGCGTGGAAACGGATAAGCCTTTATCTTCCATGCTGGCAATCATCATGACCACTTGGGATGGCGTGATACCCGTCCAATCCACTGGTTGACTGCCGTTGTGCTCAGGCAGCCGATTCAGTAATCGTTGCATCGAGGCGCGTCCTTTTTGCGAGGTGAGGGTGGCCAGGTAAAGGGCAGGGTAGTTGGTCATGATGGGTTAGAGGGTTGCTCTGTTAA
>CAYQEZ010000090.1:0-2890 GCA_964416645.1 uncultured Francisella sp. | reverse complement strand
GACGGCTGGTTACTACTGGAACATGGCTACGATCAAGGCGCCGCCGTCAGACAGCTGATGCAGTCGGCTGGCTTTAATGCCATTGCCACTCACCGAGATTATGGTAATAATGACCGCATAACCCTTGGTCAATTTATTCAAACATAGGAAAGCTATGCCACAACAACCGCTGAATGAAACCCTTACCGCACGCTATGACCGCCAAATTCGTGTAAGTCAAATTGGTTTGGAAGGACAAACCACGCTCGCCAATAGCCATGCATTAATTATTGGTCTAGGAGGCTTGGGATCACCTGCAAGCCTATATTTAGCGGCCGCAGGTGTTGGTACGCTGACGTTAGTCGATTTTGATGTGGTGGAAGAAACTAACTTACAACGCCAGATTGTACATCGCCAACAAACAGTCGGTATGAGCAAGGTTGAATCGGCTAAACAAACACTCGCAGCAGTGAATCCACATATCACGATCAATACCATCAATGCCTTTTTAAGTCCAGATAAGCTATTAGAGCTGTGTCAACAAGCCGATGTGGTGGTCGATTGTACCGATAATGGTTTTTCTCGCACGGCGATTAACGAAGCGGCGATGATGGCAGGCAAACCCTTGGTATCAGCGGCAGCCATTCGTTGGGAAGGTCAACTGAGCGTATTTGATGGACGGGATCCCAACGCACCCTGCTATTTGTGTTTCGACCCACAGGCCAATCAAGGTGGAGAAACCTGCGATGCGCAAGGCATCGTTGCCCCTGTGGTAGGCACATTGGGCGTCATGCAAGCCTTGGAAACCTTAAAGGTGCTACTAGGCAACGCCAGCTTAATCGGTGAAATGTTGCTATTCGACGGCTTAACCATGAACCAACGTCGTTTCAAACTAACGCAAGACCCTGATTGCCCTGTCTGTGCAGCTCGAAAACAGCGAAACAGTCACTAGGTAAACTCTAGGATGCGCTTGCCTTAGATGGTGTTTTACTTTTGGGTGCGGGTTTTTCTACGGGTAAAGGGACACTGTTTTTATCTAACAAGATGACCACTCGACGATTTTGAGCACGACCTACATTGGTGTCATTGGCGACCAAAGGCTCGGCATCGGCACGCCCAGATACCGTCATAAACTGTTTATCGACACCAAAATCCTCAAATAAACGCGCTACCGATGAAGCACGCGCCGATGACAACTCCCAGTTTGAAGGGAAAGTGACATTGCGGATAGGCACATTATCAGTGTGTCCCGTAATCACCATCGCATTACGACGGCTAGCTAACTCCTCCGCCATTTTTTCTAACTGTGCCTTGGCTGCCTCTTGCAAGCTGGCACGACCACTTTCAAAAGCTTTGTCGGAACGAAGGGTAATAATAAAATGCTCTGGCGTCTCTTCCACTGAAGCATCCATTTTTTTGATCATGCTCTCAATTTCAGATTTCGTTAGCGGTTTGAGTTCAATCGGATTAATGAGCACATCGCCTTTCTGCTCTGGCATGGGACTACTCTCCTGACTACTCCCTTCCGATTTTACCGTAGCAAAACTATCGGCTAACGCCTTACGATCGGCAGGATCCATAATCGCAGATAACCACATGACGAGAAAAAATACCATTAATACCGTCATTAAGTCGGCGAGCGCTATCTTCCAAGAACCTCCATGACTGCCACCGCCTTCATCATCATCGTCATGCCCGCTCATGCATCACCCAACAACTTATCACGGTATTCAGGCGGCACACGCTGACGACCAATTTCGATGGCGAGGTTAGGAGAAACACCATCCGCATAAGCGCTAATGGCACCTGCAGCCATTTCAAACAACATTTTATCTTGTCGCAACATCACTTCTAGTGCATGTGTGAAGGGACCAACCACAGCAAAAGCGAAGAAAATTCCATAAAAAGTTCCCGTTAATGCCGCACCAATAAATTTCGCGGTAATTTCAACAGGCCCACCCACAGTCGTCATGGTTAAAATCACGCCCATAATGGCCGCCATAATACCGAAACCCGGCAACCAATCACCCACTTTACCGGTTAACTTAGGCACCTCAGAAGCCGACTTAAACCACAAACTAATACGCTTTTCTGCCATCTTATCAATTTCGTGCCCCTTGGGCGGATTCATCAATACATAACTAAAACAGTCCACAACAAAACCAAGTAACTCTTTGTGCGCAACCACGGCAGGATATTTCGAAAAAACAGGGCTGGAAGCGGGATCGGTAATGTGTTTATCGAGCGCCAGCACCCCCTGAGCGCGCGACAATTTAAATAACTCTTGTAGCAAAGCCAACACTTGGGCATAAACCTTCATATTGGCTTTATCGCTTTGAAAATAGCGCAATGACATAACAAAAGTTCGCCCAACAACAGGAACAGGTGCCGCCAACAAGAAAGCCGCCAAAGCTGCCCCTAAAATAACAACTAATTCTGAAGGATGCCACAATTCTTTCAGTGGACCTTGCATAATGGCAAAACCACCAATAATGGCGAGCATTAACACTAAGAAACCAACGGGTTTTAACCACATAATCTATTTTGCCTATGTCATACATAATTCAGTTAGCGACGTTCATCACCAAAACTTAAACTGAACATCCATTGAGCAAAGGTCATGCCAATCATTTCTCGTCGGCGTGTAGACGCCCAATAGCACAAGACACCACCGAACGTACATCGGCTTCAACAGCTGCCAGTCCAGATGTGGTACCAGTCAATGGATAGCCCAGACGTTTCAAGCGAGCCAAAATTGCAGAAGCTTGCTCGGAATCGGCTTCAACTCGCACCACACCCTGTTCCACATCCACATGTACATCACTAACTCCCACTAGGCTCAATAGCTGCTGACGAATACGACCAGCACAGCCACCACATTTAATGTTATCGACTTTCCATTCCATCATAT
>CAYQEZ010000089.1:0-3046 GCA_964416645.1 uncultured Francisella sp. | reverse complement strand
AGCTAACAATTACGCATGAGAGGAGCGCAATGGACAAGATCCTGTCTAATGAACAGGTTTCCGCCTATTTGGCTCAATTGGGTCATGAAATGCGTTCGCCCCTGCACAGTATTTTAGGCTTTACGCATATGCTCAGCGAGTCTTGTGAACAACCAAGTCACCTCGAATGGTTAAGCCATATTCGTTCTTCAAGCCAACACTTGCTTGAACTGATCAATGATATCATCGATCTAGAACTTCTTAATCATCATAAAGTGAACATCACCGATGAAACGGTTGATGTGTTTGAACTGGTCAAATTGATTCAACAAGGTTTACAACCACAAGCCTTGATTGGACAACTGCAACTAGACTGCCACATAGAAGCCAAGTGCCCTCGCATCTGGCGCGGTGATAAACGCAAACTGAGACAGGTACTTATTAATCTCATTTCTAATGCAATTAAATTCACACCACCACAAGGTCAAGTCACCGTATCACTCAGTCAAGTGACTGCTGGATTACGTATTAGCGTAAAAGATACAGGTATTGGTATTAATACCGACGCACTTTCGCAATTATTTACGCCTTACTATCACAATACCAGCTCACTCAATCAACAAGGTGTAGGCATTGGCTTAGCCATTACGCAGCGCTTAATCGGACTCATGAAAGGTGAGATTTTAGTGAATAGCCAACCTGACGATGGTTGCGAGTTTATCATCATCCTGCCGCTCAAGGTTGGTGACGAAACCTCCTTGCTTACTCAAATCAGCCATGATCAACTTCCAGAATTGCTTAAAACAACCTCGATATTGTTGGTAGATGATGATCGCTTACACCACGAAGTCTTTCATGGCATGGTTCAAAAGCTACCTTTTATTGTTCATAGCGCAATCAATGCCGAACAAGCATTAGCGCTGTATAAGCAAAAACAACCACAACTGTTACTGATCGATTACCGCTTACCCGACAGCGATGGACTGACGCTCGCTAAAAAATTACGTCATCTTATCAATCACCATGACCGTCAACAACAGACGCGAGTGGTCATGCTTACCGCGCAATCCAACGAGCATTTTGAAAGTGCCCTGCTTGACGGCACGCTAGACGCTTGGTTAAGTAAGCCGCTACAACTCAAAGAGCTTATCCTACTGGCCAATGACTGTGAATTAAATACGCATAAACCAGATCTTTCACCGAACAGCACACAAATAATCAGCAGCGATAAGGTAGAAATCATACTGGTCATTGATATGCTGCCCGATTATTTACGCAATTTGTGGCCTGAATTTGTCAACGAACTACATAACGGGGTTCGTTATTGCCAACACATGCTTGATGGCAACAAAATGACCGAACTGATGACCAAAGCACACCAACTGAAGGGGCAAGCCATGGTATTCCAACAAAAACGATTAATCGAAATACTTGAACAACTTGAACAACACGCTCAAAACCGAGAAAAAACAGCTTGCCAACAGTTACTAACGCAAGCAAGTCATATTAAAAGCATCTAGGAGCCGACTATGAAATTAACGCGCATTGCCATCATCGACGATCACCGCATCGTTACTCAAGCTATTTCTGGACTGTTGACCCAATTCAAAGACTTTCGTGTTGTGGGCGTAGGTTTCGATGGTAAGAGCGCGTTAGAGCTTGTTGTCAGCCAAAAACCCGATTTACTCATACTCGACTTACAACTACCTGGCTTATCAGGCAGCGAACTATTGCCCATCGTAAAAAAAGCTTACCCCCATTTGCGCGTCATTATTTTAACGGCCTCACAAATCAAACAGACGTGGCAGAAAGTATTAGCCTTGGGCGCCGATGGCATTGCCTTAAAAAGTGTTGCTTCCGATGTTCTGGTCGAAGGTATTCGCCAAGTCATTCAAGGACAGATGTTTATTGATCCCGATATTCAGCAAGAGCTATCACGTAACGATTCTGGCGTTTACTTATCATTACCAGAAACCCTAGCAGAACACTTGACCCGTCGTGAAAAAGAAATTCTACTACTGGTATTGAATGACTTAACCAGTAAGCAAATCGCAGAAAAATTGTCCATTTCTGATCGTACCGTTTCTAAACATCGTGAAAACATCTACCATAAGCTAGGCGTCAATTCATCGGACGAAATTCTGCCCATTTTGCAGCAAATGAGCAACTAAGAAATTCATTAGCAGGTATAAAAAAGCCCAACTAGGTTGGGCTAAGCGGGCTACATTATGGAAAGAAGCAATCGCTTCTGACACGCCCTTATTTGACCATAGTTTTTGCTTAGACAACTTGATTACAATCAAGTTTTATAGCCGATAACTTCAAAGAGTTACGCTTACTCGCAACGCCAGTTAAGTGGTGCATAACAACGAAGCCACTATCCCGCAATTCGACCACATAATCCTTCTTCTTGATGGTTAGCCAAAGCATCTAAACGAGACCTATGACGAATTGTCAGTTGTTTTTGACGCCATTCAACTAACCCCTCATCAGAGAACTTGGCTAACACTCGAGATACGGTTTCTGGCGTTAGCCCCAAATAAAGTGCGACATCTCGATGCAATAACCCCAAACGGAAAGACTCGTCATTAAATCCTCTTTTTGCTTGGCGCTGCGATAACCACAAAATAAATAACGCCATGCGTTCTTCAGCACTCTTTCGTGATAATAACTCTGCATGCATACGCTCATCACTCAGCTCTTTGCTCATAATCGACAACAACTGCCGATTGAGGGTTGGTAGCTGCAAAGACAAGCGCTCTAGATCTTTGAAAGGAATTTCACACACGGTTGACGTATCAATCGCCACAGCAGTAGAGATATGTTCATCTGTAGATAAGGCATCAACACCCAAAATATCACCAGGCAAATAAAAACCGATTAATTTATCTTCACCACTGGAATGTTGAGTGAATACCTTAAATCCGCCTGCTTTTACCGCATAAACAGCTTGAAAAGGTTGCCCAGCACGGAAAAGAACATCTCCTTTTTGCAACGCTGGCTTACGTTTAACCAAGGCGTCTAAACGTAACACTTCACTTTTTTCTAAACCTAATGGGAAGCACAG
>CAYQEZ010000088.1:0-3094 GCA_964416645.1 uncultured Francisella sp. | reverse complement strand
TGCCACATAATGAGCACATAGGCACAGCCTTGCGCAAGACGATTCGTATTTACCCAGATTTGGCGGTTAGAGAAACGATTGCGAATGCGATTATTCATCAAGATATGACGGTTAGTGGTGCAGGCGTGATGGTTGAGTTGTTTAGCGACCGATTGGAAGTGACGAATCCAGGTAAACCTCTGATGAACCCAGACCGTATGATTGACTTACCGCCTCGGTCACGAAATGCTATTTTAGCTAGCTTAATGCGTCGCATGGGCATGTGTGAAGAACAAGGCAGTGGTTTAGACAAAGTGGTGATACACATTGAACTGCACCAATTACCTCCGCCTAAATTTTATGCCGATGCTGATTCTCTACAAGTTATTTTGTATGCGCCACGCAGTTTTGCTGACATGTCGCCCAGTGAGCGATTGCGCGCCTGCTATCAACACGCTGTGATTCAGTATTTAACAGGATTACGCATGAAAAACGCTACCTTGTTGATGAGATTGGGTATTGAGGCTCGTAATGCGGCACAAGTTTCTAAGGTCATTAAAATGGCAGAAGCTGAAGGCTTAATTAAGGCAGCTGATCCAGAGCATCCTCGAGCGGGCTATGTGCCTTTTTGGGTATGATTTTTTTGATCTGGTTTTGATTGTTAGACCAAAAATAGTAGCGCGGTTTAATCTTTTTCAGTTAAATCATAAGCCTATAAATAACATATTTTTTGATCGGGTTTTGATTCACCGATGAAACAGGAATAAATGATATGACCAGTATGAATGAAGCAGACACCAGAGCTAACCTCATCGACCCTAAGCTACACGCGGTGGGTTGGGGTAAGCTAGAGCAGGCTTATATTCATCGCGAGGTGATTTGCCCTGGACGCATTATTAACGCTACCCAGCGCAGTAGCGAAGTCAAAAGTGACTATGTACTCAGCTACCAAGGGCGTAAACTTGCCGTTGTCGAAGCTAAAAAAGAGTCATTAGACGCGAGCGAGGGCATACGCCAAGCGATTGACTATGCCACTCGCTTACAATGCCGCATTGCCTACAGCACCAACGGACACCAGATTTATCAGATTGATACCTTAACGGGCGAGCAAGCCTATGTAGATGAGTTTCTATCGCCACAGGATTTGTGGGCGCTGACGTTTGACGATACCGATACCGAAGCCGTAGTCTATTGGCGCAGAAGTTTTGCCGCTGTTCCTTTTGAAACAAAAAGCGGTACTTGGAAACCACGTTACTATCAAGAAAATGCGGTTTATGCTGTACTCGATAGCCTAGCGAAAGGCAACAAGCGCATTTTGCTGACATTAGCAACAGGCACAGGCAAAACAGCGATTGCTTTTCATTTGGTGTGGAAATTGTTTCATGCGCGCTGGACACTGAACGCATCGCTATGTCATTCGGCAACGCGCCGCCCACGCATTTTATTTTTGGCAGACCGAAATATTTTAGCCGATCAAGCCTTTTCGTCCTTTGGTGCGTTTGGTGATGGTGCGCTGATGCGCATCACACCAGAGCTAATCGGCAAACATGGCGTGCCTAAAAATGCCAGTATCTTCTTTACCATTTTTCAAACCCTGATGGGCGCAAGCGACGAGCAACAAGCCGATAATTCGGAAAAAAACTACTTTACCGACTATCCAAGCGACTTTTTCGACTTCATTATTATCGACGAGTGCCACCGGGGTGGCGCAAACGATGAGAGTAGTTGGCGTGAAATTCTGACTTATTTTGCACCAGCGGTACAATTAGGACTCACCGCCACGCCTAAGCGCAAAGATAACGTCGATACCTACGATTATTTTGGTGAACCTGTTTACAGTTACACCTTAAAAGAAGGCATTGAAGATGGATTTTTAACGCCGTTCAAAGTCCAAATGATTAGCGGCATCATGGATGAATATATCTACACCCCAGGTGATGGGGTTGTTATTCAAGGTGAACCAGAGGCAGGCAAACTGTATAAAGCGGGCGATTTCAACCGCATTATTACCATTCCCGCCCGCGAGCAAGCACGGGTTGCTTATTGGATGCGTCAAATCAATCCGCACGAAAAAACGATTGTATTTTGTGCTTCGCAAGAACATGCCGCCATGGTGAGAGACATGGTAAACCAGTGGGCAGTTAAACAGGGTATTACGCAAAATCCCGCTTACTGTGTTCGTGTCACCGCACACGATGGTAAAGAAGGCGAAACGGATTTGCGACAATTTCAAAATAACGACCGAACCATCCCAACCATATTAACCACTTCTCGCAAACTTTCGACGGGTGTTGATGCACCCAATGTGCGTAATATTGTACTCATGCGACCCTGTAATAACATGATTGAATTTAAGCAGATTGTCGGACGTGGTACACGCCTTTACGAGGGCAAAGCATTTTTTACCATTTATGATTTCGATAAGGCTTACCACAATTTTTCTGACCCTGAATGGGATGGTGAACCTTTACCGCACGAAGAACCCAAACCGACAGCAGAACCAACGGAAACACCTGAGCCTACGCCTGCACCATCGACTAGCCCACAGCCAACAGAACCACCACCGCCACCTAAAGAAAAAATTGTCATTCAATTTTCTGATGGTCAAGCACGCAAAATTCAACAACACCTTGCCAGTAGCTTGTATTGGTTTAAGGGCAGCTTGGTTACGGCACACACATTTATCCAACAACTATACGATGATTTGCCCAGTCTGTTTCACAACGAAGATGAGCTAAGAAAGATTTGGAGCCTGCCTAGCACGCGTGATGCACTTCTAAATAAATTGCGGGAGGCTGAATACACTGATGAAAAACTTAACGAAATGAGTCAGTTGATTGGCGCTGTGGATTCTGACGTTTACGATTTACTAGCTTACATTGCGTTTGCAAAAGAAACCCATACACGGGTTGAGCGCGTTAAAACGGCATTTCCAGATATTCAGCAAGCCTTTAGTGATGATGCACAAACAGAATTTATTCAGTTTGTGCTTAACCAGTATTTGCGTGATGGAGTTGGTCAACTTTCGCAAGATAATATGAAAGGACTGCTTGAACTGAAATATGGCGGCATTGATGGTGCATTGCAACAGTTCGGTAGCGTGAATGAGATTAAA
>CAYQEZ010000087.1:0-3116 GCA_964416645.1 uncultured Francisella sp. | reverse complement strand
ACTACGAAACAAAAGAAGTTGCTTTTACTGAAGTGGTTAAGCCCGATGACTCGGAAATATTCATACATATCCCAACTAGTGATGGTATCAACGAAAAGAGTCCCTTATTTGCTGCCTCACTATCTGAGCTTGGCATTGGTGTAAGCACTGGCCCTGTTGTTTCACATCGCATGAAGGATTTTTTAGAACAAAACCCTACCGAAGACACCGTTCCTTTGCTCTATCCACATCACTTTGTAGATAGGCAGCTGCAGTATCCAAAGGCACATAAAAAACCAAATGCAATTAGAGCAACTCTTGAATCTCGTAAGTGGTTGATGCCAAATACTGGCTTTTATGTGATCGTCAAAAGATTTTCAGCTAAAGAAGAGAAACGTCGCGTAGTTGCATATGTCATCAATCCTGAAGATATAGGAAGGGATTGGATTGGTTTTGATAACTGTTGGAACGTATTCCATGTAAATAAAAATGGGTTTGATGAGATGACTGCAAAGGGGTTGGCTTGTTTCTTAAACTCGACATTGCTTGATAAGCATTTCAGGGTGTTTTCTGGGCACACTCAAGTCAATGCGACAGATCTAAAAAATATGAAATATCCGACCATGACAGCATTAAAGAAACTTGGTAAAAAATACCAAATTACAATGAGCCAACTGCAAATCGATGCACTTTTAAAGGATAGTAAATGAGTTCAGCACAAAAATTACAACAAGCTTCTGAAATCCTTGTTCACTTGGGGATGCCAAGACAGCAATTAAATGAAAGAACAGCGTTGTGTCTACTGTGCTTATTAGACATGACGCCAAACAAGCAATGGAGCCAAGCTGGTAATCCACTTGTCGGTATCACTCCTATCATGGATTGGTCGCGCACTCACTATGGCAAAGACTATGCTGCCAATACGCGGGAAACTTTTAGCCGACAATCAATGCATCAATTTGTTGATGCTGGCATCTGCCTTTATAACCCAGATAAGCCTGATAGAGCCGTCAATAGTCCTCATGCCGCGTATCAAATCGAACCTACATTATTGGCTGTTCTTCGAGTCTATGGAACTGAGCAATATTCAGCCATGCTTCAAGACTACCTGCAGCAGCGACAAACATTAGCCGAGATGTACGCCAGAGCAAGAGAGATGGAGATGATTCCTCTCGAACTTGCTAATGGTCAAACAATTCAACTTTCAGCAGGTGCTCATTCGCAACTGATTAAGGAAATCGTGACAGAATTTGGGACTAGATATGTTCCTGGTGGGCGTTTGGTTTATGTAGGGGACACAGGCGATAAACACGGATTCTTTGATGTTAAATTCTTAGTATCACTTGGGGTGCAACTTGATAATCACGGCAAATTACCTGATGTGGTGATTTATAGCACTCAAAACAATTGGTTGTTTTTGATTGAATCCGTTACAAGCCATGGGCCTGTTGACCATAAACGATACGGTGAACTAACTGCTTTGTTTGGCAACTGTACAGCGGGCTTGGTGTATGTGTCAGCATTCCCTGATTCAAAAACCTATGCAAAATATAGCAGCGTGATCGCATGGGAAACAGAATGTTGGATTGCTGATGCACCAACACACATGATTCACTTCAATGGTTCACGATTTTTAGGCCCATACAGCAAATCAGAAAATGACTGACTTCCTCCAACTCCCAAGCCTTAAAACGCTCACAGTTGATGACTACGGTGACTACTACCAGGTAAATGCTGTTTCATCGACCAGTGATAGACCTACTTGCCCTCAATGTGGTGCAGAGAACCCCTATGGTCACGGCTCTATCAATCCGTCATTCATCGACACGCCTACACATGGCAAGAAGGTCATTGTTGCAACTGAACGTAAGCGGTATCGCTGTCGTTCATGTTCTAAAACCTTTGTTGAGCCGATTGATGATTTAGATGATACCAATGCAGCGACTAAGCGATTGGTTGCTTACATTAAACAACGAGTGTTCAAAGATACGTTTAGCAAGGTTGCGCGAGAAGTTGGGCTAGACGAAAAGACCGTTAGAAACATATTTGCAGCACACGATCAGCAAATGGGTAAGAGCTATCAGTTTGAAACGCCACGAGTGTTGGGTATTGATGAGTTAGGCTTGTTAGGTACTGCACGTTGCATTGTTACCAATATTGAACAGCAAACCATTTGCGATATACTGCCAGCGAGAACTAAAGAAGTCATCACGCCATACTTTCAAACACTCAAGAATCAAAAAAGCGTAGAAGTGGTGACGATGGATATGTGGAAGCCATATAAGGACGTGGCGCAATTACTATTCCCCAAAGCCGCTATTGTGGTCGATAAGTTTCATATATCCAAGAACCTTAACGACTGCTTTAATGACGCTAGAAAAGCCATTAAAGGTGCATTACTTCCTAAGCAGAAGCGCCGACTTAACAATGATGAAGTCTTATTAAAAATTAGAACTTTTGACCTATCGCCTGAGCAGATGGAAAAGGTTCAGTCATGGTGTGATGAATTTGGTGAACTCGGTCATGCTTATGCTGCTAAAGAGTCATTCATGGTAATTACAGATCAGCATTTAACCAAAGACGAAGCTAGGCGTGAAATCGTCAGCTGGTTGAAGTGCCTTGACCCAAGCGTTAAGCCTTTCTTTGAGCCATTCTTAACCTCACTTTCTAACTGGCAAGAAGGTATCTTGAATGGATTTGAACATCGATACACCAATGCTTATACCGAAAGCATGAATCGAATCATCAAGGACAAGGTACGTATTGGACGTGGTTATAGTTTTGAGGTTATTCGGGCCTTAATGGTATATGACCAAGACGCGATTAAAGCAGGATCAACTAGCTTGAAGCAGCGTGTACGGCGAGAAAAAAGGACTATGGATTTCATGACTACTTCACGCATTATGTACCATGCACCAAGAGAGTATGAGATTGTGGAAGAGATTGTTACGAAATACTATGGAGCTAAGATTTCTACATTGTGCGATAAGTTAGAGGCAGGTGTTTTTGAATGATTTCTACAAAATCAGTTGATGAGAGTTGTTTTCATTAACTGAGTTTCCACACCAAAATCCGAATACCCGAAAATTCCTACTCAATCGAAAATCAGATTTTAAATGTCCAATAATCGGTTCAAT
>CAYQEZ010000086.1:0-3170 GCA_964416645.1 uncultured Francisella sp. | reverse complement strand
GGGCATCTATAAAAACGCCACTTCGTGAAATTTTTATAGATCCCAAGTTTACTTTTCCTCTGGTGGAAGGGCATAAATCATAGGGTTATGTGTTAATTTAATACCCCCCTTCCCCCAGACCCCCATCCCGTTAGGGTTTTTAGAGTTCACTGTCGTTTTATTTAAAGGAAAATCTATGTCTGTTGCAACCTTAACCACGGATTTATTCGAAGAAACCATCAAAGCCCACGAAATGGTCATCATCGACTTTTGGGCGGCTTGGTGTGGTCCGTGTAAATCTTTTGCCCCTACTTTCGATGCCGCCGCTGAACGTCATCCCGAAGTGGCTTTCACCAAAGTCAATGTCGATGAAGAGCAAGAACTGGCTGGTTTATTTCAAGTACGCTCAATTCCAACTATTGCGTTTATGCGTGAAGGTATTGTCATTTATGCCCACTCAGGTGCATTGCAAGGCTCAGAGCTTGACGAAATTATCGGTAAAGTCAAAGCACTGGATATGACACAAGTACACGCTGATATGGCCGCTCAGCAACAAGCTCAGGCTTAATCCATCTCATTAGGAGTCACGACATGAATTCTCTTGAATTGGCCCATGTGACTCCTTTCAACCTGCTCAGCAACGAGCAACATCAACTGCTATCACGTCATAGTGATCTCGTCTATCTCGACGAACAACAAACTCTAGTCATCCGCAGTCAACCCAATTCTGAACGATTTTTATTGTTGGTGTTCAAAGGTCGTGGTCAATGGCAAACTGGCGATGACGATAAAGACATCATTCATGCCAATGAAACCGCTGGTGCAGTCACTCTATTGCAAGGTGGCGAAGGTCAATTTACCGCACTGGAAGAAGTTTTAGCCTATCGCATTTCTGGGACATTTTTCGATCAGCTCTGCCAAGAAAATAGTGCCTTTTTAGCTTATTGGAGTGCGGGCATTCGTGATAAGCTAAATAAACTACAGCAACGCGAACAGACCGATGCTTTTGCCCATTTCATGATGCTCACCGCCACCGATGTACGCCTCATTCCGATTGTAACCCTCACCGACCAACTCAGTTTACAACAGGCTAGTCAGGCGCTAAGACAGCAACAAGCCAGTGCGGGGGTAGTGCTTTTGCCCAACAAAGAACTGGGCATCATCACCACCACCGATTTACTCAATGCCTTCACCGATTACGCGCCAGCAGATTATCCCCTGCTCAGTCAACTCGCCAAGCCGAAACTGGTATCTATGCAACATGACGATCATCTGTTCAAAGCGTTGGTGTTGATGATCGAGCATAATCTCAGCCATATTGTTATTATGCGCGAGCAACAACCGATGGGCATTTTGCCACAAAAAACGCTATTGGGCGCTTTGGCAAATCAATCGGTGATGATGGGACAACAACTTGAACAAGCTCAAACACTCAAAGATTTACACCCCATTCAGCAAGGACTCACAGCGCTCATTCAAAGCTTGCATCATAAGGGCGTCAACCCCAGATTCATTGCTGAATTGATCAGTTCGCTCAATCGGGTATTGTTTCGAAAAATCAGCTTGCTCACTCGTCCAGCTTCATTAGCTGAATGTGATTATGCCTTGCTGATTATGGGCTCTGAAGGACGACAGGAACAAATTCTGCGCACCGATCAAGACAATGCGCTGATTTGGCTGGGCAACCCAGACAGTCAACAAATCAAACACTGGGCCAGCGATATGCATGACGCATTAGCTGAGTTAGGCTTTCCCGATTGCCCTGGCAATATCATGATGACTAACCCGCTGTGGCAACAGTCCCTAGATAGCCTGCTAAAACAGGTGCATGAATGGATGCATCAGCCCAGCAATCAATCGATGATGTACCTCTCAATTCTACTCGATGCCGATACAGCAGCGGGTAACGCTGAACTGACGCAGCGTTTATTAGCGCAAGTGCAATCGGCTGTTGCCAATAATC
Source organism: uncultured Francisella sp. (assembly GCA_964416645.1). GTDB lineage: Bacteria > Pseudomonadota > Gammaproteobacteria > Thiomicrospirales > Thiomicrospiraceae. The sequence goes on along the minus strand of CAYQEZ010000086.1, from coordinate 1,228 downwards.
GAGCCTTTATGGGGCATTTTGCTAAAAGTGCTCTCGAATTTGAAACACCTTTAGGGTTATTTTCACAATTCAAAACCAACAAACAAGGTCAACTCGATCTGAAAAAAGGCGGACTTTTCCCTATTGTGCAAGGTTCTCGTGTGTTGATGTGCGAACACCAGCTAACCGCCAGCACCACGCATGAGCGGTTAATGGCACTAGCCAATACCCGCACCCTGTCACAAAGCTTTGCTGGAGAACTGGTCGAAGCTTTTGATTTTATGCAACAACTGCGCCTTCATCAACAGCTTACAAGCCTGTCTTTAGAACAACCCATCGATAACCAAATCCACGTAGACTCTTTATCTCATTTACAAAAAGATCTACTCAAAGACAGCTTCAAGCTGGTCGATCAGTTCAAAAACTTGCTCAATCATCATTACAAACTCAATCAACTGATGTGATGATGGCTATGTGGCTTAACTCGCTTTATCGCTTTTGGCAACGCAAACAGCTTAAACAACCTGAATACGCCTTTTTGTTCGAGCCACCAACCCGTGCTGGCGTGGTCAGCTTAGATTGTGAAACCACGGGACTTGATCCCAAAAAAGATGAAATTATTAGCATCGGTGCCGTGCGCATTGTCGACAACCAAATACTCACCAGCGAACGGCTAGAACTTAAACTCAAGCCCGAAAAACGTATTAGTGCCGAATCCATTAAAGTGCACCAGCTGCGCAACTGTGATGTCGAAGATGGACTGGAACCGATTAAAGCCATGAAGCAACTATTGGCTTTTATGGGCAGTAGCCCCATACTGGGTTATTACTTAGAATTTGATATGGCACTCATTAACCGCCTTGTTCAACCTCGACTAGGCATCCGTTTACCTAACCAGCAGCTGGAGCTATCAGCGCTGTATTACGATCAGAAAATTGGCCTGATTCCGCAAAAACGACTCGATCTTAGACTAAACAGTATTTGCACCGAGCTGAAAGTGCCCAATTTAGGCACTCACGATGCATACACCGATGCACTGACCGTCGCCATGGCTTATGTCAAACTTAAACAATCGGATAACAGCCTACCGTAACAAGTCGCCCCTGAACAACGCCACTTTTCCTCACACTCACTTTTCATCACTTTCAAATACTGAAATTGGGTGTTGATGTGAAACATAGCATTGCCAGCAAATAGTCAGCCCTGAAAAACAGCCTATCCATTTGATAATAAATAATAAAACTGAAAA
>CAYQEZ010000085.1:0-3307 GCA_964416645.1 uncultured Francisella sp. | reverse complement strand
CCTGTTAAACTTACACCCATCAAGCAAACAAACTTGATTGCACGGGTGGCGCAGAGTTCACCCACCACCACAGTAGGTGGCGCGGCTAACAATTCCGCGAGGGGCTTAAGACTAGCACGGCTGAAAGGCAATTGGGTAGGTGCTAGTTACCCGAGAACCCGACCTGAGACAACAGGGGATAACAAATCAAATCTATTCAATATCAATAAGCGCATCGTTTCATTTTTTGGTTGGAATGTAATGAAGTATCAGCGGTGCGCTTATTGATGTTGAAAGTGCTTATCTTAGACGCTCACAACCGAAGCCAAGCTCTGTGCACGGGGCAAGGCGAAAAGCGTGGGCAGCATCCACGGTTATTAAGTTCATAAGGTACGTCAAGTGGTAGTGATACCGCGTCGCGGAGGCGGGAGGCGTTTTGAAACTGAGCGTGCTTGAATAACCAGACAATAACAACCCATTTTGCCCGTGACAAAGACGGGCTTTTTATACCTAACTTAAAGGCTAAATCATGAGAATTATCGCAATGATTGCTATTTCACTTTTCACCACTAACGCTTTTGCATGGACATACCCATCGGCTGCGACAATCGACACGCTTCACTGTCAGTTGTTCGATTCGAGCGGGCGTTATTTCTGCGAGGACACAACACCGTCAAAGCCAGGTCAGGCAAGTAACACGCTGATTTTAGACTTTGATGAGCTAGTCAAAATGAACGCCAAACCAGTACAGGAGAACAGCCATGTTTACCGAATCACAAGCCGCTAGTTATGACGCGTGGCGTACAGCCTACCCATCATCTTGGGATTACGCTGAAGAACGTAACGATTACATAGAGAGCAAGGTTGATTGGCGCACAAGTGAAGGCGGCGACTTCTACCCTTTCAGCTTTGAGAACTTTGTTGAGTACCTAAACGAGATAGACAACGAAGCTGAAAAGCAGTCGTTTTTAAGGCTCATTAACAACCATGCGCTAGAGATTAACACTCTGCGTACCAACGCCATGCTTTACTGGTACAAACAAGCACGAAGCCAAGTGGAACACGAGCTAAACCACCCGTAAGGAGGCTGATATGAATAGCACCAGTTGGTTGATCTTAATTTTTCTGCCGACAGCTATCGCTTTAGCAATGCAACAAAAGGCAAGCGAAGAACTCATCATCAAACCGATAGTTTACGCAGTGCCACAAGCACCACAACTTAAAACAGTGCGGTTAAACGCCATATTGCCAGACCAAACAACTTGCCTTGCCGAAGCCTTGTACCACGAGGCTCGCGGTGAGGGAGAAATAGGCATGATAGCCGTGGCTAACGTGGTGATTAATCGCGTTAAAAGCGATTCATTCCCAAATGACCCTTGTAGTGTGATTCATCAGCCGAATCAGTTTAGTTTTGTCGGTACGGCAGATGCGATAAACGAACCAGACAAATATGTGCAAGCGGAGAAATTGGCAAAGAAAGCACTCAAAAACAAGCTACCTAAAATGGTGGCGAACGACGTGATCTACTACTGGAATCCCGATAAGGTGAACTTAAAAAAGCACCAGTGGATTACCCGTGTAGAACCCGTTAAGAAAATAGGCAAACACCAGTTCGCAAAAGATAAGCCGTCTTAATAGCCTTTCGGCTAAATTTTAAGGATAACACATGACCATGATTATCGAAACACTAGAGCAATTTGATGAGCGTCATAGCTACTACCCCAGCGTGCTAACCATGTACGCAGTATTTTTCATATTCATTATTTTATGGAGTTTATCATGAGCAACGCATTAACAGTAAAAGTTGACGAGAAAGAACTTGTAAAAACATTACAAAATAGCCTTTATTTTGGTGCTAAAGAAGAAAGCGTTCGTATGGTTTTAAGCTACTGCCAAGCTTCAGGGCTTGACCCGATGCAAAAGCCAGTTCATATCGTGCCAATGTACGACAAAGCCAGCAATGGAATGCGTGACGTGATTATGCCAGGTGTTGGGCTTTACCGAACAACAGCGGCGCGAACTGGTGAAATGGCAGGCGTATCAGAGCCAGAGTTTGGTGAAGATGTGACAGAAAACCTAGGTGGCACACAAATAACTTACCCTAAATGGTGCAAGGTTACAGTTAGCCGATTATTAAAAAATGGTCAGGTAGTCAATTTCACATCTAAAGAATTGTGGAAGGAAAATTACGCAACCGCAGGAAAAAGCAACCCATTAGCACCTAATGCGATGTGGTCAAAGCGCCCTTACGCCCAGCTTGCAAAGTGTGCCGAAGCGCAGGCATTGCGTAAAGCATTCCCAGAAGTAGGCGCATCACCAACAGCAGACGAAATGGAAGGGAAAGCGATTGACATAACCGACTCAGAGACTCACACAGTACACGAGCAACCAGCACAGCAAAAAGCCCCAGTACCCTACTCCTTTGCAGAATTTCAAACCAATGCCCCTAAATGGCGTGACGTGATTGAAAGCGGACGACTTGACGCAAACACGCTGATTAACGGCATCGAGGCAAAAGGTCGCAGCTTTACCCAAGAGCAAAAAATGGAAATTGCATCGTGGGAAGCATTAACAGCTGATTACACGGTTGACGAAGAGACGGGAGAAATCACAGCATGATGCAATTCCGCGCTAGTTCAGTGGGTAAGTTAATGGCTTACCCCGACAAGAACACCTTGCCAGATGGTGCTGTGAGCTACATTAACGAGCTTGCTAGTCAGATCATTTTGCAGTGGCAGCCAGAGCTAGACATGAACGCTATCAACAAGGGAAAGCAGTGCGAGGATGATTCTATTGCCCTGCTAAACCTTGTCACTGGCAAGGCTTACACCAAGAACGCTACCCGATTAACAACGGACTTGCTTACTGGTGAATGGGATATTGAGGACGAATCTGAGAGCCTAATCATCGACATTAAAAGCGCTTACAGCAAAAGGACATTCCCGATTGCGATTAAGGAAGGCGACCGCAAACTGTACGAGTGGCAGCTAATGGCATACATGCACTTGCGCGATATGAATAATGCGCGGCTTGTTTACACCTTGGTTGACACGCCAGACGAGCTAATCAGCAAGAGAGAGCCAAACGACTGGCACAAGGTTAGCCATATTAACCCCAAGTACCGTATCACAACGCTAGACGTACCACGAGACGCAACCAAAGAATCACAGCTTATCGCACGGTGCAAGCTGGCACAAATGCGCCTGTTAGAGATTCTCGATAGGCGTGGTTACGATTGGGGTGTAGTTGATATTTCAGCACAAGAAACTGAGTTGCTAGACTTTGTTATTTAGGAGAAAAACAAGATGCTGTTGCAATGGGTGCAAAC
>CAYQEZ010000084.1:0-3429 GCA_964416645.1 uncultured Francisella sp. | reverse complement strand
CCTGCACCTCCACCCGATTACGCGATTCCTTGCCAGTCTGTAGCCATTCGGGGGACACGCCTAGGGCAGTGGCTAGTTTGATTAGGTTGCTGCCTTCAATATTTTTTATTTTTCCGCTTTCCCAGTCTGAAATTGTTGGTGCAGAAACGCCAACAGCTCTGACTAAATCAGCCTTTTTAAGCCCTGCTCTTGTTCGAGCTTCTTTAATTCTGTCGTGTATTGTGTTCATTAGGTAATCCTAACATTAATTATATTAGGTATGCCTTGACTTTATGCTAAGGCATGCCTAATATATAGCGTATGAAAAATCAAAATTTTGCTCAAAATATTGTTAATGGCCTTGGTGGTGTTTCCGCTGCTTCTAAGTTTTTCGGAATTAAAATGCCGAGCGTTTGCGAATGGTTGAAAGAAAACAAAATCCCTAAAGCACGCATTCGCCATTTACAAGATGTTCGCCCCGACCTATTCCCCACGCCACCAGCACCAGAGAAGGAGTGAGTATGCTTAATGCCCTTCGATTCCAATGCCTAATGTCACGGCACATAAAGAACCCTCAAGCCATTCAAACGCTCGATAAGCAACAACAAAAGCGCCTAGCGGGTGTGTTATTCAGTTTATTTGGACTATATCCCCTGTATTTGGCAATGCGCCTAGTGGGGCTGAAAGGACTATATTTTCGTATTCATCGGCACTTATATATGGTCGCGCGTTATGGAGAAAATCAATTTTGATTTTAATGATTTCAGACATGAGTAATGACTCCCGTGTTAATTGGATTGGTAGCACAACCATTATAGCAGGTGTCGTTACTCACCTTATTTGTGGTGGTGCGCGATGAGCGACAAGCTAACAGCAACTATCACATTCCACTGCACCGATGACTGCAAACGGTTAATCGGTGGATTGGCTGCAACCGATGGCACAGATACCTCAAGCTGGCTGCGCGAATTGGTCGAGAAAGAAATTGAATCACGTCGCGTTAAGGCAATCATGCAGTACGAGCTTTTCGGCTTACAACAGAAACAAGAGAGGATGTGAGATGTCCATAGAACTCATGACAAAAGCATTTAAAGCTAAGGTAGGGAACCCGTTACGCAAGCTTGTTTTAATCAAGTTGGCTGACAATGCGAACGACCAAGGTGTGTGTTATCCATCGTATCAGTACGTTGCAGATCAGTGTGAAATTAGTCGTCGCTCTGTTATTGAACACGTAAAAGCATTGCAAAATATGGGTGTTTTAACGGTAAAAAAACGATTTAATGATGGTGAAAATACGTCAAATGCGTTTCGTATTTGTGCTAAAAAACTAAATGAATTATGTAGTGCGCCAGATTCACTAGGTAGTGAACGTGCTGCACTAGGTAGTGCAAATGGTGCAAAAAAACGTGCGCCAGATTCACTAGGTAGTGAACGTGCTGCACCACCCCTAGTGAAGGAGCTGCACCCTGAACCATCACTTTCTAACCATCATTTAACCATCAATGAATCATCATTAAACCAAGAGAGAGAAGAAAGTGTGGTTACTACCGTGAAAAAAAATCACGCCGTGCCCGAACCCGCTTTTTCGCAGACTGAAAATTTCAATCATGCAAACTTGCCAACAACAAACCGAACACGACAAGCCGAAGCACCAACAGCAATCGTCAGCATGGAAGCAAGAAGCCTAACGGCAAAACTGCACAAGGACACTGCCAAGCGCATTGCAGGCTTTACCCCAGACACAACCCGTTGGGCAGATGAAACCGCTATTGCCAAGCTGCTCAAAGCGGGGGTAACACAGGCTGACATCGAAACCGTATGGGCATTCGCAACTACCAAACCATTCTGGGCTGGCAAGATTGCAACTCCAAAAGACCTAGTTCACAACTGGGTGAAGCTCTCTCAAGAGGTCAAGGCAACCACGGCAAAACAAACCCCAGTGCAGGCACAAGAAACCAAAGACGGCTACCCAGTGCTAGACCGTGAAGGCTGGACGGCGAAATCTGGAGAAGGTTGGTACACCCCGTGGGGCACCCGTGAAGGTTGGCATGACGGGGTGTTCTTCGAGAACGACTGCGAGATGATGGGAGCGACAGCATGAATCTAGTCATCAACCGCCAGCACTCAACGCAAGCGGAACAAAGCTTGATTGCCTGCTTCGTGGACATGCTAGATAGCCCAGAAGTGCGTGACGTGTTCGACAAAACCGACGTTCGTGACTTCTACCACCAACAGCATCAACAAGTGTTTCAGCTCATTCATCGCCTTCTGGAAGGTAAGCACGAAGTGGACTTGGTCAGCATCATGCAACTAGCACCAGAAGTAGATCGTAAGGCGGTTTTGACAGCACTAGAGTCAGCGCGTGGCAGTCGAGCAAACGTAGGCGCTTACTTCGCCTTGGTGCGTGAAAAAGCCATTGAGCGCAATGCCCAGTTGGTATTTCACAAAGCGCTGGACACACTGGAAATGGACTTGACCCACAGTGAGAAAATCGACCGCGTTAATGCGATTCTGAAGGACTTGGACAAACTAGCCAAAGACCGAAGTAGCGAGGTAGTTAGCTTGAAAGAACACCTGAAAGACGTGGTGGAAGAGTTGGGGGAACGCGAAAGTGGCGGCAACGACAAAATCAAGCCATTGCAAACGGGCTATCTTGAACTGGATGCGCTAACAGGCGGCTTCGGCAAAGGTGAGTTGATTGTGCTTGGAGCGCGTACCAGTGTGGGTAAGTCTGCTTTAGGTCAAAACGTGGCGGAAAATATCGCACGTCAAGCGGGTAAACGGGTGCTTTACGTAACAATGGAAATGACGGGCAAAGACTTAGCGATTCGCGCTATGTGTTCGCTAGGGCGTGTTGACAATGCGTTTTTACGCAACGACCATAAGCTGAATCAAGAGCAGTGGCAGGGTGTTGTTAATGGTGTTGCAATTGCAGGCAATCTACAGTTCTTTGTGGCAAAGATGGCACGACCAACGGTAGAAGAAATCAAGTCGCTTTGTCGCGCGTTTAACCGCTCTAATCCCGTTGATATTATCGTCATCGACCACTTGCACTTAATGAGTCACAAGAAACAACTCAACGAAGTTCAAGGTATTGGCGACACCACAGCTGAATTAAAAGGGCTTGCGTTGGAATTGGAAGTTCCGATTCTGCTTATGGCGCAGCTTAATCGTGGCAACGCTAAAGAGAACCGACCACCGACCATTACCGACCTGCGAGGATCTGGAGCTATCGAGCAAGACAGTGATCGTGTGCTGCTGATTCATCGAACCCCTGCCATGGACAAGGAAGGCATTGCCAAGCTGTTCATGGTCAAGAATCGTGGTGGCAAGTCGCATGTAGCTATCACGCTTAAAAACGCTTTGCACTACTACCGATTCGATAACCCAGAAGCTGGCAAGTACAGCGGTTATGAAGAGATGGCTAATGTTGAATAAAACCCCCACCAC
>CAYQEZ010000083.1:0-3441 GCA_964416645.1 uncultured Francisella sp. | reverse complement strand
GAGCAAAACGCCCGTGAGCTTAACGCCCGTATTGCCGCCTTGGAATCGCATCAAGACCTAATCAGTGAGGAAGGACTCCTTGAACAAGTAGCCAGCTTAACTATGAAACTAGAAGACGTTGAACGCGCTCATGTGCATTTTACGGTCGAATATGACGGAACACTGCTTACCTTTGACGAACAAAACGAAGCTGTTCATGCCGCCCACTCGGTTGCAAAAGAAAACATCACCCAAGCCAGCGTCAACCAAGTTTACACAGTAGCTATAGGTGTAGCTAAACCAGTGCAATCAACCGTATGGGAGGCGTTTTAATGCCCACCAAAAAGAAAAGCTACAACGATCTTGTGCGTGCCAACGTAAAGCTAACCAAAGCCATTAAAGACTTACAAGTTGCATCGCTAACCGCCTTGCACGATGTAACCGCTATGATGGCTAAAAAAGAACTTGCGGTTGAAATTCTAGAATCTGTCAACAAACAAGCAGCTGAAGGTTCAATTACCAAGTTTGAATTACAGCAATGGCGTTTAAAGTGGAACGGATACAAAAAAAGACACAGAAACCCCTACTAATATCATGTTTGACGATCTAGGGATTAAAAACGTAAACGATATTTACCAAGAAGTGTACAGTGCACAAGAGGCGTTAGTTAGTGACACGCTACTTGGTTATTTTTTAGCTTTAGAAGAGATTAACGAATGAACAAACCACCAAAGCGTTTTACGCAAGAACAATGCCACCAAGCATTAAACCACCATTTTGATAATAACCCTGCAAATTTGAAAGATTATTTATCTAAAAATATTGGCGTCTATGATATTGTCATAGACGTTCACCAGCGGATGTTAAACAGCAGTTCAACGCCAAGAGTGCTTAATGAATATGGCGTGAACGCATTCATTTATATCGTCAAAAAATATCACGCCCCTAGTGGTGACAACAAAAAACACAGGAATAAACATGACACCTAAAACCAGATCAACCTGTGATAAGCATCAACAGGATATTTACAGTTTACAAAAACAAGTAGCGGCACAGCAAGCCATTATCGACAAACAAAAAGGTCAACTAGCTCGCGCACAAGCCGATAGCCGCAACGCATACGGCTTGCTCGAAGATGAGCGTGATAAGTATTATCGTCTTCAGCCAACGCTCAAAGAACAACGCAACACCATTGAACGATTAGAGCGCGAACAACAAGCGCTGGTTAATCAGCTAGAGATGACGCTATCAGCACGTGACCAACTGCAAGCAATGCAAGCGGCAATATGGACAATTGGTGGGATAGTGGCTGGTGTGCTAATCGGGCGCTACTGGGGGGCACTATGGCAGTTAGGTTAATACATTGGGTAGCTGCAATATTGTTGTTACTCCTTTTATGGCAAACAGCGGGGCATTAAATGAACAAATACCAGCGACAAATAACTTCGGTTGATTACGAAAGCGACGACTTACATGAGGCGACCATTATTATCGACGTTTACGACGTGTTAAAAGCCTTTAATGTGACCTGCCCCGCAACGCAACACGCCATTAAAAAAATGCTTATGGCGGGCGAACGCGGGCATAAAAACAAACAAACCGATTTAGATGAAGCGATTCAAAGCCTACAACGGGCAAAGGAGTTAGCGCAATGATTAAATTCAAACGACTAGACAGCAGAGCACAAATTCCACGACGTGCAACCGCTGGAAGTGCGGGCTTTGATATTTTCAGCAACGGCTATTACACCATTAAATCAGGCGTGCGTTGCTTGCTTGATACGGGTATTGCCATGCAATTACCAAACGGTTACTGGGGTGAAATTAAACCACGAAGCGGATTAGCGGCAAAGCATGGATTAGACGTATTAGCGGGCGTTATTGACGCTGATTATACAGGTGAAATTAAAGTTAGCCTAATCAACTTAGGTGAAAACGATGTTGAAATTAAAGCAGGAGATAGAATCGCGCAACTTATTATTCAGCAATACGCAGCCGAATGGATGGAAGTTGAAGAATTTAACGACACCGAACGGGGCGCAGGTGGGTTTGGTTCTACTGGTAAATAACAGACTTGCCAACAGAAATTGTGAATAACCATCGAAAGAGGGTTTTTATTGGGAGAAAATTATGCAACCACACGACCTGCTCACACTATCAGAAGTTGCAAAGCTGTTTGAAGTAACTGAAAGCACTGTTTTAACCTACCTTCGTAACGGAAGAATTAAGTGCAACAAGGTAGGTTATAAATGGCTCATCCCCTATCAAGCAATTCTTGACTACTTAACAGGCAAGCACGACAATAATAATGCGATGCAAGCCACCGACATAGAATCGGAGGTAACAAAATGCCCATCTTTGAAAGAAACGGCACGTGGCAAATTGATTTCGTTGCACCGAGCGGACAACGAATACGCCAATCTGCTAAAACCAAAGACAAACGCCAAGCGCAAGAACTACACGACGCGCTAAAGGCAAAATACTGGCGGATGGATAAGCTGGATGAGAAGCCAGAATATACATGGCAACAAGCCGTTGTGTATTGGGCTGAGAACCGCAAAAACAACCCATCTTTTTACAACGACACGCTAGAGCTAAAACGCCTACACCCAATTTTAGGAAATCTAAAACTCAAGCAAATAACCACTGAATTAGTTGACCGCATTAAACGCCAACGACTTAAAGACGGCGTTTCACCCAGAACGGTAAACGCTACCCTGCAATGTATCCGTTCTGTAATGCGAACCGCTAAGGATATTGAATGGATAGACACGCTACCAACATTCAAACTACTACCCGAGCCGAAACGACGCATCAGGTTTTTAACGATTGAAGAAGAAGCGAGATTGTTAGTAGTGCTGCCAGAGCACGTAAGGCAAATGGTACGCTTTAGCCTTGCCACTGGATTGAGAAAGTCGAATGTAACATGTTTAACATGGTCACAAATTGACGCAACCCGCAAATGCGCATGGATTCACCCAGACCAAGCCAAAGCGTGAAACGCAATCCCAGTGCCATTAAATACCGACGCATTGGCAATTATACGCGAACAAACAGGCAAACACTTAACGCATGTGTTTACTTATCGCGGACAAGTGGTTGAAGAGCCTGCAAGGTACTGGTCAAAATGGATGAAGCTGGCAAAGATTGAAAACTTCCGCTGGCATGACCTGAGACACACGTGGGCGAGTCGATTAATTCAAAACGGTGTACCATTGCACGCACTCATGGAAATGGGGGGCTGGCAAGATATAGACATGGTACGAAAATATGCGCATTTTTCGAGTAGTCACTTGCTCGAATTTGCTGAGGTTTTGACCACTAAAATTCAAGACAATGACACAAATATGACGCATGGTATTTTTTCTAAAAATATAGGCGGTCAAAAAACCGCCTAAAATCATATGCTTAATTGGTCGGGATAGCAGGATTTGAACCTACGACCCCTTGCACCCCATGCAAG
>CAYQEZ010000082.1:0-3550 GCA_964416645.1 uncultured Francisella sp. | reverse complement strand
GCGATGACCGCAGCAATACTTTGGTTGTTGATCAGAGGTGGTCCACATTAAAATTTAATGTGAGCAATTGCCCTCTCTAGCAGCGCTGCGCAAAAGCTGATGACCCTTCTCGATCATAAAGGCTTAGAAGGGGTTAGTTATTAGTCGAGTTTTCTGGATTATTGCTATCCGTATCGGGGCTAGCAGCCAACCAAGCATCAAAATGGGTCATATCGGCTTTTGCTCTGCGCTCATTGAAGTAAGCTTCGGTTTTAAGTGCCGAAATTTTTTCAGCAATGGCGGTTGCAAAGAACTGATTCATTGAAACATGCTCTTCTTGCGCGATTGTTTTAGCATACTGAAATAATGATTCTGGTAATCGTAACGCATAATTAGCCATGATAAGTCTCTCTTAACAATGTCAAAAAGGTCTGCGGAGACCAAACTGCTAAATTAAAATGGGTCGCAGGTTGAAAGTCTTTTTCATTAAACGTGACAATGCCATCTGCACTACCATTGAGTGCTGTCTCTAATACCATTTCATCAGCGAAATCTTTGAGTTGTGGTCGCCACAAGTAAAATAGATGCACAGGTTGAACGAGTAGTGTTAAGGCATCTAAAAAACCATCTACCATCGCTTCCGATCTATTACCAACCAACAGATGCTCTGGACGCTTTAAAACACTTTCGTATTCTAGCATCATCGGTACAGACACAAGGCACGTAAACTGCCCTGCTCTAAGCAATTGCAAAATAGCAAAGGCAGCACCTTGTTTGCTTCGGCTGGCGGCTACGAAGATATTGGTATCTAATACAACGGATAGTTTTTTCATATTGCATATCATATCATATATTTTTTATCTTTTTTAGCTCAGCGATTCTGTTGCTTTTACACTTTAATATTTGGGTCTATGAGAGCACTTAACCTAAAAAACCGTCGTCAGCAATTCAGTCTTATTACCCATGCCAGCTTAATGATATAATTGCAGGTTTGAGCCAATAATCAAGTGCCTAGGCTGAAACAGTGCTGAAGCTAAAAGGAAGAGACTATGAAATTTGTCGATGAAGTACGCATCGAGGTGAAAGCTGGTAAGGGTGGTAATGGCATTGCCAGTTTTCGCCGTGAAAAATACATTCCTTTTGGTGGTCCTAATGGTGGTGATGGCGGTGATGGTGGTGATGTTTACCTAGAAGGTCATGCCAGCCTGAATACGCTCATCGATTTTCGTTTTGAGCGCATTTTTGAAGCGCAAAATGGCGAAAATGGTCAGCCCAATAATAAAACGGGTCATCGTGGCAAAGACAAGATTTTGTCTGTTCCTGTCGGTACGGTGGTTTGGGATGCCGACACGCAAGAGTGTATCGGTGAAGTATTGAGCTTTGGTCAGCGTTTATTGGTGGCGCGTGGCGGTGTACATGGTATTGGCAACCTACACTTTAAAAGCAGTACCAACCGAGCGCCACGTCAGTGTACGCCAGGTAAAGCGGGCGAGCTACGCAACCTGACGTTAGAGCTGAAAATTCTGGCAGATGTGGGTTTATTAGGTTTGCCCAATGCGGGTAAGTCGAGTCTGATTAGTGCGGTTTCGGCGGCGCGTCCGAAAGTGGCGGATTATCCGTTTACCACGCTTTATCCGAATTTGGGTGTGGTGAAGGTTGCCAATCATAAAAGTTTCTGTATTGCCGATATTCCAGGGTTGATTGAAGGGGCAGCTGAAGGCGCTGGCTTGGGCGTGCAGTTCTTGCGTCACTTGTCGCGTACGGGCTTATTGTTGCATGTGGTGGATATGTTCCCGCCTGATGAAGAAAATGCCGACCCAGCACATAGCGTTCGCGTGGTGGAAATTGAGTTGGCGAAATACTCCGAAGAATTGGCCGACAAGCCACGCTGGTTGGTGATGAATAAGCTGGACTTGGCGTTAGAAGACGATGCCCAAACCGCTTGCGATCAGTTGATTGCTGATTTGGGTTGGACTGAGCCTTCGTTCCGTATTTCTACTGCCACAGGGCAGGGGCTACCCGAATTGACTTGGGCGATTATGCAATACCTTGACGAGAAACGCGAAGCGGAAGCCTTAGCCAATGCGCCTAAAGCAGCACCTTTAGAACCTTTACCCGAAACTCGCGAGGATTGGGGGACGGCAGAGTGATGCAACGTGCAGAATTAGTTAAGGCTAAGCGCTGGGTGGTGAAGATTGGCTCGGCGTTACTCACCAACGATGGACAAGGCTTGAATCGTGAAGCGATGGCGGGCTGGGTGAAGCAGATGGTCGCACTTCGTCAGGCGGGTGTGGAGGTGGTACTGGTTTCTTCGGGCGCGGTTGCCGAAGGCATTAAGCGTTTGGGCTGGACGGCGCGTCCGAAAGAGTTGCCTGCATTGCAAGCCGCCGCTGCGGTGGGTCAAATGGGCTTGGCACAAGCTTGGGAAAGCTTGTTTGCTAATGACCAAATCATGACGGCACAAGTGTTGCTGACACATGAAGACTTATCGGATCGTCGTCGTTATTTAAATGCCCGTAGTACGTTAAATTTTTTATTAGAGCAGGGCGTGATTCCCGTCATTAATGAAAACGATACTGTCGCCACCGATGAGATTCGATTGGGTGATAACGACACCTTGGGTGCGTTAGTAGCCAATTTGGTGGGTGCGGAAGTGCTGGCGATTTTGACCGATCAACAAGGGCTGTTTACCGCTGACCCGCGTTCTAACCCCGATGCACGCTTATTGCACGGCGTTAAGGTATCTGATCCTGCCATTGTTGACATGGCCAGCCCAACAGGTGGTGCTTTAGGGCGTGGCGGTATGGCGACCAAAGTGCGTGCGGCGCAACGTGCCGCCCGTTCGGGCACGGTCACGCTGATTGCTGCGGGTCGTGAGGTTGGCGTGTTAGAGCGTCTGCGTTCGGGCGAAGTGCTGGGTACGTTGTTTGAGCCAGATGTTGACCCCATGCCCGCACGAAAGCAATGGCTGGGTAGTCAGTTGCAATCGCGCGGTACGCTAACGCTTGATGGTGGCGCAGCCAAAGCCTTGCGCGAACAGGGTAAAAGTTTATTGCCCGTGGGTGTGATAGCTGTATCAGGCACATTTAGCAGGGGTGATGTGGTGATTTGTGTTGATGCTAAGGGTGTAGAAATCGCACGTGGCTTAGCGAACTATGCCGCCGACGAAGCCAAGCAACTGATGGGACAACCCACTCATGCCATTGAATCGATTTTGGGTTATATGGATGATGATTGCCTCATTCATCGCGATAATTTAGTACTGAGTGAATAGCAAATTTTAGGATGCTAGGCTTCAAAACTCCTAGACCAAAAAGCCTGTTTAACGTGGGCTAATTGTGAAATATCCGTGATAAGCCTATCGAGCTGTGTTTCGGTGGTGCTTTGACTTCCAAGACTAGCTTCAATTTCTACCTCATGATCAGCAAAGGGATGAATGTTAAGCTGTAAAACGGGCAGTTTGTGCTGCTGCAATAAATTTTCAAATTGATGCATGGTTGTTCGTTGTTCATTTCTATCAGCTATAAGGTAAATCACAAAGCCTAGCTCTGTTTCTTCGGTACTAATTGGT
>CAYQEZ010000081.1:0-3600 GCA_964416645.1 uncultured Francisella sp. | reverse complement strand
CTACTTACAGGTCGCTCCCCTACTATCGGGACAAGAAGGTGCCAGTAATTTTACACAATCCCTTTCTCCTTGGATCAATGCGAATTTATCGGTTCCTTTATCTGCTAGCGTTGATGGAATTCTGGCCTACCAAGAGCACTACGCTTATGGTCAAAAAGGCATCGGATTGGCGACTAAAGCACTGTTTGATCGAACCAGTTTGGTTGTTTTTCCCGAACAATCACTGGTCAATATTGGCATCGAACAAGACCGCTGGCGTTTCGGTGTAGCGTCAGACGCAATTAGCCTAGATGATGCCAGAAGTTTTTGGTTAACGGTTGGCTATCGCTAAAACACTTACGCATAATGATGGTGCAATCGGCATTATCCACCACCGAACCTAACACCGCTTTAAGGCTATTTCTGGCTTCTGCGTAGCTCACGACCTGCATAGATACTCCTATTTTCTCTGTTTTATAAGCAAGATACTAGCACACAGCCGCCATGAACAACGACTCAGCCCTTAACTTTAACTGAAACTGTGGTGATCTTGAATCGGTACATGCTGTTGTTCAATCTGCTCTCGCAAGAAGCTGGGCAGCTTTGACCACAAAGAAACATCCACCATAATAGGTAAATTGGATTCTGAAAATCGGTCTTTAATCCTTTCTAACCCTTGCCAATCCATGTCATTGCTAAACAGCACCAAGTCAAGATCAGACCACTGCTTCGCCTTACCAGTAACACGGGAACCAAACGCCCAAACGGTGGTATTGGGTAAGGACTGCGCTAGGATAACTTGAACTTCCTTAAGCCAAGCGATAGGAAGATCAATTGGCGGCATTTTTCAATCGCTCAATTAATTGCAACGCATTGGGTAAAAATTGATGTGCTACCAAAAAGACTTGGTGTGCCGTGGTTTGATCGTAAGTATGGGATGTCAAATTTCTCGCATCACCAAAAGAAAACCATGGCAAGGGATCATCAATCAATCGGTATTGCGCGGCCAATCGAAACAAATCTTTTCTTGTTCTAGGATGTTCAGCTTGGTCAGCATCAATGTTCTCTCTAACCCAACGCTGTAACAGCTTCCAAGTCTGCTCATAAGCCACCTCAAACTGCTGAATCACACCAGCACGCAAGGTTTCTTGTAAGGGATCTAACGCTTGTTCATTTAATGTTAAGTAATCATCACTGACATGCAAAGCTCTCTTCAGAGAATCCAGCGAATCATCTACCACTTGAAAGCTCAATCCCATAATATTGTCCTCTTAGGTGTTAATCCAATATGAACTGAGTTTAACCCAACTGCAATGAAACCAATCAAAAATTTACCTTAACTAGCCCTGCGTGACTCTTAACACTTCAGCCAGCGTGGTATTTCCCGCTAACACTTGCTCGAAGCCATTATCGCGCAAACTCTTCATGCCCATACTGCGTACATAGGCTTCCATCGCTTGTTCACTGTCGCCCGAATGAATGAGATGACGCAAGTTTTCATCAACACTAATCCATTCATAAATCGCCATCCGCCCCGCAAACCCCGACGGGCAATCTGTACTGCTGCCCGCTTCATACAAAGACAAAGGCACTTCCACAGGACGCGAGAGTAAACGACATTCGGCTTCATCGGCAACACGTGTGACCTTAATATGCGGACAGAGCCGACGCACTAGGCGTTGCGCTAAAATACCCACCAAAGAGGATGCCAACAAGAAAGGCTCAACACCCATATCTCGCAAACGGGTAATGGCACCAATGGCAGTATTGGTATGCAAGGTGGACAACACCAAGTGTCCCGTTAATGAAGCCTGTACCGCAATTTGCGCCGTTTCACCATCACGAATTTCACCCACCATCACCACATCGGGGTCTTGACGCAAAATAGCACGCAAGCCACGCGCGAAGGTCATATCGGTTTTTAGGTTAACTTGGGTTTGACTGATGCCGTTGAGTTCATATTCTACAGGGTCTTCCACCGTCATGATGTTGCGCTCAACCGCATTCAAGTGCGATAACGCCGCATAAAGTGTGGTGGTTTTACCCGAACCTGTAGGCCCTGTCACCAAAATAATGCCGTGAGCTTTGGCAAGGTTACTTTCAATACCCGAAAGCACTTGTTCTGGCATGCCTAACTGCGACAAAGCTAATAAGCCAGCGCTCTTATCGAGCAGACGCAACACCACCCGTTCGCCATATTGCGAGGGCAGCGTCGAAACCCGTAAATCGACCATACGCGAGCCTAGCTGCAAAGCAATACGACCATCTTGCGGTAAGCGTTTTTCGGCAATATCCAAACGTGCCATCACCTTTAAGCGCGAAATGAGCAGTGGCGCAAAGGTAGCTTTAGGTTCAAGTACCGTTTGTAACATCCCATCCATACGAAAACGCACACGCAGGGTGTCTTCAAAAGGTTCTAAATGAATGTCGGAAGCTTTGCGTTTAATCGCTTCGGCTAGAGTGGCATTCAGGAAACGAATCACGGGGGCTTCATCATTAGAAGCGAGCAGGTCTTCTTTTTGCACGCGCATTAAATCAAAGGCATCGCTCATATCCAATTCATCAAGCATACTTTCACTGCCCGACAATTCACCACCATCGGCATAGACACGCGACACTGCCACTTCATACTGAGCCTCTGTTACCCTCAGCAATTCGGGCTTAACCGTATGACTGGCTCGCAAGCCTTCTTGAATGGCTTCGATAGCAGCATTGGGGCGAACCAGTAAGCGCCAACCTTCCAATTCGTGTACCAACAACACCCCTTGCCCTTGCACAAAATGGTAAGGGAAACGCAGGCTACTCATTCACAAACACTCATGGGCGTAATGGCTCACTGGTCATGTTTAAGCGATCTTCAACGGGGGCTGGCGTAGCGCGTTTGGCAATGACAAAATCTTCTGCCAATAGCTCGCTGGCATTCAGTGGCAGGCGTGGTGACACTAGTTCACGACTGTTGGTTTGCTTACGCTGAATCAAGCCTTCCGATTGTTGCTGTAACTTATTGTATTTGGAAGCCGCATAGGCCACCGCAAGCTGGTCATCACGCACAATACGGGGACGCAAGAACACCATTAGGTTCTTACGCGCAATTTTATTTTCTTTATAGGAAAACAATGCCCCCAATACGGGAATATCCCCTAGCCCTGGCACTTTCGATAAGGATTCGCTCTCAGACTCATCCATCAACCCGCCCAATACCACCAAGTTACCGTCGGTTACCAACACATTGGTTTTAATTTCACGTTTCGAGGTCACTAAATCGACCGAACCCAAGGTGGTTTTTGAATTAGGCACAAGGCTAGAAACCGACTGTTCAATTTCTAAGCGAATGCTATCACCCTCGTTAATTTGCGGCTTCACCTTTAATTTTAAGCCAACATCTTGGCGCTTAATGGTCTGGAAAGGACTACCAATCGTACCAACAGCGCCACCAACCCCAGTACTGGCATAGCTGCCTGTACTAAAAGGTACTTCTTGCCCGACAATCATGCTGGCTTCTTCGTTGTCCATAGTGACGAGAGAAGGCGTTGATAAAATGTTGTTGTCGGTATTCGAACGTAAGGCACGCAGCAATGCACCCCAACCTTGGTCATTACCGTAGCTTTCGCCCGCAATGGC
>CAYQEZ010000080.1:0-3735 GCA_964416645.1 uncultured Francisella sp. | reverse complement strand
AGCATATTCATCATCAGTACCGCAAAGGCAATGGCATCGGCATAGCCACCCCAAGTGCGAATAATGTAGACTAAAGCACCAATTCCCATACCGAAATACAAACGTCCACTAGGCGTGGTGCTGCCAGTTACTGGGTCGGTGATGATGAAAAATGCGGCAAATAGCGTTGCTCCTGATAACAGATGGAAGCTGGCACTAGCATAACGCTCAGCATCATATAAGTTAAAGCCTGTCGCTAAGAGGGCGATGGTGGCAATAAAACCCACGGGCATTTGCCAACGGATCACGCCTTTGTAAAGCAACCACAAACCGCCTGCTAAAAAAGTCATGCTTAACCAAAACTGACTGGTGGCAAAAGACTGACCTGCAAACACAATTTCATTGGCATAAATGCTTGAAAGGGGTTGGTCATTCAAAATACCCGTTCGTGCCGCTTCTAAAGGTGTTGCACCTGTGAGCGCATCTAGCGTCATGGTTGGCGGTAATTGCCCTGTAAAGATGAGTTGAAGCGTTTGCCAAGCATCGAGTGGCACTGCGACCAGATGATGGGGTAAATGCCATACCGTCATTACCGCTGGAAAAGACAGCAACACAAAAGCATAACCCGCCATAGCAGGGTTAAAAATGTTGTATCCCAGTCCACCAAAAATATGTTTAGCAACCACGACAGCAAATAAACTGGCTAGCGCAATAATCCACCAAGGCGAGGTTGGCGGTAAACAGAAGACAATATCAATGGTGGTGAGCACCACAGACCAGTCGGTTAAATAGGGTTTGAGTGGCTTATCACGTAGCTTGAGCATGATGGCTTCGGCAGCCAGTGCGAAAGCCAAGCCAATGGCGATTTGTACCAAGATGCCAATACCATAGAAATAGACGTGTACCAGTAGCGCAGGCGTGGCGGCCATTTGCACCTGCATCATCACCTTGCGTACGTTTTGTTGTCCCCAATCATAGGGTGAGGCGTGAATCATGGCTTGTGACATCTTAGCTCAGTTCCTTAGGGGCTTCGGGGGTTGGTTTTTCAGTCAATTCTGACGCTTCCGCAGCCATCATGGCAGCACGTTTAGCGGCGAGACGTTCGGCTTTTTCACGAGCTTCTTGTTCTTTGCGTGCCAGTTGCGCTTCGTGACGCTGTTTGGCTCTTTGTTGCGCTTCTTTTTCAGCCTTATCTTTTTTTACTGCCACTTTCGCATGACGATAATACTGAACAAGCGGAATTTGGCTGGGGCAGACATAAGCACAGCAACCACATTCAATACAGTCTTTTAAATGTAGGGCTTCGAGTTTATCCAATGCTTCTGCTTTGGCGTGCCAGTAAAGTTGTTGTGGTAGCAGATTAATAGGACAAGCATCCATACAAGCACCGCAACGAATACAGGGTAAGGTTTCGCTTTCAGGTTCGGGTTGATTAACCAAAATACAATTACTGGTTTTGATAACGGGCGTTTGCGGGTGATGAATCGGTGTTCCCATCATCGGACCACCCATCAGCCAGGGTGCATGTGGCGTTTGCAAGCCAGCCCATTGAACAAGGTGTTCAAACGGAGTCCCTATCGGCACTTCGACATTGCAGGGGCGGTCAATGGCAAAACCCGTTACCGTGACAACGCGACTCATGACGGGTTTGCCAATAATAACCGCACGGTAAACAGCGGCCAAGGTTGCGACGTTGAACATCACTAAACCCAAGTCAGTGCTGTGTGCATCGGTAGGAATTTCTTGTCCTGTTAGTTGGGTAATGAGTTGATTGGCGCTACCCATCGGGTAAACCGTCGGCACCACCACCACTTCAACGGCAATGCGAGCATCGTTTTCGGCAAGCGGTTGATACTGGCGCATGGCTTGGGCGGCTTCGGGCTTGTTGTCTTCAATACCAATCAGGACTTTGCTAGCACCTAACGCATGGGCGGTAATCAGCGCGCCTTCAATAATTTCATGTGGACGCTCACGCATCAGCATATCATCGCAGGTAATATAGGGTTCGCATTCGGCAGCATTCACAATGAGGGTGTGAATTTGTCCTGTTTTGTTGGCAATTTTACGAAAGCTGGGGAATCCCGCACCACCCATGCCAATGATGCCAGCGTGTAATAGAATCGCTTTTAAACTCTGAACACTATTGGGTCTGTCTTTTGGCTGAAAGGCTTTTAACTCATGCATGCCATCGGGTTGCAATACAATACACGGGCCAGGTAAACCAGACGGGTGACTGGTGGGGTAATCACCAATATCAACAATGGTTCCCGAGGTGGGAGCGTGCAAGGGAACGCCTAAAGGCGGCGCACAGCGGGCGATTAATTCACCACCCAATACGCGTTGACCCACTTCAACCAGAGGAATAGAGGCAGGGCCGACATGCTGTGTGAGCGAAATAATGAGCTTCTCGGCTAAAGGCGGCGTTTGAATCGGTTGATGTGTTGAAATCAGCTTGTGTTGTGCTGGATGCACGCCACCGTGAAAACTCACGCCCGTGGTTAAGCGACTGAACCATTGATCGAGTTTTTGAATCCAGCGTCCCATCATTGTTGTTCACCCACTGCGCCTTTAGGTTTGTCCCATTGCCAATTTTGCGGTGTTACGGGGATATTTTCCATAATAATGCAATCGGTTGGACACACAGGAATACAAAGCTCGCAACCCGTACATTCATGCGCAATGACGGTATGTGTGAACTTGGCCGCGCCAAGAATGGCATCGACGGGACAAGCGGCAATGCATTTCACGCAACCAATACAGTCTTCTTCTTTGATAAAGGCCAGTTGTTTCGGCTTGGCTTCTGCGGCGAGGGGTTTGATTTCTCGCCCCGTGAGTTCCGATAGGGCAATGACCGTCACTTCACCGCCTGGAATACACAAGTTGATGTCGGCTTCACCACTGGCAACGGCATTCGCATAGGGTTTACAGCCTGGGTAGCCACATTGACCGCATTGAGTTTGCGGTAGCAGTGCATCAATTTGCCCAACCAGCGGATTGCCTTCAATCTTAAAGCGATGTGAAGCCCAAGCCAATAGACCACCGAAGGCAAGTGCCAGTAGGGTGAAAAGTAGCAGTGCCGTCATTTCACCAGGCCCGAAAATCCCATAAAGCCCATCGACATAATACCAGCGGTAATGAGTGCAATGGCACTGCCTTGAAAAGCGACAGGCACATCGGCCACGGCGAGTCTTTCACGTAAACTGGCAAAAATAGCCAGCACCATAGCAAAACCCACACCCGCTCCAAAGCCATAAAGGGCAGCTTCTAACAGCGTGTGTTGTTCTTGCACGTTAAGCAGCACCACACCCAATACGATACAGTTAGTGGTAATAAGCGGTAGGTAAATACCCAAAATGGCATAGAGTACGGGAGATAGCTTATGCATTGCCATTTCGGTAAAGCCAACCACGGTGGCAATGGTTAAAATAAAGGCAACCGTTCTTAGAAACTCGACATCAAAAGGAACCAGCAGGTAAGTATGAATCAGATAAGACAAAATACTGGATAAGGTCAGTACAAAGGTGGTTGCTAAGCCGAGACCTAGCGCACCATCTGTCTTTTTCGATACGCCCATGAACGGACACAAGCCCAAGAACTTCACCAACACGAAGTTGTTGACGAGAACCGTACCAATTAAAATGGTGAGAATGTCGGTCATAGTAATTCCAACTGTAAGTTCGAGAGATTTGAGCGACGCTTTATTGTTGTGCTACTAGCAAGTAACGATAGTTGTGATATTGAATTCATTTGATTATT
>CAYQEZ010000079.1:0-3819 GCA_964416645.1 uncultured Francisella sp. | reverse complement strand
ATTCGTACAACTGGTTAATGCTTTATGCTTCGGCTGTTGTATTCTTATATTTAGTGTTAATCGGCACTTTCGTGCTTGGTTTTGTGAAGGAGTAGATCGTCATGTCTGATATGGATATTTTCGTAATGGGCTTCAGCTTATTTGTTGCGGCTGCTGGAACTGTATTGGTTTTATGGTTGAAACATCAGCGAGACCACAGTAAACATTAACCTTTTGAACCTGCATAGCGGGTTCTCCTAAATGCCTAGTCGGGTATTTAGGTGAACCTGTTATGTTGCGGACTTGTCCGCTTTGCTTTGATATGGCTAATCGTTACACATCCGTGTGGGTGTCCGTTCCCCAATATACGGGCAGGCTTTACCATTAGAGAATATCGCTGTTAGCGGTATTCTTCCTGTGCTTAATAAGTGAGTACATGAGGAATAACGTTGCACAGTCCCTGTAAGTAACAAGCCATTTGGCTGGGATGCTTTTACTGGTTCATCCAGTTCTAACTAAAGCGTATTAACGCTTTTTTCATTTACCCATCGGGGCATTATTGTCCCGTTGGGGTTAGTCATGCTCCAAGTTTCGTTTTTTTACAAACAAAGGAGTCAATCATGACTATTCGTATCGAAGGCAAAATTGCCGTTAAAAGTGTCGCTGGCCGCAATGGTAACTTTTCGGTTGGCGACCTAACCACAGGTATTGGCGATTTCAAAGTCGTTGATGCTATTCTTGACCAGTTCGAACCAGGTACCTATGAGGGTATATTTCTGGTTGAGCAAATTTATCCACATTCATGGGCGTGGCGTGGCAAAGTAATGATTGAAGTGCGTGCAAAGCTCGCTGACATCATTCTATCGACGCATTCTGAGGTTGTGGTTCCTGCTGCTGAAGCACCAGAACCAGATCCGATTGTGGAGCAACAATCAGCAGTCAGAATGCCGCCTATCGTGCGACTTCCGACAGTGTTTGTAACCCCAGATGGTGAAGTACTGAATCAGTCAGAATCACAATCAGAACAGATTGATGATTTAGCAAGCAAGTTGTTTGGTGCTGATCCTGAAACATTGGCAACAGTGCTTTCTGGTGGGCAACCGATTACGCTTGATCCAACGATTGATCGTGAGCTGTTTAGACAACAACGTGATTATCTGAAAGCCAACGGTTATAAGTTTGACCCAATCGCACAAATTTGGCTGAACAAATAAGGTGATACCATGACAACTATATTGATAGCTTACTTGGTGTCTATTCCTGTTTGGATGCTGATGTTGTACATATTTAATTCTCTAAGAGAGTTGAGTAGTGCCGAGTTGTCAAAGCTGGCGTACAGTATTGGCGAAAAGACCATTTTTTCAAGTATTGCGGTGTTTTCAAAAGGTGTATATGACGCTGTTCGAGGTTTTGAGCATCAAGATCCATTATTGATTTTGTTGTCCTTGCCAATTTTAGCATTTGGTTTATACTTACTTTTGTCATCAAAGCGATATCAAAAAGGAGATTGATATGTTAGGCGTAATCGCTGTGTCAGCATTTTTAGGTTTGCTTGCTGTAGGTTTTCATTTTTTAATGAAAGAAGCTCTAAAGCGAGAAGCAGAAGATCAATCAAAACCTAAAATTTTAGGTTAGTTCAACACTCAACAACCCAGCAGTTTTGCAGGGTTGTTTTCAATAAACCCTACTGGGAGCAACTCCCTGTAGGGCGGTCGCTCCCTTTTTTAAGGAGAGAGGCTATGATGACGTTATCTACCGCTTTGTTAGATTTGGAAAGAGCTGTTAGGCTGAAACTACTTAACGGTTTAGGCGAGAAAATCCTATACTCAGGCGTTGCATTGCTTTATGCTGGTGTGTATGATTTATTGAATGAAAAGCCGATTTTTGATGGGCTTTTATTGTTCATTAGCTTCCCTACAGCATGGTTAGGCATGAAGCTTGTTCATTTATCACAGGAGCGTAAAAATGCTTACTAATTTTCTGATTTATAGCGCCTTATGTGTTTTATTTTTCTGGGGTGTTAAAGCCTTGATGAATGAAGCAGATCGTAGAGATGAAGCTAAAAAACCTAAAATTTTAGGTTAATTCAACACTCAACAACCCAGCAGTTTTGCAGGGTTGTTTTCAATAAACCCTACTGGGAGCAACTCCCAGTAGGGCGGTCGCTCCCTTTTTTAAGGAGAGCGACTATGGCACTCTTGTTTGATCGTCTTGCCCATAACTATGCGGTGGACGGTTACTATCGAACCGATGATGAGACAGTTAAGCGTTGCGCTTATCTTTTAGATACATCATCGTCACACTTCTCAACACTAGATCCCTGCTGTGGCGAAGGAATGGCACTGGCCGATGTCGTTAGACAATTCGAGCAACCAGACACCATTATTGCAAATGGAATTGAGATCAACCGTGATCGTTATTTCGCTGCGAGTGAACGGATTAATCAAGTGGTACATTCTGACCTTAATGAGGTTAGTCTTCCATCGAGGGCTTATGGCTTGTTGTGGCTCAATCCGCCATATGGGCAGATTGTGACTGACAAGGCCGGTCTTGGCGATGGTAAAGGAGCTGATCGTTTGGAAAAAGTATTTTTCAGGCGAACTTTCTCAACGCTTCAAGCCGATGGAGTGATGGTGTTGATTGTGCCTTACTATGTGCTTGACAAGGAGTTTTCCTTGATGATTACTAAATGGTTTTACGATGTTCAAGCCTATATGGCACCAGAGCAGAAGTTTAAGCAGTGCGTAATTGTCGCTAAGAAGCGAGCCTCATACTCAACGGATGCAGCAACAGCTAAACAACTGCAAGCTATTGGTGCTGGTCAGTTGCCGCCTGAGTTACCAGATTACCCGTCACAAGACCCTTATCTAATACCAGAGATGAGGCAACTACCAATCATGCGAATTGTTCGGCTAGAGCCAGAACAGTTAGCCTTGGAAATTCAAAAAAACAACAAAGCAACGCTTTGGGGTGGATTTGATGCCATGTTTGGTGGTTTGTCGCAAGACGCAATACCAAGACCGCTACGTGATTTAACTCAGTGGCACTTGGCGTTAGCCTTGGCTGCTGGTTACATCGAAGGAATGGTAAAAAGTGATGACGGTCGTACTTTGCTGATTAAGGGTAACACCTTTAAGGAAAAGGACGAGAAGCGAGAAATGGATGAGAATGGTAATTTGACCATCACACGAATAGACCGCTTTGTACCCATTATTCGAGGCATCGAGCTAACACCTGGTGACAATTATGGTCGCTTGGTAACGATACGTTAATAGGTATTGCTATATGGAAATTAAAGTCATACTGAAAAGCACCTCTTCAGAGGTGGGTAAGTTTTTTGACCAGTTTAGCAATGTGCGTTGGTATGAAAAACTGGATAACCGTACGTGGCTTTTTATTCTGCGATCGTCAGAAGAAAAGTGTCATAAACTAAAAGAATGCTTAACCGTCAAGGATGCAATAAACATCTTACTGACTGAGTAGGCGATTAATTAAACCCTACTGGGAACTTATCCCAGTAGGGAGGAGTTCTCCAGTTTTATCAATAAAAAAGGGAACTACCATGAACACAACAAATTATGCCCACTTAGAACCAGTAGGCAAACATGCACCCGCATCAATCGTCGCTAAAAACGTGCGAAAAGACCTAAAGCTAAACTTTACAAAAGTTAAGTTTTCGGTGGTATCGGACAGCCACAGTTGTATTCGTGTGAAATGGATTGACGGCCCAACAGCTAGGCAAGTTGAAGCTGTATTAGGTAAATTTCAACCAGGACGTTTTAACGGCATGGAGGATATTTACGAGCACGCATCAACGCCATTTAGCAACCAATACGGTAG
>CAYQEZ010000078.1:0-3941 GCA_964416645.1 uncultured Francisella sp. | reverse complement strand
GGGTTGGTCTTGGTTGCTCTGAGTTGCTCTGTCAGACCATGGTCTGGAGCAGCCCCAAATACGCGAATAAGCTCTGAAAGGTCTATTCCAGTGCGGTCTGGAGCATAGGACAACAACCCTTGGTCTAGCTTGCTCCGAAGGGTGTTCCGGCTGATCTTGAACATCTTGGCCGCTTGGTTCATGGAAAGGATAGGCACAGCCCCTAATCCTCGCTTTCTTTCTGGTGGCGAATCGCCAGGATTTGCACTTCGCCCCTAAGAGCCATGTACTGATAGGCCACCACATAACCCGCCCGCCCAAAAGGCACTGACAGCACATGTAAGCCTTGAATGCTTGGGTGTGACCGCCCCATTTCAGGAAAAACCTCCAACCGTCGGAGCGCGGCTAAAAGCGTTTTCACGGCACGTGCTGCGGCATCAGGATTTTTCTCCACGATGAAATCACGCAAACGCCCCAAATCATGGGTTGCGTTCTCGGTGAGGATTACTGATGGCATACGGGAACCGTCGTCTCATCGGGGGTTCCCCATGTCGCCATCCAAGACGCTGCTTCATCCAGGGTAATGTGCAACCCTGTTTGCTCGTAGCTTTTGAGTGCAACCACCGAAACCTCAACAAGCTCGGCATCCTGATGAATCTGCTTCATAGCCTCCGTGCGGTCAGGGCGCACAGGACGCTCAAGATCAGCCTGTTCAGGGTTCCAGTGCCTCAGTTCAAGGCGTACATCGTAAATACCCATTTCGCGTAGCAAGGCCACGGCCTTATTCACCTGCCGGAAACGTCGAGGGTGTCCCTTTTGCGTAATTAACATAGCCTCAGCGCCGCGTCGCGTCTCAGCACGCAGGCAGAACGCCCCTCCATCCCCAGAGAGTGTTACCGCTTGCACACCGCCTGCACTTTGCATTGTGCGGAGCTGATCGAGAGTGATGTTGTGCATAAAAAACCTTATTTAATAAATGTTTGATCAAGTAAAACACAAAGAAAAAAATTTTCAAATTTATTAAAGCAACAAAAAATTTAACATATCACCCGTTATGCGCACCCTTGACGCGGGGCATTTCAGTAGCTAGATTGAAAGGTGAAGTTGTCCTTCGGGGCACAAGAGGCCGTAGGCTGCCTTAAAGCCGATCAGGTTCGATCCTTAAAAGGACGGCCATTTTCAAAAGAAGCTCAGACTTCCGAAGCCTTTCAGGCTCAAAAAACGGTTATTTACCCTCACAAAAAGCCACACGGTTTTTCTATCGGGTTCCTGTACCCGGGAATTATGGTGGTGTGGCCAAACTGACTTTCGCCATCCAATCACTGCCTAAAATCGCCAGCGTGCGATCTTTCATGGCGGCTTCCACTTGCCAAAAAATTGGCACCAACCTCACTTTGAGGCACCACCCGGCGTGTCACTTCCCTACCACAGGTAGGAAGTGACACGCCCGTAAGGGCGTGCGCGATTTTTGCGCCAACCCGCACTCCATCAAGCCCTCAACGGGCTTTGTGTGTCATTAACAAAATGACATAACCCTCAAAGTCCACTTTGGACACCAAAAAATGACCGGCACCACGCCAGGCATGGCACAGCCATGCCTGGATATTTTCTGGACAGCAACCAGGTAAAAAAACAAGCCACAAAGTCGCACATGAAACCACCCCACTGCGGGGTTCTCACGACAGCCAGGAGGTCTGTCAACAAAAAAATGCAGTGTGAGGTCATCCCCTTGTGGGGGATGAGGGCATTTTCCATCTTTCAGATGGCACCCCTGATTTATCAGGTAGGTGAGCCCCATTAGTTCAACTTTTCCAGCCATCGCGCCCGCTGCTTTTTTGTCCGTCAGCCATCCCAAGGAAGGGATGGAATCGACGGACGCAGCCGTGCGCGATGGTAAAAAATTTGAATTGAAAAGGTGTAAAAATGTCAAAACTTGCAGACAATCTAACCAAACTTGCTTATCAGGCTATACAAGGAGGAAGCCATGACACCAAAAATGAGAGGGCACTTCATGTCCAAAGATTTGCCCATTTTTTGCAGGATAAAAACATCCAGATCAGGACTGTTGACCAGATAAAAAGCTCACATATTGAAAATTATGTTTCCTCTCAACTTTCTTCAGGAAAATCAAAGCGTTCTCTACAAAATGAAATGGCAAGCCTGCGAGCAGTTTTAAGGACGGCAGGCCGTGAAAAAATGGTTGAAAGTGAACGACTTAGCAACAAATCATTAGGTTTGGCTGGCGCGAGCCGTGCAGGGACAAACCGCGCCATGACACCCCAAGAATTTGAAAAAGCGCATGCTGATTTAAGCTCCAGAGAAAGCCACCAAGAAGCTGCGGCTCTTAATTTGATGTTCTCCCTAGGGTTGCGATCAAAAGAGGCTGTAAGAGCCTCTGAGAGCCTTAAAACATGGGAAAAGCAAATTCTGTCGGGGAAAAGAATCACCGTAATCTTTGGAACCAAAGGCGGAAGACCCAGGGATGTGCAAATTTTTGACCGTGAAAAAGCTTTATCTGCCGTGAGAGAAGCCATATCAACCACTGACCCCAAAACACAAAGGCTCATAAACAGCGCAGGAGGCACGCTAGAGAGCGCAAGGAACCGACTTGATAACCAACTAAGGGGTGTGCTGAAAGAATCGAACCTGAGCGCCCACAGTGCGCGCTATGCCTTTGCGCAGAGCCAGGTGGATCACTACCTCGAAGAAGGATTTTTAAAAAAGGATGCCTTGGCTCAAGCCTCGATGGACTTGGGTCACGGCTCTGACCGGTATCGCTACATTGGCCAGGTCTACGACCAGCGCCAAAAGTGAGGCTGTTTTTCTTCGCTAAACCGGATTTCGGTTTTTTCGGTCGTGCAAAGGTCGATGCCCTAGCCGAAGCGCAGGGCGGCCAGAGGCCGCCAGCGGGGGTCTAGGGGCGCAGCCCCAGAAGTCGTGTGGCTCAAGTTTTTGGACTTATCCACAGTTTTTCTGATCTTGTTAAATTTATATATATAAATCTAGTTAGGGGCTCACACAGACACCTATTGACCCCGAACAGGTATCACACAGACACCTATTGACCCCGAACAGGTATCACACAGACACGTATCACTCTGAGCTGTGTATAACTTTAGCCTTCGGATGTTGTTCTTTTTTGCACGTTTTCACGCAGCTTGAGGAGTATGTCTTGCATGTCTTTTGGTAGCGATGCGAGGTCCGATTCATTGAACTGAACGCCCATATTGTTCGTGCCGTTGATGATCTGCACGTTCAGGCGCTCGATATGGACGATTTTGGCTCCGACCAACTCACCCGACACCATCACATTTTTTAGATCGGCTACAGCGTGCTGAACGCTACTTGGCAAATAGTCCCATGTCGCCACGGCTGTTGGCCGCCCGTCTTCACCTATGATGTTGACCTTCTCACGCAAGGTGTAAATGTTGTGTCGGCCTTTCTTCTCTTTTGTGATGTAGCCGAACTCCTCAAGCGTCTTGAGCTCACGTTTGACCTGCGCGAGCGAGACCCCCGACTTTTCACTGATCGTCTCTATTGCAGGAAAAGACCGCCCAGTGGCGAAATTAGTATGTGCCTTAATGACCAGGTAAACGTTTACAGCGTGAGACCCCATTTTCGCCACATCCCCGGACTCGATCATGTCCCGGAAGACGTGAAACCACGTCGTCTCTGCTTTGAATAACTCGCTCTGCTCTGCCATCACCAAAGTCTCCATGTCTTCTTTGTTGGTTGTTCGGGCTTGTATTCCAGCAATCGCTGCGTCTTTTCGACCTGCTCCCTCATCCACTCTTCGCGCTTATGACACTCATCCAGGCGCTCGCGCAGCATGCGCACCTCCACCTCCAGTGCTGCGATTTTCGCCCTGTTTTCAGCATGGTCTGGGGTTGGTCTTGGTTGCTCTGTAGGGTTGGTCTTGGTTGCTCTGAGTTGCTCTGTCAGACCATGGTCTGGAGCAGCCC
>CAYQEZ010000077.1:0-3985 GCA_964416645.1 uncultured Francisella sp. | reverse complement strand
GCAGCAATTTTTTGAAAAACACTCTGTTTTTTTATCAAATATTGCGGATTCAGCGGACTCATTTTAGGCAAAATGGCATTGAGTTCTGTGCCATTCTCGCTGGCAAACTCGCGTTTAAGTGATGTGGTGATATAACGTTTGGCAGCCTCCGCATTCAGATTTTCAGAAGTGATGAGTTCTTGCGCTTCTTTCTGCTGTTCCGCTTGAGCAAAGATGAAGAAGGCATCAATAACACTGGCTTTATCGCCAATTTTGTCCAGATCGGTTTGATTGATGAAATCAACCAGTAGGCTCTCTTTGGCACGGTTTCCAAGACTACCCCGAATGACGCGACGAACCTCATCAACTAACTCGGACTTGCTCTTGATTTTCTTGTTATGCTCGAAGATCAACTCCAAAATGTAGTCTAGGTTGATTTCCTGAGATTTAAGCAAATCCACTTCAAAAACCACATCATCCCAGTCGATGGTGGAGGCTTCCTTCTCAGCTCCCTCTTTTTGGCGGCGTAACCAGTCACGCACATCATTATAGGTAGAACGATAATCCTGAATACTGCGCTCGCTTGGCAGTGTTATCGTTTGCAGTGCGGTCAAGTCGTCATCTGTCAGATGGTGCAAAGTCTTAAAGGCTTCGACGGCTTCTGGGTCTGTCATATCGACCTGTTGCAGTGCTTTTAAACTGGCAAACTCGTCATAGTTTTGTAGAACATTCTCGACACGTAAATATTCACCAAACAACTTGGCAAAAGCTTTTTTATCGGCTTCTTTTTCAATGGCGGTTGGGTCGGGGAAACGGTTTTCTAGTTCTTGAACTACCTCGATAAAACCACGCCGTGCTTCCCCTGTCGTGGTATCGGTAAATCCTTCCATGTATTCCTTGTAGCTCTTTTCTAGCACCAGGTTTTTGGTGTTTGTATCACCGAATAAGGTGATGGCGTCAATGGTTGCCTGCTCCAAGTCGCGGAAGGTGACGATGTTGCCAAAGGTTTTGGTGGCATCAACAATGCGATTGGTGCGCGAGTAGGCTTGCATTAACCCGTGATAGCGCAAGTTTTTATCTACAAATAAGGTGTTTAGCGTGGGCGCATCAAAGCCCGTAAGGAACATACCCACCACGATGAGCAAATCGATTTCTTTAGCTTTCACTTGTTTTGCCAAGTCGCGATAATAGTCTTGGAAACCCTTGCTATCGACGCTGTAATTCGATTTGAATAGCGTGTTATAGTCGCTAATCGCCGCACTCAAAAATTCCTTGGCACTGCTGTTCATAGCAGAAACATCAAAACTTTCATCCTGAATGTCACCAATGGCATCTTGTTCTTCATTGGCGACAAACGAAAAGATGGTGGCGATTTTGAGCGGTTTGTCACTATCCTTTTGTAATTCCTTAAAGCATTCATAGTACAACTTGGCGGCATCTACGCTACTCACCGCAAACATCGCATTGAAGCCTTTATTCCCCGCTTGCAGGCGATGGGTTTTCTGGCGGAAGTTGTTCAAAATATACTGAGTAATCTCACAGATTCGGTCGGGATGTAATAATGCCTGCTTGTTTTCTGCCGCGCTGAGTTTTTTCTCGTCCTGCTCGGACTCAATTGCTTTGAACTGCGGGCGCACATCGTTGTAGTCCACCTTGAATTTCAGCACTTTTTCATCACGAATGGCATCGGTAATGACATAAGCATGCAATTCTCGACCAAAAACACTGGCGGTGGTTTCAGCTCCTAGTGCATTTTCAGGAAAAATTGGGGTACCCGTAAATCCGAACTGATAGAACTTCTTGAATTTCTTTTTGAGATTCTTCTGCGCCTCACCAAACTGGCTACGATGACACTCATCAAAAATAAATACCACCTGTTTGCCGTAAATGGGCAGGTCGCCCTCGCCTTTCATCAGATTATTAAGCTTTTGGATGGTTGTGACAACGATTTTATTATCATCTTTTTCCAGATTGCGCTTTAAGCCAGCGGTACTGTCCGAGCCATTGACACTATCGGGCGAGAAGCGTTGATACTCCTTCATGGTTTGGTAGTCTAAATCTTTACGATCAACGACAAAGAATACCTTGTCGATAAAGTCTAGTTCCGTTGCCAAACGTGCCGCTTTGAAGCTGGTTAGGGTTTTGCCAGAGCCTGTGGTGTGCCAAATAAAACCGCCGCTGTCGGTATTGCTCCAGTTTTTTGATCCATAGCTGCTTCTGATCTTCCATAGAATGCGCTCGGTAGCGGCAATCTGGTAAGGGCGCATCACGAGCAAGGTATTGCTGACATCAAACACCGAGTAGTGCAGGAGCACATTGAGCAAGGTATGCTTTTGACAAAAAGTAGCGGTGAAGTCTTTGAGGTCTTTAATGAGGCTGTTATCTGCCTTCGCCCAGTTCATCGTAAAATCGAAGCTGTTTTTATTGCGCTGGGTGGTGTTGGCAAAATAACGGCTGTCGGTACCGTTGGAAATAACAAATAACTGCAAATACTTGAACAAGGAATGTTCACTATTGAAACTTTCTTTGCTGTAACGGTGTACTTGGTTAAAGGCTTCACGAATCGCCACGCCACGCTTTTTAAGTTCCACTTGCACAAGCGGTAAACCATTAACGAGAATGGTCACATCGTAGCGATTGGCATGACTGCCTTTTTGCTCAAACTGTTTGATAACTTGTAGTTTATTGCGAGCAATGTTCTTTTTGTCTAGCAGATAGATGTTTTGAATGCGCCCATCATCAAACACAAAGTCATGAATGTAATCATCGTGAATTTTGCGGGTTTTCTCGATAATGCCGTCACTGGGCTTGTCTAGGAAGGTTTCGACAAAGCGCAGCCATTCGGCATCCGTAAATTGCACGTTATTGAGTGTTTGCAACTGCATACGAACATTGGCAAGCAAGGCATCGGGCGTGTTCAGATTGGGTAGGTATTCATAACCTTGGTTGACCAAATCTTGAATAAACTCGCGTTCTAAATCGCCTTCGCTTTGGTAGCTTTCGACCGCCTTCCAATCTCTGCTGTACTTATCCAGAACAATGAAATGGTTCGATTCGGCAATGGGGGTGTAGGTGGTCATTTCTCTGCTTCCTTGTTTAATACGCCCAATTGCTTGGCATTTTGCGAGGTGACAACTGGTTGTCTAGTTTCGGCTTCTAACTTCAGACGAGCCTCTTTTGCTACACCGCCACCACGTTTAGCCACATCTGTGTGCTCGTCCAACGTCTGAGGTTGTACGGCTTCTGAAATTTCCTTGGTAGAAAGCTCTGCCAGCATATTCATGACCAATTCTTTATTGGTCATATTGTCGCGTAGATTTTCTTTTTTTAGCCCTTTGTACTGCTTGTATTCTTTAGCGGTTTTCCCAGCCCACGTTTTGTAAATCACATCGGTGAGAAAGGCAAATTCCGCACCTTCTTGCAAGCCGTGCTTTTTCCATTCGTCGGTTAGTTCCTTGCGAATTTCAATGCTCTTGAGACGTTGGTTGATCCAGTTGTCCGAATAACCAAGGCGTTTATAATCTAGCATCGCTTGTTCTATCGATAGCTCTGGGTCTTGCAGTTGATCTAGGCGTTGACTGCCCATCTGTGCCAACCATAACTTGAACGGTTCTGCTTTTTTGGAGGGAATGGATTGGATAATCCGTAATATATGTTGTGTCGTCGCGGCAAGTGTTTTCCGAAGCTTTCCCATATCTGTCCGCATGGCTACCTGGGGACAATTTGTCCCTATGTACTCACCGAGCAGCGCATCCCGTTTGCGCAGTTTTTTTAGATAGTCTGTAGGGTTTGCACTATCTGTAAGTGCCGCCACCACATCCACCACCGAAAAAAACCACTCTTCTTGCTCGGCATCCCAGTAGCTACGAATACTGGCATCACGAAACAACACGATCTTGTTCTCGCTCATAGATTGCACCCCTTAGGAAAACTCAGCACTAAATCACGGTAATATTCATATTGTTTCTGGCGCAATTCAATCTCGCGCGGTAAGCCTTCCGTAATT
>CAYQEZ010000076.1:0-4072 GCA_964416645.1 uncultured Francisella sp. | reverse complement strand
TAACTACCGTTGTATTTATCATCTCGACGCTTGGCTTGCAAAACGCACATATCTTCAAATCCTAATGCTTCGCCCGTTTCTAGCACATCGAAACGCTTCATGACAAACAAACGTTCATCATCAGACAAATAACACTCGGGCACTGGAATACCAGCCAACTTCACCGCTTTCATACACAAGTATTCATTTAAAGCCAACTCTGGATAATCATCCCCCCAGGCTTTAACAATAACTTCTTCGTGCATAAGCGTCGCTTTATCTTGCACCTTAGCTAAGACTTTTGGCTGAACACCACTTAATGGGGATGAGAGCGCAAAGCGTTCGACCAACGATTGAAATAGGTTTTCCGTTCGCCCGTGTAACACATCGGATAAAGACAAGCTGCTGCTAGATTTCTGTTGATCACCTTGATAGGTTAAACGACCACGCACGCTAGGAGCTAAAATGTTGAGCAAACCAAAATCATCGGTAGCCGTTATTTTGGCGAAGTGTTTTTTGATGACAGATAACAAATAGCCTTCGGGCAAGTGCATTTCAAAAATAGGCATTAAGTGAAACAAGGTGTAGTTTTTAGCCCTTACAGGCATGGTAAGTGAGATAAATGCCTCTGCTGCTGGTTGCTGATACTGAAACACAAACTCACCACTTTCTTTAATAAGCACACCAGAGGGCTTTTGATTTACCAATACCTTTAAACTAGCGTTCATTCAGCAACATCTCTAGCGTGGGTAATGCAGCCTTGTGTTGTACCTGCACTTCGTAACCGTAATAGTCTAATAGTTTAAGGAGTTTTCTTAAACCAATATCCGTTGCGCGTCCTGTTTCGAAAGCATTAAGGGTTGCGCGTGAAATACCAATATCATCGGCAACGGTTTGCTGGGTTTTACCTGTTTCTTGACGTAAGCTCGCGCAATAAGCACTCAAAGAATGATAATCCATAATAACATTATATGTATAAAATATTTTACATTTTAGCTGTAAAATTATTTTTTGTAAAATATTTTAACCATGTTTTATGGTGAGAGCTGTAATAATCCAGTGAATAGCAGCCAGAAACAACGACATTACCCAACAAGAAATTGAACGCTGGATGGATGAGGCAGAAATGGGGATGGAAAATGCCCTTAAAGCGAATGAGTCATTGAACGCCAGCTTACGACAAGTGAGTAAAACAAGCAGATCATTTCCCAATGATGCTGCTGTGCTCAAATTGATGTATTTGGCTCTACATCCGCTCGCTAAAAAATGGACAATGCCATTATGTGATTGGAAATCGGCTATGACTCAGTTTATCATCATGTATGCTAATCGCGTGTTGTTATGATTAACGCTATTTACACAAAATATCTTACAGTCTCGGTTCAGACGATACAAGGTTTCGCCTTAGTTAAACTAAATCAAAATGAAGGGAATTGACGTGATGCTAAATGAACAAACTTCTTGGCATAGTCTGTCAGAAAGCCAAGTATTAAATAGGCTTGCCAGTCAACGCAGTGGGTTAAGTGACTCTATGGCACAAGATCGTTTGCAAACTTATGGTGCTAATCGGCTACCAGCCTATCATAAAACCCCAGCTTGGTTACGTTTTTTGCGACAATTTCATAATGTGCTTGTCTATGTACTTATTGGTGCTGGCGTCATCTCGGGGTTACTCGGTCATTGGATTGATACCATTGTCATTCTGGCCGTAGTGGTCATTAATGCCGTCATTGGTTTTATTCAAGAAGGACGTGCCGAAGCGTCTATTGATGCCATTCGTCAATTACTTTCATTGCAAGCTCGGGTCATGCGCAATGGTCATCAAAAAATAATCGACTCTGAGCAGTTAGTTCCAGGCGATATTTTGCTATTAGAGGCAGGAGATAAGGTGCCAGCTGATTTACGCGTGCTGCAAAGCCATGCATTAAGTGCGCAAGAATCGACGCTCACTGGTGAATCCCTATCGATTGAAAAACGTGCGCAAGCCGTTGCAAGCGATGCGCCATTGGCTGAACGTCAGTCTATGCTATTTAGTGGAACCTTTATTACCAGCGGTCAAGGTATGGGGGTGGTTGTGCATACTGGACAATCAACCGAATTGGGTAAAATCAGCGGCTTATTGAATCAAGTAACCACCTTACACACCCCACTGACGTTACAGATTGCTGTGTTTGCGAAACAGCTTACTGGACTCATTTTAATCATTGCGCTCGCCACCCTTGTGCTTGGTTATTGGGTTTATCAAATCGCTTTTGAACAGTTGTTTTTATCGGTAGTGGCTTTTTCTGTATCAGCTATTCCAGCTGGATTACCCGCCATTTTGACCATTAGTCTCGCCTTTGGTGTGCAAGCCATGGCACGGCGACAAGCAATTGTGCGTCGTTTACCCGCGATTGAAACCATTGGTTCTGTTTCTGTCATTTGTACCGATAAAACAGGCACTTTAACACGCAATGAAATGTTGGCTAATCAAGTCATTACCACGTCAACAGCCTATCAAGTCGATGGATTAGGTTATGAGCCCATTGGCGAAGTTACGGCCTTAACAGACGGTAAACAGAATCCGAATCAGCTTAAACTGCTCGCACAAATTGCCTGTCAGTGTAACGATGCTGAACTCTTCCAAAGCCAGGAAGGTTTGTGGCAGTCTGCAGGCGACCCGATGGAAATTGCTTTGCTCACCTTGGCAATGAAAATAGATGCGAATAGCATGGCAGAGCGCAAACAGTGGACTCGAACCGATGTCATTCCATTTGATCCACGCCATCGTTATATGGCCACTCTCAACCATGACCATGAACATCATGGCGTTATTTTAGTGAAGGGTGCCCCTGAAGCTCTGCTATCGCTCTGTCAATGGCAAGTTAATGAAGCTAATGCAGCCGTGGCGATTGATCTGGCTTATTGGCTGCAACAACTCGCCAGTTTAACGCAACAGGGACAAAGGGTACTGGCCTTTGCTTACAAGTCGGTGCAAGCACAACAAACGATCTTATCGCACGATGATCTTGTCCATGAATTAATTCTCATTGGCTTGGTCGGACTGAGCGATCCACCAAGACCCGAAGCGATAGAAGCCATTCAAATCGCTTATAAAGCGGGTATTGCGGTAAAAATGATTACTGGTGATCATGCCGACACAGCACAAGCGATTGGTCGGAAAATGGGGCTTGCTAACACGAGTATCGTGATGACGGGACAAGCAATTGAGCAACTCAGTGATGAAGCACTACTTGAACAAATCCCGCATACCAATATTTTCGCTCGCACCAGCCCAGAGCATAAACTTCGCTTGGTAATGGCATTTCAATCATTAGGCTTAACGGTTGCCATGACAGGTGACGGCGTTAATGATGCACCAGCCTTAAAGCGCGCTGATGTCGGCATTGCTATGGGTAAAAAAGGCAGTGAGGTGGCCAAAGAGGCAGCAGACTTGGTGCTGGCAGATGACAACTTCGCTTCAATCGTGGCGGCGGTACAAGAGGGTCGGCGTGCCTATGACAACATCCGCAAGGTCATTCGCTGGACCTTGCCTACCAATACCGCTGAAGCCTTAACCATTTTAGTGGCCCTATTATGGGGGCTAACCTTACCCATTTCTCCTGTACAAATTTTATGGATTAATCTTGTCACAGCGGTAACGCTCGGCATTGCCCTACTCTACGAACCCTTAGAAGCGAATGCCATGCAACGACCACCTCGCACCCGTTTTGAATCCTTAATTTCTGGTGCCTTAGCTTGGCAAATGGCATTTGTTGGTGGCTTGTTCTTTACACTGGTTTATGGAAGTTATTCTTTAGCTGTGGCTTATGATTATGGTCATGCGCAGGCCAGTACTATTGCCATGAATATGCTGGTACTACTCGAGGTGTATTATCTGTTTTTTAGTCGTAACCTCTATGGTTCAACCCTCACTCGCCAAACATTTGTGGCAACACCAGCCTTGTGGGTGACTGTTCTATTGGTGATGAGTTGTCAGCTGATCATCACCTATGTACCGCTGCTTCAAACAGGTTTTGGTACTGAGGCTATTGGCTGGATAGAATGGGGACTGATCCTATTCGCTGGCGCCTTAGCTTATCTCATCATGAGT
>CAYQEZ010000075.1:0-4078 GCA_964416645.1 uncultured Francisella sp. | reverse complement strand
ATGGCGTAGCCGTTACCTTGTTCGTGGATAAACTGTTGTACAAAGTCCCAGTTTGCCTGAAAGCTGGTATAAACTTGGTACAAGGTTTCTCCTTTGCGGACTTTATCGCCTAGTTTTCGATTAAGGTCGATGCCAGCGCCTGCATTGAGTGGTGCGCCTGCC
This sequence comes from uncultured Francisella sp., assembly GCA_964416645.1. Taxonomy (GTDB): domain Bacteria; phylum Pseudomonadota; class Gammaproteobacteria; order Thiomicrospirales; family Thiomicrospiraceae. The sequence continues at coordinate 3,916 of CAYQEZ010000075.1, read as the reverse complement.
ATATGGGCAATGCGTGCAATGATGAGATTGTCGATCGACTTAATGACGCCATTATGATTACTTTTGACTGGAATAACCAATTCTGCAACATTCATCGCTTCTTTTTTTCCTTGTCGCTCAATGATGCGGTTCATCTTTTCTAGCGCTCGACCCGATTCGAGAATGTCTCTGGCAAGGTGGTAGCCATTACCACCCCGAACATCTGGGTGAAACTCTAAAATGCGACCTGCAAGTTGTAAAGATTTTTCGCGAAGATCGGCTGGAGCTCTGCTGTCATTAGCCAGCACTTGCATGACATCACGCGCTTCTAACACTGGTCCAATGCCTTTACCAATGGGTTGGCTGCCGTCGGTAATAATCACTTCGATTTGTAAGCCAGTATGTAAAGCGACATACTCAAATAGTTTGCGTAGTTGTATCGCATCTCGCATGTTGGTCACTTTAGCATGTGGTCCAACAGGTATGTCTAATAATAAATGCGTCGCGCCTGCAGCGAGCTTTTTGGACAAAATAGAAGCAATCATTTGACCCTGAGAGTCTAGGCTTAATGGACGTTCAACTGAAATGAGAATGTCATCGACTGGAGCAAGGTTGGCTGTTCCGCCCCATGCGAGACAAGCGCGCTCTTGATGCACGATATGGCGCAGTGTTTCCATCGTCAGATTAACTTCAGCCAAGACCTCCATAGTGTCGGCTGTGCCAGCGGGAGAAGTAATGGCGCGACTGGAAGTTTTGGGCATGAGTAGACCATAAGCTGCCACAATCGGCGTGACAATCATGGTGGTTCTGTTGCCAGGAATGCCGCCGATACAGTGTTTATCAACCACCATAGGTTCATCCCAGTTGATATGTTTACCTGTCTCGGTCATGGCTCTGGTTAAAAACAGCACTTCTTCACGATCCATACCAGATTGTGCGGAAGACACCAAAAAGGCCGCTAACTCTTCTTTGGCATAACGATGGGCAACAATATCCTGACAAATAGCGTTGTATTCTGCTTGACTGAGCCGTTCGCCCGCGATTTTCGCTCTGACTGCTTTCATCGAGTGTACGGGAGGTGGTTGCCTAACGCTGACTGAAGTGCCCTCCTTTAGCCCTAATTGCGCAAAGGCGGTAGTGCTTAATCCCAACTCTGATGGACTGAGGAGTTGATCGTCTTCAACAATATTCAGCGTGGCTAGAATCGTTTGGCCATCAGCACGAATTTCAAGTTTAGACAGGGCGCGAAATCCTTCGGTTTGGTACAAAGGACAGTGACGATGTAGGTAAGCAACCTGTTCGCGATAGGTGTCGATGCCAATGCGTTTTAAGTGCAAACAATGTGCTGGTTTTGTGTCGTTCATCATCAATACCTTGTGAGTTTGTTGGGCGCCACGTGTTATAATACTCGATTTTATTGTTATCGCTCATGGATGACAAGTAAGCTTCTACAAGGTAACAAGGAATGCGCAAGTATTTAATGGCTGGTTTATTGGTATGGTTGCCTTTAGGGGTAACGGTACTGGTCATTAATTTTTTAATTGAAACCTTTGATCAGGTGCTGATATTGCTCCCCTCAGCTTATCGCCCTGATGAATTGTTAGGATACCATATCCCAGGTTTTGGTCTGTTGATGACAGCCGTGGTGATTCTGGTTACAGGTATCATTGTCGCTAATTACTTGGGTGAAAAACTTGTCGGTTTCTGGGAAGGTTTGTTGTCTCGAATTCCTTTGGTGCGTTCTATTTATTCTGCTGTAAAACAAGTGACTGAGGCCTTTGTTGGTTCGGAGCAGTCATTTCAAAAAGCTTATTTAATTGAATACCCGCGTCGAGGCACTTGGACACTCGCTTTTCAGACCAGTACGAAAACAGGTGAAGCTCAAGCTAAAACTGGGCTCAATTCGGTGGTGAATGTTTTTGTACCAACAACACCTAATCCTACATCAGGGTTCTTTTTAATGGTTTCAAAAGACGATTTGGTTCCCTTAGATATGTCGGTTGAACAAGCACTAAAAATGATCATTTCTGGTGGTGTTGTTGTGCCTGAACTACAAGAAAAAGCAACTGAAAAAGATAAATTGGTAAAGGAAGAAATAAAATGACGATGCGTTCGCATTTAGCAAATAGTGTTACGGAAGCGTTAGAAGGTCACACGGTTCAATTGTGTGGTTGGGTCAATCGTCGTCGTGATCACGGCGGGGTGATTTTTATCGATTTGCGCGATCATACTGGATTCGTGCAAGTGGTGGTGGATCCCGATACTGCTGATGCCTTTGCTAAAGCAGAGCATATTCGCAATGAATGTGTGCTACAGATTCAAGGGCGTGTGCGTTTGCGTCCAGAAGGTACAGCGAATGCCAATATTGCCAGCGGTAAAATCGAGGTGCTAGCAAAAGACTTGCAAGTGCTGAGTATGGCTGAGCCGATTCCTTTCCAATTGGATGAAAAACACCTTTCTGAAGAAGTGCGTTTGAAGTATCGCTACCTTGATCTGCGTCGTGATGGCATGCAGAATAACTTGCGTACGCGTTCTAAAACGGTATCAATCATGCGTCGCTACTTAGAAGACCATGCTTTTAATGAGATTGAAACGCCGATTCTAACCAAATCAACGCCCGAAGGTGCGCGTGACTATTTAGTGCCGAGTCGTACCCATCAAGGTGAATGGTTTGCCTTGCCGCAATCGCCTCAGCTGTTCAAACAGATGTTGATGATGTCGGGCATGGATCGTTATTACCAAGTAGCACGGTGTTTCCGTGATGAAGACTTACGTGCCGACCGTCAGCCAGAATTCACTCAAGTGGACATGGAAGCGTCTTTCGTTGATCAAGAAGCATACATGGCATTAATGGAAGGATTGTTTAAAACTGTCTTCAATGAAGTTTTAGGTGTTAGTTTTGAAGGCGATTTCCAGCGTATGCCTTATGCAGAAGCCATGCGTCGCTTCGGTTCGGATCGTCCTGATATGCGGTTTAGTATGGAATTGGTTGATGTCGCTGACTTGTTACAAGACATTGAATTTAAGGTATTTGCGGCACCAGCCAAAGATCCGAAAAGTCGTGTCGTTGCCATGTGTGTGCCCAACGGCGGCGAAATGTCGCGTAAAGAAATCGACGACTATACTCAATTCGTGGGTATTTACGGTGCGAAAGGCTTGGCATGGATTAAAGTCAACGCCATCGAAAATGGCATTGATGGTTTGCAGTCGCCGATTGTGAAGTTCTTCCCCGATCAAGTGATGCAGATTTTAGAACGTGTTGGTGCGAAAAATGGCGACCTAGTATTCTTTGGTGCAGACAAAGCGAAAGTGGTGAATGATGCTTTAGGTGCTTTGCGTGTTAAAGTGGCTGAAGATCGTAATATGATGGAAAAACAATGGGCGCCTTTATGGGTAGTGGATTTCCCAATGTTTGAATATGATGATAAAGCTAACCGTTATGTTGCGGTTCACCATCCGTTTACCGCACCTAAAGGTAGCCTAGATGACTTATCTGCTGATGCAGACCTATCCAATCTAACCGCTAAAGCTTATGACTTAGTGCTGAATGGTATCGAGTTGGGCGGTGGTTCGGTGCGTATTCACGATCCTCGTATGCAATCTCGCGTGTTCGAGCTGTTGGGCTTGTCGCAAGAAGACATTGACAGTAAATTCGGTTGGTTCGTTGAAGCACTGCAATACGGTACACCACCGCATGCGGGTATGGCGTTTGGCTTAGATCGTTTGGTGATGATGATGGTCGGTGCGCCGTCGATTCGTGATGTCATTGCCTTCCCGAAAACACAATCAGCAGCTTGTGTGCTGACGAATGCACCTTCGGATGTGGCGGCAACTCAGTTGCGTGAGTTGGGTATTCGTCCAAGAGTGGTAGAGCAGAAAGCTTAATTGCTTTTTGTCATAGCAATACATGAGCAGCCTTCGGGCTGCTTTTGTGTTT
>CAYQEZ010000074.1:0-4114 GCA_964416645.1 uncultured Francisella sp. | reverse complement strand
CTAAAACAAGTCCTTGTTTCAGGCTTTTTAGCTTAGTATTTCGACGATAGACTTTAGCTAATACCACAAACCTAAAAGGCTGTTTGGTTTGAAAGGCGATTAACGCTTGTGTATATTGTGAAAAAATATGATCGAACAGGTTTTTTTCCACTAAAATCGTCTGTTTCCTGCCCAAGAATTTAAGGCGCATCAAATAATCCCCTTGGGGGTATTTGACGTTCGACGGCCATAAGTCCTCTAACTCCCCTAAAACAAAAGAAGCTTGAGTTGCCGTTGCCGATACAGGTACTTCAGAACACTCTTGTTTACTGGTATAGTAGCAAGCACGCGGGGTTGATATAGTAAGACGTTCTGCCAATGCTTGCCCATTGATGTTAATCGGACTCAACTGCAAGCATTTAAAAATTGCTTTACTAACCGTATTCCAAGAGGTAGGATGCTTTTTATCTATATCATAGTGCGTTAGCTTGGCTTGAGTCCATAATTGAGCAATTAGTTCATTCAGTGTGTTGCGATGAGTCGATGCATCAATAATACCGATCACGTCTGCATTAGAAGGCAAAAAACCGCTTACTTTTTTGGCTTTTTTGATGCCTGAAGCAAAATCAAAGTTTAAGACTTCATTGTTCATTCGATTTCTTTAAGTGTGCGATAGTATGTAGTTCTGCTTATTTTAAAGCGTTTTGCAATTTCTATGGGACTGATTTCTTGATTATTCGACATCAGTTTAATCATTTTCTTATCTGACTCACTCAGGCTCGCTGGACGACCGCCCATGCGCCCACGCGCACGTGCCGTTTCAAGCCCAGCCTTTGTGCGCTCACGAATAAGGTCTCGCTCAAATTCTGCTAACGCACCCATAATATGAAAGAGCAGTTTACCAGCAGGTGTGTTAGTTTCAATTTGTTCAGTCAACGACTCAAAGCCTATTCCTCGACTCGCCAAGTCTTGCACTATCGTGATTAATTCGCGCGTACTCCTTGCCAGTCGATCGAGCTTCCATACCACCAGAACATCACCAAGGCGCAGTGCTTTTAAACAAGCTGCTAACTCGGGACGCTCCTTGCCCGACTTAGCACCAGATTGAGTTTCCTCGTATATAGTGTCACAACCAACGGCACGCAAGGCATCAACTTGAAGGTCTACCGATTGTTGCAATGTTGAGACACGGGCGTAACCAATTTTCAACGTTCAATCTCAAGTTTAGGTAAATTAAACTTTTGTTCAGACAAAACTTTCTGTATCTGGGATTCATTCAAGCCTGCTGTAATCAAGCTTTGCTTTAAACTCTCAATACCCTTCACGATTTACTCAGTCGTAGTACTTTTAGGCAAGCTATACATCATCAAATATGGCGTTTTGATACAGGTTTTTGAGATTTTGATTCTGACACAATATTGGTACAGTGTTCAAGTACTTTTTGATGTGTTTTGTGGAGTGTCTCAAAAACATCCGTTTTTGGAACAGAATACCCATTTTCATTACACGGTAACCATGGTAATTAAACGACTCCATGCTGAAAAAGATGTTGAGATTGTTGACTCAGATGGCAATGTTAAAAGCTCTGCATCAAATATGAAGGCTGATGACATCATCAGAAGACCGAGGCATTTGCATGGTGATCTCGTGACTACTAACAATCTGTCGTCAAAAGACCATTTTTATGCCAACAAAAAACCCACACCTTGCGGCGTGGGATCTTGCGGTAGTTTTATCCTCTACCAAGGAGTTGTTTGGCTAGGGCAACCTCAACGCTGTCACCTGACTGGTTGAGGATGTCTAGTCCTGAGTCTGGCATGTCGCCAGAGGTTGATTGACTAACCGTTATCTTCTTGGCCATGAGTTCTAGGCAGGTAATCTGCGCTGAGTCGCCATAGCCTAAAAAGTACACGTCGACGGGCAACTTCTGTCCGATACGCCAGGAGCGACGTGCTGCCTGTTGTACCGTATAGACGTTGTAACCTGTCTGCATGAACACGATGGTTGGGAATTGGAGCATGTCCAATCCTGTCTTAACTAGTTCGGGGTTGGTAATGATGACATCAACACCTCGATCGACCTGGTCAAGTAACCAATCTTCGCGCTTAGCCGCTTCAACACTTGCCTTTAACACCGCTACTCTCAGCCCTTCGGCTTCCAGTAGTGACTTTAAGCGTCCAGTGGTATCACGTGTGCCTGTGTAAACGGTGTACACCAGCGTGCGACGACCTCTGAGTTTCTCGGCTTTGCATATTTCCAGCATTCTTGCTTCCTTCGGAGAAATCTCCGCTTCGTCAAAAATGCTTGGTGCATACGCCAGCGTTGAACGGTTATGCGGGTGACGCACTGTTTCTGAACGGAAGCAGGTGTCAGGCCAAGCAAGCAAAGTATTGAGCACGACACCCATTAATGATGTATCGCCTTTCGCCAATGCTTGTCTCAACTCAGACTGCAAGCTTGATGCCATCTTACGATAGTAATCTGCCTGATTATCCGTCATTTCAACTTTCTCAAAGTGCTCTTGGTATGGCGGCAAAATATTGCCGCCAATATCCTTAAGTTTTAAGAAAGCCGTGTAAGGTACCACATAGCGCATGATGCCTTTTGGTCCAAAGCCTGGTGCTTTTGCGGATCTCGTATCAACCTGATCTCCTTTAGCAGTTCGATGTGAACGACGTTCGCTATCGGAACTTTTAACACGAGTCACTTCTTTAATAACACCATGCTGACGCAAGAATGATTGCGCTGCACTTCCTAACCCACCTTTACGGTAGGTGAAGCCATCGTCAATCATCAGCTTAGGATTAAGCCGCCACAACAGGTAAAACAAGTCATCAGCGTATCCACCCATCAGCGTTCCAGTCAGTAGCAATGTCTTCTTACACTTGCGTGCCAACACTGCCATCGCCTGCCCTTGCGCTGATCCTTCGTTTTTGTATTCGTGTCCTTCGTCCACGACCAACAAACCAAAGTAACCACTGGGCAAGTAACGCTTGATGAACTCGGTTGGCTGATAGCCGCCTTGCCCAAATGAAAACTCCATGCGTGACATGGCTCTTTCCATTCGTCTGGCTTGGTTGTCGGTAAAAAGCAACTCACCATCTTCATCCATTAGGTTAATGAATGAATAGACGTTATCCTCCAACATCTTACCCAAGCCGTCACCAAAGGTGTCATACAAACGCTCGGCGGTTTTCTTGCCGATCGTTGGTATCTGTACCAGAGCATCCATGACGACTTCTTGTCGTGTTTTGGCCACCTCGCCTTTTCTGCGTGATAAGGTCCACAGACGCTCACCACAACAACGGCAATTTTGACGTTTCTCATTCAAGCGCAATTGTGCCGATGGTGGTGTTAATGGAATAGGCTCATCATCACTATGTTGAATGTGTGTTCCACATTTAGGGCAAGCGGCCACTTGTGTGTTGACAGCATCGCCCATTTCTCCATATTGACGATAACGACGTACTGCAAACGCAGGTCGCCAATCAAAACCCATGCGCATCCGCACACGCCCCATAACAAAAAACTCAGGCACATCAGGCTTATTCAGCATGTTGCGAATCAAGAGTAATTTACGAAGCGTATCGGGACCATTAAGCACCCATACTCTTGCGTTAGGTACTGTCTCCAGTATTTCACGTCTCCACTTGTACACTAGGTGAGGTGGCGAAACCACCAAGGTACGTTGATAGCCTTCAGCGTGCATCACTGCTGCCGCACAAATGGCCATCATTGTTTTACCTGTACCCATTTCCGCATTAATGATCGACGCAGGCTCACCCTCATCGACCATTAATTTAGTAACAGCTTGAACAACGTCCTGCTGCTGCACAAAAGGCTTACGCTTGAGACCATCCATAACCAATCGACGTTTGTCAGATTCATCATGAATAAGATAGGTAGGACGCAGTTGTGTTTTTACCGCATCCATCAATGTGCCGCCAAAGTCGCTGATAAATTGCGACAAAGGCATGACACCGTCATCAGTAGGTTGATCCAAGACATCACCCAAGACACATTCGTCATCAGTGATATTGGTATCATCAATAATATTGTCATCCATGGTAGTTCTCCAATTTTGAAATAAAAAAGGGAACCACCGCCCCTACAGGGATGTGATTCCCTGTAGGGT
>CAYQEZ010000073.1:0-4143 GCA_964416645.1 uncultured Francisella sp. | reverse complement strand
TAATTATATCAAACAGTGTGTTGTTTAGGTAAAGAAGTGAATAAGCTTATGATTTCGTTCTCTGTTTTGAATTGTATGAGAAAAAATGCACCTAGCATACTGTAAATGTAATACTTTTTTATATCAGCAAAGTCGCTTAGGCTGGTTGTGTTGCTTCCCGTTGCTGATGGCGTTATAGTGTTGAGCCATTAGCGATAAAGAGGAATTATGGTGTCTCAATCTGGAATCGATCAGCCAACGCTGGTGGTGCAACCTGAATTTTTTGCCCCGTGGCATGTGCGTTTAGGTACGGGAGAAATCAGTCCGCGCCGATTGTTTTTACTGCAAGCCATTGATGCAACGGGCAGTATTAGCCAAGCGGCCAAGCAAGTGGGCATTACCTACAAAGCGGCCTGGGATGCGGTCGATGCGATGAATAACCTAGTGGGACAGCCGTTGGTGGTAAGTCAGCATGGTGGAAAAGGTGGCGGTGGTGCACGCCTCACCCATGCGGGGTTGCAAATTGTCATGATGCACGAGCGTCTGTCGGCAATGCAAGCCATGTGGACAGCCAGTTTGGAAGGTGTTGATGCCGATGTTTTACCCATGCTTAGGAGACTCACCATGCAAACCAGTGCGCGTAATGCCTTTGTTGGTCATGTCAAACACATTAAACAAGACAGTGTGAATGCGGAAGTGGTGTTAGCCCTGCAAGGCGGTGATGAGCTGGTGGCAACGGTGACTCATGACAGTGTTGAACGTATGCAGTTAACAGTCGGATCACAGGCTTGGGGTTTGATTAAAGCCAGTTGGGTTATTTTAACCTTGCCCGATGCGAGTATGAAAACCAGTGCGCGTAATCGACTGTGTGGACAAGTCGCTCGCATGGTACATGGCGCAGTGAATACCGAGGTGGTGTTGCAACTGACAGGTGGTAATACGCTAACCGCAGTGGTAACGCATGAGGGTGCGCAAGCGCTGAATCTGCAAGAAGGCTCAGCTTGCTGCGCGCTCATTAAAGCCAGTCATGTGTTGCTAGGCGTCGATGGTTAATGTTTGGTTTGCGCAGAAAAAATGTGGCATAGTCTCTTACCTGCTTTAGACATCATTCGTTGAGCAGATTCGGCTATATATTCAGCAAAACAACATCAATATGGGGCACCTCTAATAACCCAATGGGTAGGAAGTTTCTGCTTACGCAGCACTAAAGTGTGAAGGAAGGGGTTGCTAAAAATAGCATGTAACACAGTGATAAAACCCCTTCTTTCAGCTAAAAAATAAACTTGGGAAGTCTAAAAACAAGCGAAGCAAGGTTTTTAGAGGTTCCCTATGGTTCAGTAGTAAGTTAGACTCAGTACCTGTTTGCAGATAATGGCTAAGCCTATTATTCAATATTTACCTAACTAAATATTGTTGACACTATATAGGTGTTAAGGTATATTGCGTTAATCGATATGGTGTCGGCAACATAGCTAAAGTGATATCAACCTATCATTCCTGTGGAGTTCTTAATGATATTCAAATCTATTGTGATTGCTAGCTTATTTACGCTAGCTCCCCTTTCTGTTTTGGCTGATGAAATTAAAGTTGCCGTTGCCGCTAATTTCTTAAAAACTATCGAAACACTCGGACAAAATTTTGAGAAGCAAACGGGTAACAGCATTAAAGTGTCGGCGGGTCCAACAGGTAAGCTATATGCGCAAATTGAAAATGGTGCGCCTTTCGATATTTTCTTTTCTGCAGACCAAAAATCGACTAAAAAATTGGAAGATGATGGCAAAATTAAGCCAGGCTCTCGCTTTATTTACGCGCAAGGTCGTTTATCGTTATGGATGCCGAATATTCCCGCAGGTGTCGAAGCCGCAGAGGTACTAAAAAAAGGGGATTTTAAACATATCGCTTTAGCCAATCCGAAAGCAGCACCCTATGGTGTGGCTGCCGAACAAACCTTAAAAAAACTAGGTTTATTAGAGGCTATGCGTCCAAAATTTGTTATGGGTGAAAATATTGGTCAAACCTATCAATTCGTTGCTACAGGCAATGCGCAAATGGGTTTTGTCGCCCATTCGTATACTGTTGATCCTAAGCATGTGAATACGGGTAGTTACTGGTTGGTTCCCTTGTCTTACCATTCACCTTTAGACCAAGATGTGGTGATTCTGAAAAAAGCCGAGAATAGCAAAGCAGCACAGGCGTTTATCGACTATGTGAAATCGGCGGAAGGTAAGAAAATTATTGAAGCGAGTGGCTATACTGTTCCTAATTAATTTTCAAAACTGGTGTTAAACAGCCTCCTATTCGCAGGCTTTTTGCATAAAAATGGATGCTGTATGTGGACTATTTTTGGGGTTGAAATCGACCCTAATCCTATTTGGACAACCCTTTCTGTTGCATTTACCACCACCTTGGTGTTGCTCATTATTGGTGTCCCCATTGCGTGGAAACTGGCGCGTATGACGTCGCGCTGGAAGGTGCTGTTTGAAGCACTGGTGGCTTTACCCTTAGTGTTGCCGCCAACGGTGTTGGGTTTTTATCTGCTCATTACCATGAATCCCAATGGCTACGTCGCAGAAGTGTTACGATTTTTAGGGCATCCCGATGGACAGTTGACCTTTACCTTTGTGGGTCTCGTTATTGGGTCTGTTTTTTATTCGTTACCTTTTGCCGTACAGCCGCTCATGCACGCCTTCGAACAAGTGCCACAACAACTGATTGATGCGGGTAAAACCATGCGTGCGAAAAGTTTGGATTGGTTTTGGCAGATTGTCATGCCTTTGTCGCGTCGTGGATTTTTAACCGCTGCTACCCTTGCTTTTGCGCATACGGTAGGTGAGTTTGGCGTGGTGTTGATGGTGGGGGGAAATATTCCGCATGAAACACGCATGGTGTCGATTGCGATTTTTGATCATGTTGAAACCTTGGAGTATGCACAAGCGCATGTATTATCAGCGATTATGTTAGTATTTTCGTTTAGCGTGCTGTTATTGGTGTATGGCTTGAATCGCAAGTTTGAAGTGAAGGTGGGTTAGGTATGTTAAGGATACAAACTCAGTTAGTGCGTGAAGCCTTCACCTTAGACATTGCCGAATTAAGTTTGCCAAACACGGGTGTGACAGCACTTTTTGGTCGTTCTGGCAGTGGTAAAAGTACTCTGTTGCGTGTTTTAGCCGGATTAGAAACGCAGACCGTGGGTCGGATTCAGTTTAACGATTACGTCTGGCAAGACAGAAATCAGTTTATGCCACCCCAGCAACGCAATGTGGGCGTTATTTTTCAAGATGGCGCTTTGTTTCCCCACATGACGGTACGGCAGAATTTACAGTTTGCTTTAGCTCGCGCGCCACGAACACAAGATTTGCTCGAGGTGGCGAATCGTTGTCGCATTGATCACAAACTCGACGCACCTGTGCCAACACTATCGGGTGGTGAAAAACAGCGCGTCGCCATTGCGCGAGCCTTGTTATCATCGCCTGAGTTGTTATTGCTGGACGAGCCTTTGTCGGCATTAGACACGGCAACGAAAAAAGAAATTTTACCTTTCTTAGCAGAACTGAAAGACAGCCTAAATTTACCGATGATTTATGTTACTCATGCGCCGGCCGAGGTCGAGCGTTTGGCAGATCGGGTAGTGTTTTTACAGCAGGGACGGATAGATAAAGTTGAAACCTTAGCCGAGGCTTTGTCTCGTGCCGATTCGCCCTTGTTTGCCGACGAAGGGGCAAGCAGTGTACTCATGGCCAGGGTGGAAACCTTGCGAGCAGGTGATGGTTTGTCTTGTTTGTGTCCCAGTGGTAGTCAATGCCAATTATGGTTGCCCGAAGTGGCTCATGTGGGCAATTATCGAGTGCGCATTATGGCGAGAGATGTAGGGATTGGTTTAAGTGAACCACAAGATTCAAGTTTGTTGAATGTGTTGAAAGTGACGATTGAGCGTATTGAGCCGAGTGCGCAGAGTGCATTACTGACTCTACGTTTGGGGGAACAGACCCTGTTTGCACAGATTTCATTGCGCTCATTGCGTCAATTGCGCTTGTCGGTTGGTATGCGGGTTTATGCGTTAATTAAAGCGATGGCGTTGGTTTAGGGTGCTTTGCACATAAAAAAGCCCCATTCGGTCTCCCGATGGGGCTTTTTTAGTATCATCTAGTAAGGGTGTTACTTAGT
>CAYQEZ010000072.1:0-4169 GCA_964416645.1 uncultured Francisella sp. | reverse complement strand
TAGTGTTTATGACATTTTCGGTTTTTATACTGAAGAGACTCTACCATTAAAACCGTTAGCAACAGTCTAAACACTAACCACGGTGTCCCTAGTGAATAGGGACACTCTTAACAACACAAGTTAACCAAACAGATAAGGAGTAATATCATGAGTAAGACAGCGGTTAAACCACTGGAAGAGATTGTTAATAGAGAGTTTAAAGTTGTGTCCGCAGTATTTCGCCCGGAGTATGCCGAAACCGCTTTAGAAGTGAACAGGCTTGAAGAAGCGATCGACGACTTAACCAGACAAATCGCCGTATTCACCGGAGACATCTTCGGGCACGCTTCTCTTTTTAAAAAGCGCGATATGCTGGTTGAAGAGATGCGCACGCTCTTAGGGACAAAATTCACGACATCGCTTACGTTCGAGCGGGAGTTTAACGGGACAATTTTCAGTAGTATACACCATTCAATAGATGGCAACGCTGTGTTAGATGAAGGCTTGGTTTTAACCATTAAAGCTGCGGTTATCAATCGTAACACGGTTGGCAAGAATGGGGCTATTCCAAACATTGAAAAGATTGATCTAGTTTTGAGAACAGACGGGGTTAGTACAGCCGCAGCATTAGCAAAACGTTGGCTCAATCGTTGGCTCTCCACATTCCGAAAGAAAGAACGGCGTAATATTGAGGTATACGATATTTTTGACTTTCGCTGTGTTGAGGAGCTGCCGCCGAAACCAGCGGTAGACGCCAAACACTAACTAACCAAGGCGTCCCCGGCGGATAGGGACGCCTTTTTAAGACGGTTTTAAGCAACATATTATAGATTTAACCAAAAGAGGTATAGAAATGAAACAGGCTATCTACACTTGGGTTCTACGGAATACGACAACCGGCGAAGTGAAAACGGGGGAAAACGCAACATTACGCGGTGCAATCCTCACCGTACGGAAGCGGCTAACAACATCGACAGAGCGCGCGGTTATTGGTTATTTCCGCGGCAGTAAAGTGGTACGCTTCGAGGTGTACGACAACCAAACCGATGTTAATGTTTGTTACGATAGAGACGGAAAGGAGTAATACCATGGCTAAGGTAAAATCAAAAGCAACTAACCCGCTGAAAAAGGGGAAAAGTAGCACGCGAGGAAAAGCGAAAAAGAGAAAAACCCAGCGTGTAACCATTAAGACGAGTGCCGAAAAATTGACTGGTGTGTTAAATGAAGAGTATCTTAAGGACGCAATTACGCTGAATAAACTTCAGACGAAATACGACAAGTTAAGCGTGAAGTTGGCTGCAAAGAAGAAGCAGATGGAAAGCTATCGGAAGGATGTAGCTAGCTGGGAGCGGCATAAAGAAACGAAGAAGTTCCAACAATCACCAGCGGCTAAGAAGGCTTGGGTTGATAAATGGATTAAAGAAAAGGGGGCGAAGGCTGCTAAGTATGAAGCCGAGTGGTTAAAGCTACAAACCGAGCACACTGCACTACGTAACCAGATGGTAAAGTATTTTAACACCGAGAGATTTGATGCGTTTACTAAGTATAGCACATTTGTGCCGGGAAAAATCTACCCAACCAGTTATAGAGCCATCAAGTCGAATAGTGTTTTGAAGAAAGGACAAGTATTGTTTGCGCATATTTATCTTAACGTACCAATTTCGGCATCATCTAGAGGTGAAATTTCTGCGGGGACTATCTTCCCAATGAAGATTATTACCGATGGGAAAAAGCGGGTTTCAGAGTTGGTTGAAGAGTACTTCGAAACGGCAGAAGCAGAATTCGTTGGCTCAATGACTGACATGGATAAAAAGGGGCTGTATGATGTACGCAACGTCTTTATTGTTGAAGACAAACCCGTTAAACTAGTCCCAATCCCAAAACGGAAGCGATAACAATCCATAGTAAAACGGTGGTGTTTTAACATCACCGTGTGTTTAATAAGCAAAGAGGTATTATTTTATGTACAAAGTTGAGACAAAAAGGGGAAAGTATACAACCTATTTCGTTTCGCGGTCTGGCACCACAAAAACTTTTAAAATCACCGCGGACGAGTACAAGCGGTTTGCGGCAGCGAGCGAAGCCGAATTAGCTGCACTGTGGACGGAAAGGGAAGCCGAGGAAAAAACGGTGTGTAAGGCTGGTGCGAAGAAACATCCTCTCATCGTAGCGCTCGACACGGAGACCGCAGGCTTTCGTGGTGATATTCTATCAGTTCAGTTGCTATTAAACCACCCTGCGCACTCTAAAGAGCCGCTGGTTTTTATTGACGGTCATCAAGAGTGTGTGCGACAGGCTTTTGATTACCTTAACAAAGTAGTTGAAGAGCATAAGAATACCATAAAAGATTGTCATATCTTCATCCATAACGCGGCGTTCGATCTGCCGCGAATTTGCCATGCGCTTCCCGCGGGCAGACTCTTAGCAACCACGTCAGGGTCTGCCTTTGTATCTGGCGTCTTCGAATACAACGGCACACGTTACATGGTTAAAGATACAATGAGGATGATGGCTGGGTCGTTGCGAAGCCTAGCAAAATCGTTTGCACCGCATCTTCCCAAGTTGGAAATATCACATTTTGAAGGGTTTTGTCCAACCGACCCTGCACATATCGAATATGCAAAGCGCGATGTGGAAGCCTTAATGGCGATCTTAGAGGCTTATGCTAAGATACATGGAAAAAGTATTGATCAGTTGCGGTCTACTGCCCCGTCTGAAGCGTTTGCTAAGCTGACTGGTATGGTTTACGACGATGATGGTGTGCACGTTACTAATGTTAAAGGGGCTGCTAAGAACATTAATCTTTTTTTCCAAAACCGCGCATACACTGGTGGACGCATCCATATCAAAGAGCGGATGGAGCTTGGATGCGAATATGAGGTGGTTAGTTTTGATATCACCTCATCTTATCCATATGAAATGATGCGCCAAAAATTTCCGTTAGGAGTTGCACCAAAAGTTGCAAAACGGCGGCTCCCGAATAATGTTGGACGTTATTTTGTTCACATCCGTGTTGAGGGTTATAACGCCGATATGCCGATGCTACCATACCGCGTTAACAATGCTGAAACTGGAATAAAAGAGCACGCCTATTTCCCACGAGGCGATTTTGAAACTATTATTACGGATGACGAATATAACTACTTTTTGGAGAATAACGGGGGTGCTAAGCATGAGGTTATTGAATTCATCTATTGGCATAAACGCGATTGTCATCATTATTTTCGTCACTATGTCGAAGAGTGGAAGCGTGTGAAGGAAGAAGGCGACGCCATGAACAAGGTTGAGAAGGGAAGCGGCGACGCTAAGCGCACGTTAGGCAAGTTGATGCTCAACTCGCCGTACGGTAAACTTGCTCAAAAGTATGATATGGGCGCTCCAGTGCTCTACATTCTCGGTCAGTGTGGTTTACGCAAGGCGACAGAAGAGGAGTATGCGGAGTTTGGTGAAGATGACTACTCTCCAAAAGATCGGCGGATGGCTTATAATGCTGCCTTTATCACCGCCGGTGCACGCATAAACCTGCTGAAACCGTTTTTATCTTTTGGAGTGAACGCCGTCCTCTATTGTGACACTGACAGCGCTAAGATTCTTAAAGAGGTTTTTGACCGTGTTGTAGCAGAAAAAGGCTATCCCGATTTCTTAGATGTTAACGGGACTGGTGAGTTTGGTAAATGGAAAAATGAGGGTACTTATTGGTTCATACCTGCAGGAGCTAAGGTTTACATGCTTAAAAGCTTTGGAAAAGACGGTAAACCAGAATATGAATTAAAGGCGAAAGGTTTTCCTACACGTGGGATTGAAAAGTTGGTCATTGGGGAAAAAGAGTACCACACGCCTGAGATAACCAACGATGAGGTTGGGCGCCGATGGGAAGAAGACTGTAAAGAGATGATTTATAACGGACTACTTCAACGGCAGAAGATAATAGCGCACTACGTGACGAGACCTACAGCTTTTAAGACCGCGATGACTGGAAGCGAAAATACTGCTACTGAAAGCGTGCAGACGCTTTTCGACCCGACGAAGACAACGGGTTATGACTACGATGAAGCAAGCCATAGCTATCGCATTAAACAGGTTAAAGACTGTAACAGTTTACTCGGCTATAGCCATTGGACAAAACATTTTGGTAACACATCCCAATTAACAGCGGTGTAACCACATGATTTCGCCACGCCGTATTATTG
>CAYQEZ010000071.1:0-4681 GCA_964416645.1 uncultured Francisella sp. | reverse complement strand
CCCATATACTCTAAGATTTCACCTAGTTTACGACCTGTTTTACGCTGCTCAACCAGCGCAAGTTTTAACTCATCATCGCTGATTAGTCCTTTAGAAATCAGCAATTCACCAAAACGAACAGGAGGCTTAGTCGAATTTGTAGCATCGCTCATAACCTAAGGCTCTTGATAAAGTAGGGGTAATAAGAAGTCAAGACGTTGTTGAATCATCTCAACATCCAGACCGATGAGTCTTGCCTTGCCCTGGCTCATGAGTTGCTTATAATGCTCAACGGCCAGTCGATGCTTACCGAGATGGTCATAACTAATCGCAAGATTAAGGCGATAGCTTGGGTTATTTGGAACTGCCTTGACGGCATCAAAAAAGGCAGATTGCGCTTCAGGCCAACGCTGTTGCTCAGCAAATAACAACCCTAAACGAAAACTGGCTTCACTAGGTCGAGTAACTAGCTGTTGTGTTTGCTTTAACTCAGATTCCGATAATCGTTCAGATAATAAGCTACTGACCACCCCATCCGTTGCTAAACGAGCCTCTTTATCATTGGGGTACAGCTGACGTATATGTTCAGCAAGCTCTCTTGCGTTAGTAATTCGCAATGTATCTAGTTGATAAATCGCCAACATACCGAGTAAGGCATCTCGTTGATTTGGTTTTTTTTCTAAAACCTGACGATAATAAAATTCTGCCTGCTGCCAATCGCCTTTATCGTAAGCTTGATAGGCAATTAACAACCACTCCGATATAGGTTGAGATTGCACAATCATGACTTCGTGACTCGTATTGGTCTTCGATGAACGAGTTGTATCCAATACTTTCAAAGAAGCCTCGTCTTTTTTTGGCTTCATGGGTTTGGCATTAACCAATTTGGAAGTATGATCAACAACAGCCTGCTGCGCTACAGATGGCTCACTAAGCGTAGC
This sequence comes from uncultured Francisella sp., assembly GCA_964416645.1. GTDB lineage: Bacteria > Pseudomonadota > Gammaproteobacteria > Thiomicrospirales > Thiomicrospiraceae. Next base: position 3,761 of record CAYQEZ010000071.1, on the reverse strand, counting down.
AGCTACCGTTAAAGATTCAGGTTTAGTCGAAATCGCTGCTGGTTGCAAATCCGCCAGCTGCTCAGATGACCGTGTATTGATCATCGGACGCACAGGCAACTCGGCTAAACTTTGATTTTTATAACGCGCCATTTTCTGTAAATAGGACGCTTGTTGACCTTCCCAAATAGTCAATGTGGCATAAGATAAAACACCAACACCAACAACAATACCGCCAACAACAAGCAAAGGTTGACGCACTTGATATGCCTTGGACTTATGTGGCTTAGGTGTTAATTTAATGTCAGTTGTTGCTGGATCATTTGTTTGTGCCTGATTGGGTTTCAATCGTCGAGCAAAAGATAAGAATCTCCGCGCAGACAGTGGTGTTTTTTCAACTGTTGGTAAACGAATGGGATTCAACGACGCTTCTGTATTATCTATTTTCTGAGAGTCTTCCACTGTCTTTACGCTAAGTATGGGATCAGACTGTAACTTTTCTTCAGTTGTTGGTTCATCTATGGGCTTATTTAATACTTCCTCTATTTCACCTTCTTGAGTTTCTGCATCAATAGAATAAGATGATTCAATCGACAAACTAGCGGTCTCATTCAACTGACCCAACGAAGCTTCGTGTTTTGAAACCTCAAGTATTGGTGTCAGTATTTGCTCGATCTGTTCATTTTTTTGCGCCTCTCTAGCTGGGGTAGCTGTCGGCAAAATCAAGTCAAAATTCAAAGGTGCTAAACTTGGATCCGCAGTTTTTACCACAGAAGCATGCGATTGTGTTTCGGTTGTTTGTGTTGAAGACTTAAGATTACCACGATCTGAAGCGGAGGTTAATTGCCAGTTCAAACCAGGAGGCGGCTCAATAGCTAACATACTAACTAGTGTTTCCATTGGCTCAGCTGCACTATCGTACGGAGATTCCATTTTTAACGATAACTCAGGTGCTGAATGTTTTTGTGTAAATTCAGAAGATGCTTGTGTTGAACCTAACCGTGATGCAGCTGATTGACTATTTTTTTGTTTTAGCGCTTCTAACAAAATACTCACAACTCAAACCCACCCTATCGTTGCAACGCTTGAGGTGACGTGTTTTTTTGCAAAAAATCACGGTAAGGAGCAAAATCACCCGTTTCAATATCTGGATGTTTTACCAACGTAGGACGCAAGAAAATGACCAGTTCAGTTTTACGTTTTTGTGTATTTTTTTGACCAAACAAATAACCAAAACTGGGCTGAGTTACCAATCCTGGTACACCTGTATCTTCACCCAGCACTTCATCCTGAATTAAACCGCCTAAAATAGCTACCTGTCCATCATTCAATTTAAGTACAGATTCCATTTCACGTTCTTGAATCTCGGGTACCAAACTCACCACGGGTGTCGTCAGTGTGGTTTTCTTAAATTCTGGATTAGGATCTTCAACATAACGAACTAAATTTGAGATAGTTGGACGCACAACTAACGTAATTTGATCGTATTGATCGATCGAAGGCAATACACTCATCACCAAGCCAACTGGAACTGTGTTAGGCGTTGTAGTAAAAGTTGGCTGAGTAGTACCGCTTACACTGGATACACCTGGTGTAACAGTCGTAGTAAAGTAAACAAGATTTTTAACCACTTTTAACAAGGTCGGCTGGTTGTTCACACCAACGATTTTAGGACTCGACAATACTTGTGAATTACCAAATCGCTGTAATAAACTAATTTTGCTACTAATAGTCCAATCATTAGCAACACGTCCTTGGCTAGTAAGAACCGTTACACCAGCCGATGTTGGCGTTGAAGTTGAACTGGAGTAGTTTTGTGACAATTCAAAACCTTCCGTAATGGCACCCCAATTAATACCAGCTTGGCTTTCATCGTTCAACGCAACTTCAACAACCGTAGCCTCAATCATCACTTGCTTGCGTGTACCATTCATTAAGCTGTCAATGTACTTTTGCACCTCAGCATGTGCTTTACGAGTTGTGTAAACACCAATAAAACCAGCCTCTCGAGCCAAGGTAACATAATTAGAGACCGACTCACCTTCAGGATAGGGTCCAATTGGCACTGACCTCCTTGTTAACGACTGTTCCGGCAAGGGTAAAACGGTTGGTGCTGGAAGCTCTCCCGAGGTTCCCTCCGAAAGTGTACTAGGCGATACCGAACTGGGTGAACTGCTAGGATTCGTTGCATTAGCAACTCTGGCTGTCGGTGTTTGACCCTCTGACACAGGTTGACCTAATTCGGGATAATGAGAGCGCAAAATACGCATCACGCCATCACCTAATGTTTTCCACACTTCATTTTTGGTTCGATTGAGAATAGCGACATTAGAACCTGCTTGGAGAGAGGTTGCGGGTTGCGGCTGATTACTTGGAGTGCCTAATGTAACGGCGGCCGTAGTTCTGTTACTCGAACCAACCGCATTAGCCAATAAAAGAGAAGATGAGCTGTACCTGTCTAAATTAACATAGTCAATAGGGTAATTAACCCAATAAGCTGTATCTGATTGAACGGTTAAGGATTTTCCTTTCAAAGTAGCACGAATGTTGGTCTGTTCATTTAAGCGCTCGATGATGACGGACAAAGGTTGATCGATCAAATTAATCGTCACCTGCCCCGTCACTTCATCCAACACATTCAGTTCTAATTTGGCATCTCGCGCTAACTTAAACAACACATCACGAATAGGAGCTTGAATCACCGATAAACTATACAGATTTTCTGCTGACGACAAATTAGGCTTGGGCACGTAAGGTGCGTTCGTTTTCAGTGCTGGAATAGGGGCGACATCGGCTCCTTGACCGACAGGAGAGACACGCAAATGCTCTTTAGCAGGATCAGCAACATTTACAGCAACAGGAGCATTACATCCAGTGACCAATAGACCAAATAATGATGCACAAAAAAATGGAATAAAAGATATCATGGACTCATCACCAATACGTGTGACTTGTTCATTAACGCCACAAGCTGTTTATAACTCGTCATTTCTGGTCGATACCCTTTATTCATCTCTGCCAAGAATTTTAATGCCTATTTAGCATCCTCTTTTGAATCATAAACACCATAAATAGCTGCAATGCGCGGACGCTCTGGTAAAGCAGAGTAATCATAATAGAAAACAGGTGCTTTAGGAAGCTGTGCGACAATCCCAGATACCTCTTGCACAAAAAACTCACGCAGCCGCCAAGGACTAGACATCAATTGAATGGTATATTTTTCTTCGGCCGCTAACTCTTGGAAGAGTTGAAGCTGTTGCTGATGAATTTGTCGCCACTGTGTATCCGTTGTGCCAGCTTTAAGCCATAACGCGACCAGCAATTCTGCTGTCTTGATATGATGTTTATGAATAACTGCTTCCGTTAATTATTGTACTTTTTCTTGCTGAAATTGAATGTTAGCACCATTAACTTCTGTTTCATTCTGCTTAGCTGAAGGTTCAATCGGAGCTAGCTCACTAAGACTCGGCGCTGTAGATTCAACCTCAGGTTTGGCTGGTATGATTATTGAGTCAGTCTTAAGTTCGGTCAGAGTGAATGAAGGCTGAGAATATTGGATGATTTCTGAGACCATCCAACCCAAAATAGCTAGAAATGAAACAGCAACAAGCGTTTGCGTTACGTATTTTTTTTTGGGAACAGGTTCTGAATCAGCCCAGTCTGAACTAACAGGCTCTTCAAACAATAATGGTTGAATTGCTTCCTGATTCGAGGACTCAACATGATTTAGCTGCACTTGGTGTGTTTGCTCGGCAAAGGCCGCCATTAGCGCTTGATCCGCC
>CAYQEZ010000070.1:0-4726 GCA_964416645.1 uncultured Francisella sp. | reverse complement strand
CCCATATACTCTAAGATTTCACCTAGTTTACGACCTGTTTTACGCTGCTCAACCAACGCAAGTTTTAGCTCATCATCGCTGATTAGTCCCTTAGAAATAAGCAAATCACCAAAAAGCAATGGTTTCTTAGGCGTTAAAGTATCGTCCAGCATTACTTACTCATCCAATAAACGATGTGATTGCAAGTAAGACACTCGCTCATGAATCATACTCTGATCTATTTTCGTTAGACCTGAATTTGCTTGAGATAAAGCCACTTGATAATGTTCTAATGCCAGACGGTGTTTTCCCAACTGATCATAGCTAATCGCCAAATTTAGACGATAATCAACCTGATATGGCTTATTTCTGACTGCTTCAAAAAAAGCTGACTGTGCCTCTGCCCAACGTTGCTGCTCAACATAAAACAATCCCAACCTATAACTGGTTTCAGCTACATTTTCGGAAGATCGCTGAGCCAATTTTAGCTCAGTTTCAGAAACTTGCTCATTTGGAGCATCTCCCAAAATCCTACCTGTTGCAAAACGAACCTCTTGATCTTTAGGATACAAACGGCGCAACTGGAGCGCATAATCCAAAACGATACTCTGATCACTTCCATTAATCTGACTAACCACCAACATACCCAACAGAGCATCTCTTTGTTGTGGTTGTTTTTCCAATACTTGTCGATAAAGTTGTTCTGCCTGAGCAACCTGACCTAATTGCCACGCTTGGTATGCAGTAACCAACAGCTCCGATGTTGGTTGGGTTTGTAGCAAATTCACTTGCGGAAAATCATCGACGTTAACTTTAAACGACCTTAAACCCCGCTGATCATTAGATGAACGATTGGTATCCAAAATACCATTTGTATAAGAAAGTTGACTAACTTTCTTGTTTTCAGCTTCGACTAAAATCTTAGCTGACTTTTCCTTAATGACAGAATCTTGGCTTATTGGCATTGATGATAGGTTGGTTTCAGTCTGAGCTAGCTCCTTAGCCTCATCATAATTAGAGATAGCTATAGATGAAGATCCAGCATCTCCCATCTCCCTATTCACACGTTCTATAGGCTCTATGCTTTCTGGTAACTCTGTTAATGCCAAGTTTTTATAATGCGCCATTTGTTGCATGTGCGCTTCTTGCTGTGCCTCCCAAGCAACCAATGTTGCATAACCAACCACGCCAAAGCCGATAAGCACTCCTCCCACAATCAGAATGGGCTGTCTTACTTTATAACTTGAGGGTTGATGTTTTTTAGGTTGGGCTGATTCCTTAGCTAAAGATTGCTTACTTTCAGATACTGGTACAACACGACGTGAAAAAGATAAAAAACGCTTCGCAGATAAAGGCGACTTATCGATACTTGGTAACGAGATTCGGCTTGATATTGATTGGTTTAGTTCAGGCTCTGCTTCAGCTCGCGCCCTATCATCTATCGTCTGCGCCTCATTCATCGGTTCAGCCGATGAAATGCATATCTCTACTGGTTGCTCCGTGGTGATTATAGGATTTGGCTTTTCGGAGACCAGCGGCTGTTTCGGATCAAGTAAAATTGAGGACTCCGTTGGCACAACGTCTTCCATCGACCGACCATAAACTTCTTTCACGACTGGAATTTCAGCAGTTTCCAACCTAAGGCTTCCATCAAAGCTTCCATCTTTTACGTCAAAATTGACATCATGCATTGGAGCTGGAATTACCGCATTTGTGGGTATAATCAACTCAAAAGCCAAGGGAGCCAAGTTTTCTTGTGCAGTTAACGAAGATCCAGGCACAGTGTCTAGCTTTTCATTCATTGAACTAATCGGCTGTATCGAAACATCGGATTTAAGTTGCCAATCCAAACCATCTGGAGGCTCAATTGACAGCTTTGAAACTAACGATTGCATTGACTCCTCAACTTGATCTCTAGAGCCGATGGATTCACTATATTGAGATTGCTCATCTTCTACAAGAGCAAGCGATGGTAAGTCTGATGTAGCATTAGAAACATGAGTATCTTTCGCTCGTTGATTCTTTTGCTTTAACGCTTCTAGCAGAATACTCACCCGACATCCCTCATTTAACGCTGAAAGACCGCTTTTGGCGTTGTATTTTGCTGCAAGATATCTCGATGGGAGGCAAAGTCACCCATTTCAATATCTGGATGCTTAATCAACGTTGGACGAAGAAAAATGACCAGCTCAGTTTTACGTTTTTGCCTATTTTTTTGTCCAAATAAATAACCTAATACAGGCTCCGTAACCAATCCAGGTACACCAGTATCCTCTCCTACTGCCTCATCTTGAATAAGACCACCCAAAATAGCTACTTGCCCATCGTTTAGCTTCAACACTGACTCCATTTCTCTCTCTTGTATTTCAGGAACCTTACTAACAACATTAGCACGCTTAAACTCGGGATTGGGGTCCTCAACATAACCAACCAAATTTGAAATAGTCGGACGTACAACTAATGTGATTTTATCTTGTTTATCAATAGAAGGTAGAACACTCATTACTAAACCTACTGGCACAGTATTCGGTGTCGTCGAAAAAACAGATGGGGTCGTTACCCCATTGCTTGTAGTGCCTGGCGTCACAGAAGTCGTGAAGTAAACCAAATTTCTAACCACTTTAAGCAAAGTAGGTTGGTTATTAATACCAACAATTTTTGGGCTTGATAACACTTGTGAACTACCAAAACGTTGCAACAAGTTTAGCGTAGAATTCACACTCCAATCGTTCGCGACTCGACCATCACTAATCATAGTGGTTGCGCCTCCTCGTTGAGACAAATCACTACTTGATGTGTAGTTCTGTGTTAATGAAAATCCACTAGTCAATGCGCCCCAATTAATTCCCGATTGATTTTCATCATTTAATGTAACTTCTACCACCGTTGCTTCAATCATTATCTGGCGACGCATACCGCTCATTAAGCTATCAATATATTTTTGAACCTCTATATGGGCTTTACGTGTCGTATAAACACCAATAAAACCCGCCTCTTTAGCCAAATTCACATAGCTAGAAACTGACTCTCCCTCAGGATAAGGTCCTGACAAAATTGAATTATTCCCAAATGTCTGCTCAGGTAAAGGTAGAACTGTAGGTGTCGGTAAACCATCTGAACCAACAGCAGTTGCGTTAGTAGTGCTGGCGTTAGTGGAAGCAGGGCTCGCTGTTGATTGCTGACCATCTGCAACTGGTTGCCCTAAAACAGGATAATGTGATCGTAAAATGCGCATCACCCCCTCAGACAGCGTTCTCCAAACCTCATGCTGAGTACGGTTCAAAATTGCAACATTGGATCCACTTTGAAGTGATGTGGCTGGTTGTGGTTGATTACTAGGCGTTCCTAATTGTACAGCAGCACTCGTTCTATTAGCTGATCCGACTGCATTTGCAAGCAAAATAGTTGAAGAACTAAATCTTTCTAGATTGACATAATCTATAGGATAATTCACCCAATAAGCCTTATCTAGAGATACTGTAAGTAAACGTCCCTCTAAGGTTGCCCGAATACCTGCCAAATCATTTAAACGCTCAATAATTATCGGTAAAGGCTGATCAATTAAATTAATTGTTACCTTCCCAGAAACATCATCAATAATATTTAATTCAAGTTTTGCATCTCTAGCCAATTTAAAAAGAAGCTCTCGAACAGGTGCTTGAATTACAGAAAGACTATAAAGATTCTCAGTCTCCGATAGCTTCGGTTTTGGCAGATAAGGAGCATTTGACTTGATATGCGGTATTGGGGCAACGCTTTTATCTGTTAATGGCACTTGCAAATGACCTTTTGACGGTTGATCAATACTAACCGGTCGAGGAGAACTACATCCAAATACAAATAGCAAAGCGACAATCAGCACCGAATAAGAAAAATAAGCTTGCATCAACGAGATTGCTCCATTAGGACTTTAGAGTTACTCATTAACGCAACAACCTGTTTATAACTCTTCATTTGTGGTCGATACCCTTTATTCATCTCTGTCAAGATTTTTAATGCCTGTTTGGCATCCTCTTTTGAATCATAAACGCCATAAACAGCTGCAATGCGCGGACGTTCTGGCGAAGCAGAGTAATCATAACAGAAAGCAGGTGCTTTAGGAAGCTGTGCGACAATTCCTGATACCTCTTGCACAAAAAAATCACGCAGCCGCCAAGGACTAGACATCAATTGAATGGTATATTTTTCTTCGGCCGCTAACTCTTGGAAGAGTTGAAGCTGTTGCTGATGAATTTGTCGCCACTGTGTATCCGTTGTGCCAGCTTTAAGCCATAACGCGACCAGCAATTCTGCTGTCTTGATATGATGTTTATGAATAACTGCTTCCGTTAATTATTGTACTTTTTCTTGCTGAAATTGAATGTTAGCACCATTAACTTCTGTTTCATTCTGCTTAGCTGAAGGTTCAATCAGAGCTAGCTCACTAAGACTCGGCGCTGTAGATTCAACCTCAGGTTTGGCTGGTGTCATTATTGAGTCAGTTTTAAGTTCGGTCAGAGTGAATGAAGGCTGAGAATACTGGATGATTTCTGAGACCATCCAAACCAAAATAGCTAGAAATGAAACAGCAACGAGCGTTTGCGTTACGTATTTTTTTTTGTGAACAGATTCTGAATCAGCCAAGTCTGACTTAACAGGCTCTTCAAGCAATAATGGTTGAATTGCTTCCTGATTCGAGGACTCAACATGATCTAGCTGCACTTGGTGTGTTTGCTCGGCAAAGGCCGCCATTAGCGCTTGATCCGCC
>CAYQEZ010000069.1:0-4782 GCA_964416645.1 uncultured Francisella sp. | reverse complement strand
ACCGCTTATTAACCTTGCAATCACTCGATTTAATCTTATAACCATTATCGATAAGTTTCAAGTCTTGACAAACAGACAATTCACTAAAATATGCCTAATATGAGAAACCAAGTCTGAAGCAGTGATGAAAAGCATCATGCCAAAGCTATTTTAACTTTGTTGCATTAAACGACGCAGGTTCTCTTCACGATCAGAACGGTCATATTTTGCGGTTGTATTCGCATTGGCATGACGTGCCAGTGCTTGTACATCGCGCAGTTTATGTCCCTCATCAAGCAGATGGGTAATACGTGAACGGCGCATATCATGAGGCGCTAGGCTGCTGGGATCTATGCCTGCCAATAACGCAGTGCGCTTGAGAATGTTACGAATAGCGACATCACTGAGTGCCTGACTAGCATCTAGCTGTCCACCTTTACGAATGCGACAGAGGAGTGGACCTGGCTTTTGTCCGCGTATAGCTAACCATTCCTGTAAATTTTGTTCAATTTCATCACTATAAGGTAGCTCAGCTTCTTTATTGCCTTTACCCACAAAGCGGATAATCCGACGTTGCTGATGAATGCTAGCTAGGGTCAACTTAGCGACTTCAAATCGCCTTAATCCGAGTAAATACAGTAGGTTAAAAATCAGCTTGTCACGAATTAACGAGGCATTATGTGGCAATTGCGCTTGTGTCGCACGCATGGCGGTTAATTCATCATGGGTAATTTCTCTACCAGCTGGTAATCGTTGAATTTTCTTAAACGGAATGGCTTTAATACGGGCATAGACATCACCATCCATATTACCTAATAGCCATGCATTTTTAGCAACACCACGCACTAAACTAATGACTTGATTAAGATAACGCTCTGATTTATTGGCATCTTGCAGACGCAACAAAGCCGTAAGCACGTCGTCAACGGTCAGTTGATTCCAATCAATGGCATCTAAAGCACGGCTTTGACCAGCGGTTAAGGCTTCGATGAATGCTGGTACAGCACCACGTAAATAGCCTTGGCGAGACGTTACAGAAACACTGCTTAAATAAGCGGTTAATGGATTGGCTTGTGCGGTTGTTTGCAAAGGTGTAGCTGAAGTCATGGGTTTGGACTCACATTACAGGGTTCATATCATAGATAGGGTTAAGATATGATAATACGCATTTATTACTTTCGACAAGATTTATTGTCGAAAGTAATAAAATTCCGCATATAATTTATCTTCGCACTAGCAACACCAGCACCTCGGCATGATGCGTATGCGGAAACATATCAAATACCTGTGCTTTAATGGGTGTAAATCCCGTAAGTCTACTCATATCCAGCGCAAGGGTTTCTGGATTGCAGCTAGAATAAATCAGATGGGTTGCATTTGAGTCGTTGAAAAACTGACACAATTCAGCACCGATACCGCGTCTGGGAGGATTGATAATAATACAGTCTGGCGTTGGTTCGACTGAAGATTGAGCAAAATCCTGTGCAGTTAAAGCTCTAAAACTGAGTCGATGTGATAAACCTAGCTGATCGGCACTGTGTTGTGCGCTGTGAATGGCGTCGGCGTTGACTTCAATACCCGTGACCTTGCCTTGCATGACTTGAGCAGCATGTAAGGCAAAACCGCCGACACCACAAAATAAATCCCATAATTGGTTGGGTTGAATTTCAGCAATCCACGCCTGTACTTGTGCATAAAGCGCTGCTGCAACACGACTGTTGGTTTGAAAGAAACTGCGCGGATGACAATGCAGCGGCAAATTGTTGAGCCAATGCGTGAGTACCTTTTGTTCTGTTAGCACGATTTCTTGTTCACCTTCAACAATCGCGGCGTGTAAAGGTTGAATATTAACCGACACCACCGCCAAGCTGGGCAAGGCTTGTTGTAATGACGCTAGGTTATGTTGAATTTGCTGAATGGCTTGAGTGGAAGCTAGCACAAACCGACACATCAGTGCTTTGGTTTGTTCATCGATGCTCACAATGATATATTTTAACTCACCCCGACGCTTGAGCACATCGTATGGCATAAGTTGGGTTTGTTGTATCCAGCGGCGTAGCGGTTCAAAGGTCGCTTGTACTTCAGCAGGATAAAGCGGACACTTCACTAAATCATACGCTTGAAATTCTCGATCGAGTATTCCTAATATGGGTGTTTGCCAGTGGCCACTCACCACCATTTTGGCTTTATTGCGAAATCCGCTGAGTTCGCTGGTGACAATCGGCGACCAAAAAATCCTATCCCACGTGCATAAAGCACTTTGCACTGTCGCTTGCTTCTGTTGACATTGTTCGCTGTAAGCAACGGGCAATTGTGTGCAAGAGCAACAAATACCCTGCTGGTAATCATCGCAGTGCAACCGTTCATTCATCAAAACGCAACCCGCCTGCTCTTTCTACCGAACGCCCTACGGCGTTAAATAGCTGTTGTGGTTGAACGCACCCCAAAATAAACTGCTGTTTAGCGCGGGTAATGGCGGTGTAGATTAACTCTTTGGTTAAAATAGGACTATCCTGATCGGGTAATAACAAACAAACGCGATTAAATTCAGAACCTTGTGATTTATGAACACTGATTGCATAAGCATCTTCGATGTGCGATAAACGCGCGGGCAATATCCAGCGCACGCCTTGTTCTTGGGCAAAGGCAACACGTAATCCCAGTGTCGGGTGCGGCAAGCACAAGCCAATATCACCATTCATGAGATTTAACGTGTAGTCATTACGCGTCACCATCACCATACGCCCAGCCATCCAAGGCGCTTGATCCAATCCGAGCCAACGTGCAATACGCTGATTCATCGATACCAGTCCCCAAGCGCCTTCGCGTAACGCGCATAATAATTGAAACTCACTTAACAAGCCAAGACATTTTTTGGCCCAGTCATCCATTTGACTGGCTTCGACCGATTGGCTGAGCAGACGATGCATAGGCTGCCACTGAGTCACAACCAATTGTTTCAGCGCGCGTGTATCCTGTGCACTAAGGGGTAAGTTAACAACAGCCTCATTTGAAGCCTGATTCCAAATAGGTAAACTGGGGTAAGCTTGCTTAACCGCTTTAACCGCTTGTTGATTCACCCAGCTTGCCCAATGTCCGATGGCGCTATTGGCATCGAATCGATGGGAATGACGCAACATAATGGTTTGTTGTGCCAATCGATGACCGCTGTGGCTAACAAAGCTGTCTGGCAATGACAAACCCGCAAAGTCACGCAACCAGTGTTGGGTAGCTAGCGAATAATGACCCTGCTCTGCTCCTTCACACAATTGCCCAAGCACCGCCCCTGCATCGACCGAAGCCAGTTGATCTTTATCGCCTAATAAAATTAACCGGGTGTTCAGTGGTAGCTTTTTTAACAAACTGGCCATTAAATGCAGGTCAATCATTGAAGCTTCATCAACAATAAAGCAATCGCATTGAGCAAGTGCATCACTGGCTAACCATTTATGTAAGGTTTGTGCAGGTGCTGGTAAGGCAAATTGAAGCCCCACGGGTAGCTGATCGAGCGCTTGCTGAATAGAAGATGTGAGTCGCGCTGCCGCTTTGCCAGTCGGTGCCGATAAGCCAATGTGTAATGCGGATACCTGGGTGGCGTCTTGCGCTAGTCGTTGCAATAGCGCTAATAAGCGTACCACCGTGGTGGTTTTTCCCGTGCCAGGACCGCCCGTAATCACACTAAACCGAGAGCGCGTTGCTAAGGCGCAGGCAATCGCCTGCCAGTTGGCTTGATTGGGTTGCGTTACTGAATTGGCAAACAACTCAGATAGCCATGCGGTTAAGGACGGTTGATCTAAGTCAATCAGCGCAAGGCGCTGCTGAATGGCGCTTTGAATCCATTGTTCGTCTTGCCAAGCGCGTCTTAGATAAAGTCGGTTATCTTGCCAGACTAAGGGAGAGACTGAATCGGTTTGTTGCCACCAAGCACAGTTTGTTTGTTGCGTTAGCCAATCGGACGATAAACTTCCTTTAATTGTAGCATTCGGATGTATAAACACGAGCTTAGACAGATTGTTATCAAGCATCAAACACACATTTCCTGCTCGGTAAGCATAACTGGTGTAAGCGGCCAACAGCCAAGCGTCGGTATGAGCGGGCTGTTGACGCTGTAAAAAATCAGCAAACGCCACATCGACAGATGACAACTGAATGCGCATATTGGCGCTCATAAGCTGTGGCTCGTTATGGGTAGTCATGATTATTTTTCGTTAAGCTGCTGAGTTTCATTAAACAAGGTCTGACGAATCAGTTCTGCATCACGCTCTAATTCCGTACGTAACTCCTTTTCAGTAGGTAAAATCAGTTTATAGCGACTGGCAAAGAGTTGTTCACTACCATTCAGTATAGAATAACGAACAACTGACTGATCCTTTGCTTCGCACAACAAAATCCCAACGCTAGGATTGTCTCCTTCATTGCGTTTAAGATCATCATACATGCGCACATACATATCCATTTGCCCAATATCTTGATGTGTCAGTTCACCTGTTTTAAGGTCAATTAACACAAAACATTTGAGCAGATAATTGTAGAATACCAAATCAATATAAAAATCTTTAGTTTCTGTGCTGATGCGCTGTTGACGCGCAACAAAGGCAAAGCCTTTCCCTAACTCCAATAAGAAGGCTTGCAACTTATCCATTAAGCCTTGTTCTAAGCTAGACTCTAACAACTTACCCGCGCTAGGAAAACCCAAAAACTCAAGCATGACTGGATCACGCACAAAGGCACGCGGAGAATCGACAAGGGCATTTAGATTTTGATGAGCCTCGTCTTTAACTGCTTTTCTATCTTGACTTAATA
>CAYQEZ010000068.1:0-4805 GCA_964416645.1 uncultured Francisella sp. | reverse complement strand
GTAGCGGTAGGCGGCAGCAGCAGACGGCGGCAGGCAGCGGTAGGGAGCGGCAGGCTGCGGAGGGTGTCTGACACCAGACAGCGGCAGACACCAGACTCGTGATTACTCTTCCACCTTTATGTAGTGGTGTTAGTCTGCTTCAAGACCCCAAGCAGACGTTTTTCTTCCCTTGCTAAAAATCTTTCCACCGCTGGGAGACGGTCGGGATAACAATCGCTAATGATTTTGCGGCATCTGTCAAGCCTGCCTGCTTCTAAAGCCTCCTCGAACATGTCATAAACATATTCTTCCAATTCGTCGGGGTCATCAAACGTCAGTAATGGGGTTTTGTACTGTTTGATAAATGCCGCCATGGCTGCCTTGGGTGTTGTAAAAGTCCCATTAATCCCGTAGTGTGGGTTAACCCTGTAGGGTTTTGCGCTAACGCTGGATTCTACTACAATAATAGCACGTCTGGTTAACACGTGTGCGTTGCGGTAGTAGTCTTCTAATTTGCGTAATGATGTTTTCCGTTTCTGTGTTCTCATTTCAGAAGTCTCCTATTAACTGTTTAACTAAATTGTTTCAATGTTTGTAGTGTACGCTGGTTGTTGTTGGTTGTCAACACCTGTGAGAAAAAACCCTGCCCAAACGACAGGGTTTTGGTTATGTTATTCGCTCAAAGATTAAATCAGCCTCTGAGGATATTTTTCACACACGGCTTCCGCGCTAACCTCGACACCCTGCTTAAAAGGGTACATATCGCGATAGAAACCCAACCAACTATGATAGTCGCCTTTTAAGGCGCTGTCCTTTAAGACAACAGCGCGGTAGCAACCCTCAACAGCATCATATTCATACGCTCCGGTTGAATTCGGGTCGTAAAGTGATTTGGTTCTGTATACGGCTATTTGTTTAGGGTCTTTCATTGCAGACTTAAACGCCGCTGGTTGTTCTGTGTAGTGCCCAACTATGCTTTTGCCCTCCTTTAGTCCCTCAAAAATCAGCTCTAAAATACGCTCTTTCCATTCCCGACGTTTCCTCTCTTTTGTCTTTGCTGTTAAATAGGCGGGGATATCCGGTTCTATATACTCGGTATCTCCAACAATCAATCTAACAAGAGAGTTTGTGCTAAAACCTTTTGATTTTAACTCGTAGCGGTAAACACCGTTCTCATCCTTGTGTCGAAACATGTAGACTTTAGGCGCAGCCATTACCATTTCATGCACACCCTCGTTCTTCCAATTCCCGAATTCTTTACCCTGAAAGTAATCCGGTAATCCTTTTTCCGCCACGACACGATCAAAAACTTCTTTAAGAATTTTGACGCTATCGGTATCACCGTAGACGATGGCTTCCTCTCCAAAATCCACGAATGGACGATAGAGGTTAAGCCGCGCTCCAGCAGTGATAAAAGCGGATATAAACGCATTACGTTGGTCGGCAACACCCTTTTTCTTTTTGGTCATCCAGAATTCTTCTTCTTCCTCAGCAGTCGCACGGCGCCCCACACCATCTTCCCGCACATAACCCGGTGTATCCTCCAAGAAATAGGTCTGGGCAAGTTTACCATACAGCGAGTTCATCAGGAGCTTTCCCGTGCTGCGCATGGCATCACCGCTTCCCGGCTCTATCTTATTCAGCGCATCACCTTCTTCCTTCATACCTTTCATTTTGAGCACGTAGGGGCGTAATACCGGCGCACACTCCTCAGGCAGCCAATACAAGTATTCAAGCACCTCGTAGGTAGACCCACCACGATGTTTCAGATAGAAAGAGAACTCGCCGTCTGTCACTATGGTGGTGAAATCGCCTTCAGGGTATATAGTGGTTTCTTTAAGCCCATCCACGGGGTTTACTACGCGGTGCGGTAGTATTTTTAGTTTGCCGGGGAAATAATCACGCACCGCCATTTTTACGAAATATCGCCCCACCTTAGCCGGAAGAGTTTTCCCTACTTTGGGGTTAACTCCAACCGGGAACTCTTGGGTAAGCATTTCATACGGGTAAGACGATGTGATATCATAACTGACAACGTTATGAACCTTGTTTAAAGGGACGCCTTCTTGCATATACACACGCCCACCCATATAGGCATGGTTCTGAAAAAAGAGGTTCACGTTCTTATAAGCACCCTTAAACTCTTTTCCTTCGCGTTGTTTATAATCCGCCGTCATCATCTTAAAGGTTTGTCCTGCCGCTGTTGAAGATAGCTTAAACGGCTCGGTTTTTAAAACATCCGCGTATGCAAACACAACACGCTCTAAAATAATCACGTCCTGCAAAGCGTACTCAACATGCTGTTTGTTATTACGGCTGAAACCAATGCTATGATCCATTTCGAATTTCCTGTTTACATCCACACCGTTAATAATCTTAGACGGCAAGAATGATTTGGCAAGGCTAGATAGACTACCCTGCATCATTCTGAAGGAGTCGAAAACCATAAATGTCACACCATTATAAATCATTTCGGCTTTAATAATACTAGAGCCGGAACAAACAGGTTTCAGTTTGATGTTTCGAATTGTGTGAAACAGCCTCGGCAAATCAAACGCTGTATTATGAATATACATATACACCATATTGTTATAAGCCCTATCACGCACTTTATTGAACATGGCACAGACAGCATCCAAAGCGGGTTCAACACAATCCCCGCAGCGTCTGGAGGTTGTGAAGATTTGTGCTTCTTGTTCATCCGTGGTTAGTAACGGATGATTCACTTTAAATTGCGTAGCTAACGGGAGCGTAGTAAAACCGTCTGTTTCGTTATCAAGAAAACAATAAAACGGGTATTTTTTCACGCGCTCGCTACGGGTTTGTTTTTTCTCCGCAGCGGATTTCTTTTCGCGTTTAGGTTTTTCTTGTTTCACCTTTTTCGGTTTATTAACACGTGCGGTGGCGCCCTTTTCCCGGCGTTTATCCGTAGCCCGCTGGCGTTTTGCCCTATTCTTTAAACGCCGCGCTTCAGCCATCTCATCCCAGAGTGTTTGTAGTTCCTCTTGGGCGCTGTTTTCTAGTGTTGTAAACAGGTGTTTATTAATTTTAAACGAAACCCCAGATGCGGCATCGTCAATATAATATTTTACGAATTTTGTACTATCGTCTTTACGTAATGTAAACATGTTCAATCTTCCTCTTAATTCCAATTTAATGATAAAATAGCGGGGTTAGAAAAAACACAACCCCGCGTGTGTTGATCAGAAACCCGCAGCCCAGCGTGGTTTTTTGCGTTTCCATTCTGCTGCGGAATAAGCCACAGATTTAGCCTCATTAAGCCTCACAATAGAACTTAATAAAACTTTATCATCTTTATCCAACTCCTCAAACAGCTTGCGGGCGTAATTTGGGGTTTGTTCCAAATCCGGCGATTGGTTTAGCTGTTCACGAATTAAAACATGATAGGGTTTTTCTCCATCAGTAACAAAACCCACTTTATACACTCTTTGGCGGAATGTATAGCTTTCATAACCTTCAACCTCTATTTCTTCAAACCGCATTTCGGCGGTGTATTGTTTCCCGCTTTTGGGGGTCTTACGGAGGCTCCCCCTCACTGGTTTATGGGTTGATAGCACGTACCCGTCGTTATGATATCTAACAACAGATGTGGATTTGACTATCTGGGTATTATTAAACACCTCCCCTAGATTAGCCTCCAACTCCTTCAAACTCTCGCCATGTTTCTTTAACACGGCTTCGTGACGGCGCATTTTCACTTCAGCATCAGCTATCCGTTTGCGGATGTTGGCTTGACTACGCGCCGGTTTGGATGCGAAATCCTCGGTATTGGCAATACTTAACCAGAAATCCCGCGTATCGGATTCCGCTTTCAGCTGTTTGTTTACCGTGGTGATTTTCTTCTCAACCGCGGTTTGTGATTCAGCCCATTTATTCACTTTGGAGGCTGTTTTTTCATTACCCGGGGTTAACAACGCCCGCATCAACCCGTCCCCCACTTTCGCTTTTATCTCTACACCCTTACCTAACCGGCGTGGTGTGGTGGTTTTTCTACTCTTCCCGGTTTTACCAACCTTCCGGGGTTTATTCTGGTTGGTTTTTGTTTTTGCCTTAGCCATGGTATTACTCCTTTCCATCTCTGTCGTAACAAACATTAACATCGGTTTGGTTGTCGTACACCTCGAAGCGTACCACTTTACTGCCGCGGAAATAACCAATAACCGCGCGCTCTGTCGATGTTGTTAGCCGCTTCCGTACCGTGAGGATTGCGCCGCGTAATGTTGCGTTTTCCCCCGTTTTCACTTCGCCTGTTGTCGTATTCCGAAGAACCCAAGTGTAGTTAGCCTGTTTCATTTCTGCACCTCTTGACGTTTAAAAACTGTAGTAAACTGTTGCTTAACCCCGTTCAGGTTTTCAACTAGACGGAGAACTCTACCATTACAAAAGTAGACGACGGCTCCGCCTCCTTTTTTGATTATGAACATCTCGCATTCATCCCGTGCTATTCCAAGATGGTCGCTGTTTACCATTCCTCCGCCACCTTGAAAGCATAACATGCAGTTAAACTCATTTAACCCTTTCGGTTGAAGTGTGATTGGTGCTACGGGTTGAGCACCGCCCTTATCCCTATCGAAGACAATGGTAACATTAGGTTTCCCCCGTGTCAACTCTATTTCTTCGACACGGATCAGGCTTCTGTTTTCATCCGTGTACACAATCGAACCATAACCCTCGATAATATCCGTGAGAGCTTTCCGGGCGTCTATTTTGGCGCTTCTCAGGCTGGTTGCTTCACCCTTCTCCCATCTACTCCAACTGCTCGCGTACCATGTCACGGTTTTAACAGTCTTTCGTTTACTCATGTT
>CAYQEZ010000067.1:0-4971 GCA_964416645.1 uncultured Francisella sp. | reverse complement strand
AATGGTTCCAACGTTTACGTGTGGCTTCTTACGTTCAAACTTTTCCTTAGCCATGGAATGATCCCTCACCGTTGTTAAACAAATTAAAATGCCATAATAGCAAAAAAGGCTGACTTGTTAAAGTCAACCTTTTTAATCTGGTGCTTTTTGCAGGAATCGAACCTGCGACCTCATCCTTACCATGGATGCGCTCTACCGACTGAGCTAAAAAAGCATCTCTGGAGCGGCCTGCGGGAATCGAACCCGCGGCTCTAGCTTGGAAGGCTAGGGTATTACCATTATACGAAGGCCGCACACTTTGAAACACTGGTGGTGGGGGTAGGATTCGAACCTACGAAGGCAGTGCCAGCTGATTTACAATCAGTCCCCTTTAGCCACTTGGATACCCCACCAATTCTGATAATGATAACTGGTCTCCTTTTCTAGGTCAAGAGTTTTACACAATTTTAAGCAAAAACCAACACCTCATCCTGCACGTCCACCCGAATGGTGGCACCAGGCAAATAGCTACCTTGTAACATACGCGTTGCTAAGGCATTTTCTAAATGCTGAGCAATCGCACGTTTTAACGGACGTGCGCCATACACAGGATCAAACCCGATGTCTCCCAACATATCCATCGCAGCATCACTAATCTCTAAGGTCAAATCACGTGTTGCTAGCCTATCACGAAGGCGCTGTAATTGAATATCAACAATACGACGAATATTCGCCTTATCTAGCGGATGGAATACAATGGTTTCATCAATGCGGTTAATAAACTCGGGACGGAAATGACCACTTACGACTTCCATGACTCCAGCTTTCATGGTGTTATAGTCAGATTTACCCGTCATTTCACGAATCACTTGCGAACCTAAGTTCGAGGTCATCACAATCACCGTATTGCGGAAATCAACGGTTCTACCCTGCCCATCAGTAAGACGACCATCATCCAATACTTGCAACAAGATATTGAACACGTCAGGATGCGCCTTCTCAACTTCATCCATCAAAATAACGGAATAGGGTTTGCGACGCACCGCTTCTGTTAAGTAACCACCTTCTTCATAACCAACATAACCTGGTGGCGCACCAATTAAGCGAGCAACGGAATGCTTCTCCATAAACTCAGACATATCAATACGCACCATCGCTTCATCGGTATCGAATAAAAATGTGGCTAAAGCTTTGGTCAATTCAGTTTTACCCACCCCTGTTGGACCTAAGAACAAGAAAGAACCATTCGGCTTATTTGGATCTGACAAGCCAGCACGCGCTCGACGAATCGCATTCGCCACGGCGTCCACCGCTTCGGCTTGACCGACCACCGAAGCACGCAAGGTTTCTTCCATGCGCAGCAGTTTTTCCCGCTCGCCTTCTAGCATACGTGAAACAGGAATACCCGTCCAACGTGATACGACTTCTGAAATTTCTTCATCGGTCACTCGGTTACGCAAGAGCTGATGTTCAACTTCTTGACCTTGCGAATCTTCCGCCGATTTCAGTTTCGCTTCTAACTCTGGAATACGTCCATACTGTAATTCAGACATTTTGCCTAAATCACCACTGCGTCGAGCCGATTCCAAGTCAATACGCGCTTGATCGAGTTGCTCTTTGATTTGTTGAGCACCAGCCAAACTCGCTTTTTCCTGCTTCCAAATCGTTTCTAAATCAGAGTATTCTTTTTCTAAACGACCAATTTCCTCTTTGAGCACATCAAGGCGCTTTTTAGAGGCTTCATCTTTTTCTTTCTTCAGCGCCTCACGTTCAATTTTCAATTGAATCAAGCGTCGCTCTAGCTTGTCCATCGACTCTGGTTTAGAGTCGATTTCCATACGAATTCGGCTGGCTGCTTCATCAATTAAATCAATGGCTTTATCGGGCAATTGACGATCGCTGATATAACGGTGTGACAAGGTCGCTGCCGCAACAATAGCGGGATCGGTGATTTGCACGCCGTGATGTACTTCATACTTTTCTTTTAAACCACGCAAAATAGCAATGGTGTCTTCGACACTCGGCTCATCGACTAATACTTTTTGGAAACGTCGTTCTAGTGCGGCATCTTTTTCGATGTACTGACGATACTCATCCAGTGTCGTTGCACCAATACAATGTAGCTCTCCCCTAGCTAGGGCTGGTTTGAGCATGTTACCCGCATCCATCGCACCGTCTGCTTTACCTGCCCCAACCATAGTATGAATTTCGTCGATGAACAGAATAATCTGACCTTCAGCCTTACCCACTTCTTTCAATACGGCTTTTAGGCGTTCTTCAAAATCGCCACGGAATTTAGCACCAGCCAACAAAGCGCCTAAATCAAGCGATAACACACGCTTGTTACGCAAGCCTTCAGGCACTTCACCATTGACAATACGTTGCGCTAACCCTTCAACAATGGCCGTTTTACCGACACCCGGCTCACCGATCAGTACGGGGTTATTTTTGGTACGACGCTGTAACACTTGAATAGCACGACGGATTTCATTATCACGTCCAATTACTGGGTCTAATTTGCCCGACTCAGCACGAGCCGTCAAATCTAACGTATATTTTTCTAATGCTTGGCGATTCTCTTCAGAATTTTGATCTTTCACGGTTTCTCCCCCACGAATACTGGTTAACGCTTGCTGGTATTGTTGTTTGGTTAATCCTGCCTGAGTCAGCAGATCACGCGCAGCATCTTGACTCTCAAGCAAGGCTTCAATAAATAACTCACTGGCGACATAAACATCACCATGTTGCTTGGCGAGCTTTTCCATTTGCATCAGCAAACGGGCTGTCGCTTGCGACACATGAACGTCTTGTACACCCTCGACTTGTGCTAGACGCGACAAGACTGCCTCTGATGCTTGTCTGAGCTGGACAATATCACCACCAGCTAACTGCAACAACGAGACTAAAGCCCCTTGGGGTTGTACCTGAACAGCTAAAAGATGAATGGGTTCGATGAATTGATGTTGACGCTCAACCGCTAGCGCATGGGCATTTTGTAGCGCTTGCTGGAAGGCGTTGGTGAACTTGTCGATTTGCATTGGACACACCCCATATAATTTTACTCACTAAGCTTTATATGAGGTTTTGTCCAATATATTTCAAGGGATTATGGGCCGTCAATCATAAAAGAAAAAAACAGAATAAGCGGTCTAACAGACCGCTTAAGCTTAATGGGTGCACTTAATTAAACACTCAGCTGGCGAGCAGACTGCCAAACTCGGGAAATAGGCTGATGACGTTTCATCGTTACGGGTTCAACAGGGTGAATCCAACGCATCACTTGGCGCACCCATGATGGCGACTTAGCATGTTTTTCGACCGCTTGACCCACCCACATTTGACGACTAGAAGACCATTTTAATTGTACACGCATCTAAAACACTCCACACAACAAAATCATAAACATAAAAACAGATTAAACCGTTAAAAACCTAGTTTCTAATTACTTTCAACCTCAGCGCACTGTCAAAATGACTGCGCACAAACAGACTAAACCGTCACGAGCAGTCAAGATTGCTAGGCGCAAGGCGCACAGAACAAGGAGTGTAGATTACTACATGACGATGTTCGAGCACCGAAGCAACAACGCAAGATGACTGCGCAGTCGGTTTAACGGTACTTACGCATTAAACCGACTAACACACCCACCACACGCCATTCACCTTCTGGTCGAATGACTTCATAAGCCGAATTTTCTGGCTGCAATGCCCAAACGCCCTGCTCTTTAATGAGTGTTTTTAAGGTCACTTCGCCGTCTATTTCAGCAATCACAATATCACCTGCTTTGTGCGTCATTGAGGTATCAATGACGGCAATATCGCCTTCCAAAATCGCAGCTTCCATCATCGAATCGCCTTTCACCTCGACCAACAAGGTTGAAGCCGCATTATGAATGAGGTATCGATCTACTGCTATGCCGTCTACTATGTCATTATCCGCAATCCCTGGGGCACCCGCTCGTACCACAGAAGTTGCCATAGCACGTTCAAAAAACTTATCGTCGGGAGCAACTCGACGATCTGGCGTAATCGAAACATAACCCGCCTGCACGAGGCGTTTAATCAACGCATGTACCGCCGATTTAGACGCCAACCCCAGCACCTCTGCCATGGTGGCATAAGAGGGCAAAGCGCGATGATCGCGGTAATAATCTTGCAGCTTACTCAGATAATTTAAGTCTTTTTTCATTAAAGCAGCACTTCATTAGAACGTTTGTTCGTATTATCTATGAACGATTGTTCTATTGTCAACCAAAACCGAACGAAAGTTCTTTATTTTTTATTTGACCCAAGCGTTAGATCGTAATAACCTAACCCTAGTCATTGTTAGATTCTTAGGATATGTCATGAAAGACAACCTTCTAGTGGAACGCTGGCACAGCATCCAACAACGCATTCACGATGCAGCCTTTGCGGCTGGGCGCGACCCAGAGAGTGTGCAACTGTTAGCGGTGAGCAAATTTCATTCTAGTGATGCCATTGCTAGCCTTGCTGAAACGGGTCAACAGGCTTTTGGAGAAAACTATGTGCAAGAATTACAAGCCAAAGCGCAAGAATTGGCTCATTTACCGATTGAATGGCATTTTATTGGTCCTTTGCAGTCGAACAAATGTAAAAACGTTGCGTCCATTGCAACGATGATTCACAGTATTGATCGCTTGAAACTGATTCCATTATTAGCCCAGCATCGACCAACGCATTTAGCGCCGTTACAACTGCTTATTCAGGTGAATATTGATGATGAAGCCAGCAAGTCTGGCGTGCGTCATTTTGATGAAGCCATTGAATTAGCCAAAAGCATTCAAGCTTATCCCAATTTAACGTTATGTGGCTTAATGTCTATCCCCAGCCCACAAACCGACCCCATTCAGCAAAGACAAGCATTTGCACAGCTACGAGACTGGCGAGATCAACTCTCTCAGGCTTTAGACAAACCACTACCTCATTTATCCATGGGAATGTCGGATGATCTTGAAACTGCCATTGCGGAAGG
>CAYQEZ010000066.1:0-5384 GCA_964416645.1 uncultured Francisella sp. | reverse complement strand
ACAGCACAGCACAGCACAGCACAGCACAGCACACGCTAAACTAACCCCTTCTTTTTCTGCTTTGCCTTTAGCCAAGGCAATTCAGATTCTTTTCCTCACTAGCACCCTCAGTGCTTGCGGTGGAGGCGGCGGTAGTAGCAGTAGTGAGCCATCGCCAACGCCCGCACCCTTACAAGCCGTATCGGGTTTTGTGGTCGATGATCCCTTAGTCGGCGCACAAGTGACCTTAACCAATGCCACTACGGGCAGTGTCTTAGCTACAGGCACCTCTAATGCCGATGGTAGTTACACACTCAATACCACACCCAACCCACCATATCGCGTTAGTGCCACAGGCGGCACACTCAACGGGCAGCCGTTTCTTGGTGCGCTTACCGCCAGTTGTGCTACGGTTACCAGTTGTCATGTCACCCCTTACACCAGCGCCATCGACCAGTTGATGCAAAGTCGTGGCTTAGGCTACGAACAAGCCAAAGCCTTATTTGTCGCGCGATTGGGCTTCGATTTTGATCCTTTCACACGAGAACTGGAAACGGGTATGCCAGTAAGCCCAACACAATTTGATCTAGCCGCTGTCCGAGCCAGCTTTGTTAGTAAAGCTGCGATTGATGCGTGGATTGCCTCCCTAGCCCTCGCTGCAGAGAACCCAGCCCTGCCATTGCCGCTGGGTAATCCTCAGCCAACACAGGCACCAACACAGGCACCAACACAGGCACCAACACAGGCACCAACACAGGCACCAACGCAAGCACCAACGCAAGCGCCAACAGCGCCACCACCCACCGCCACCCTTAGCAAAACAGCCGACGCTTTAGAGGGCAATAACCTAACCTTCACGGTTAGCCTAGATGCTCCAGCCAACGGCATAACCACTGCCCAAATTAGCTACAGCACCCCAAGTACATTACCCAGCGGCACAACCGCCGCCACAGCAGCTGCAAGTTGTACAGGCAATGCCGACTACACCAATGCCATTACCAGTGTCGATATTGCCTCTGGACAAACCAGTGCCAGCTTTAGTGTGCCCATCTGTAACAATGCCAGTACACTCGCCGCCAAAAGCGTCACCGTAAGCCTAAGCAGTATTTCTGGCAATGCCCAACTCAGTGCTACCGCCAGCGCGATCAGCAAAGATGCCATTATTTACAACACCACCGCTACGGATAAGCTGAATGACACGGGCATTGTTTTATACAGCACAGCCAGTAGCGCACAAACACAGAGCAACAGCCTAGAAGCCAACGACCCGAATGCCGCCACCCCAGCCCAACAAGATGCCGCAAACGGACGCGATGCCCAAGCAATTGCTGGCACACTGGCAAAAGTGGGAAGCAGTAGCACCAATGATGGCAAAGCCAATGGTTTTGACTTTAGCAAAATAAGCAGCACAGGACAACCACTCCCAGCCAATGCAGTCAGTTGGGATTGTGTGCTGGATAATGTCACAGGCCTAATGTGGGAAAACAAAACCGACGACAACGGCTTACGCGACAAAGACCACACCTACACCTGGTACAACATCGACAGCAACAATAACGGCGGTAATGCAGGCACAGCCAATGGCGGCACTTGTTACCAAACAGGTCGCTGCGATACCCAAAAGTACGTGATCGATGTGAATACCGCTGGTTTATGTGGCTACACCAACTGGCGCATGCCCACAGTCGAAGAACTACAAGGCATTGCCGATATGGGACGCGTCAGGCCAGCCATTGACCCAAGCTATTTCCCCAATACTGCATCTGACTGGTACTGGTCGTCGTCGGCTTATGCCTACGACACCAACTACGCGTGGTACGTCTACTTCAACGATGGCGACGACGATTGTAGCGTTAAGAGCCTTGATCTTGCCGTGCGTCATGTGCGCAGTCAGTAATTGGGGTTTTGGCGCATGTTAACGCAAGCAGGCAATATTCCGCCCATTGTGCGTACGGCAGAGCGATTGCTGGTGCAGATGGAAAGCTTTGTGCGTGGCTTTAGTCGTTATCACAAATACACACTGGGTAGCGAGTTACGTGCCCAGTGTATGAGTATGGTTAAGCTTTGCC
This sequence comes from uncultured Francisella sp., assembly GCA_964416645.1. Classification (GTDB taxonomy): domain Bacteria; phylum Pseudomonadota; class Gammaproteobacteria; order Thiomicrospirales; family Thiomicrospiraceae. The sequence goes on along the minus strand of CAYQEZ010000066.1, from coordinate 3,336 downwards.
ACAGGGCATGGCGCGATAAAGCACGCACAACCGATTATTTACAACAGCTGGTGTGGCTGATCGACGAAAGCAAGCTTAGTTTGCAATTGGCAAAGCAGTTGCAAGCCTTTCGCTCGTTTGCCCAATTTTCGAGCATCGCAGAGCTGTTGATACAACTGGGCAAACAGTGTGGTGGTTGGATTCGCCACCAACAAAGCAATGGGCAGAAGCCTGTGCCACCTAAAGCACAGGCGAGTCCCCATCGACTGAGTAGCCAAGCTACCCCCGAGGTAACACCATGACGACATTATGCTACCCAACAGGCTGTGTAATCGAGTCTCAAAGGCTTGGCTGTGCGTTGAACTGGTCGTCGTCGGCGAATGCCAACAACACCAACAACGCGTGGAACGTCAACTTCAACAATGGCAACGACAATTGGAACAATAAGAACAATGGTCTTGCCGTGCGTCTTGTGCGCAGTGAGTCGAACTGGATATGGTAACACTGACCTTGCATAGCCTATACAAGGCATGGCAACAGGCGCGAGCTGGCAAAAAGCCCAGCCACAACCAGCTTTCCTTCGAAAGCAAGTGGCTAGATAACTTGTTTGCCTTGCAAGAAAGCCTGCAACAAGGCAGTTGGCGACCGAAACCTGCTGTTTGTTTTATTACCACCCGCCCCAAATGCCGAGAAATTCATGCCCCCGATTTTGCCGATCGGGTTGTGCATCATTGGCTCGTACCTCAGTTGGAGCGACTCTACGAACCTGTATTTATTTACGACAGTCATGCCAATCGCCAGAGGCATGGCACCCATTTAGCGGTGCAGCGCTTACAAGGCTTTATGCGCCAAGTGCAAAGCGGACAATGCACTGGCAAAGGTCAGCAGGGTTACGCCCTTCAGCTCGATGTACGTAACTTTTTTAACCGCATTCATCGCCCGACGCTTTACCGTTTGCTCAAGCATCGTTTAGCTAAAGCACAACAGCAAGGTAAACTTAACCCAGATACCGCTTTTTCATTACAATGGCTGTGCCATAGGTTATTAGCCAAGCACCCAGCCAAACAGGTTTATTATCGAGACGATGCCGCTACGCGTGCTTTAGTGCCAGCACATAAGCAGCTAGCAAATGCACCAGCCGATAGTGGTTTACCGATAGGTAATTTAACCAGTCAATTTTTTGCCAATGTCTACTTAAATGAACTCGATCAGTTTATTAAACATCAGCTTAAATGCAAACACTATGTGCGCTATGTCGATGATTTTGTGCTACTGCATCCCGATAAAGTACAGCTACAAGATTGGCAAAGGCGCATCGAAGTTTTTTTAGCCGAACACTTAAAACTTGCTTTAAAAGAACAAAAAATTCTCAAACCGATTATCTCAGGTATCGACTTTTTGGGGTATATTGTTAAACCGCACCAGCTGCATATTCGCCCCAGAGTATTGCAACATGCCAAAGCAAAATTAAGTTGTTTTGCACAGCAACACCATCATCAAGGCAGATTAATTGCCAATGACGATGCGCAACAGCGATTGCACGCACAACTGGTGAGCTATTTAGGGCATGCCCAACATGCCAATAAGCACGAAGCTATATGGCGACACTGGCTAACGCATTATGCTTGGCTGCAAAATCTTTATCTAAGCCATGCAGCGCAATTAAAAACCCAGCACCCTAAACAAGCAAGTTTTAAACAGCAGAAATCTTGGTTTAAGGGGGTCTATGCCGACATCGCTAACCAGCTCATACAGCGTGGTGGCATCTATTGGCATTATCAACCGAGTATGGGGCATTGCCCCATAGCGCGCATACAAGCGCATCGCCTCAGTCACTATTTGCAACAACTTCGCCAACAACAGCAATCCTATATTTTAGTAGGCGAACGCACACAAGGTATAACAGCCATGCAGCGAGCAGTGTGTGAAGTTTACACCCCTTTTTTACATCAGGAGAAAACCCCATGAAAATCATCACCAGCCTAATGTTAATGAGCAGCCTTGTTGCCTTAAGCGTTCAAGCGCAAATGTGTAACCCTAATATCCAAAAAACCAAGCCCGATAGCCAGTATGAGTTGATGAACACCAACACAGAAGTACTTGACAAAAAAACAGGCTTAATTTGGCAACGTTGTGCCTTGGGTATGAGTTGGAATGGCAACACTTGCGTAGGCACAGCCACCAACTACAACTGGGAAAATGCGCTAGCACAAGCAGCCACCACAGCAAGCACTACGCAAATAGCATGGCGACTGCCTAATATTAAAGAGCTAAAAAGCCTAGTCGAAACCGCTTGTTATAATCAAGCCATTAACGCAACTATTTTCCCCGTAACACCAGCTTATCTCTGGTCGTCGTCGGCGTATGCCGACAGCGCCTACTACGCGTGGTTCGTCAACTTCAACGATGGCAACGGCGATCGGGTCAATAAGAACAATGGTCATGCCGTGCGTCTTGTGCGCAGTCAGTAGTTGGCATGCCGCGTAGCGGCTTTGGGGTGGGTGGCACACTGGTATGCAAGGCTGTTTGGCTTTCACCGCCCCCTTAACTAAGCGGAAGGCTGGGTAGGGGTCTTATCCGCTAGTTGCTGAGGTGTTAAGCCCGTTAGCTGGGCAACCAATGCTGGCTCTAAGCCATTGGCTAGCATATTGCGGGCTACTTGCAAAATACCTTCCTGCATACCCTGTTGCATACCCAACTCTATTCCTTTAGCAATACCTTTTTCTTCTGCTAGCTCTAGCCCCGTGCGCTGTATCTGAATAAAGGCATGGCGTTTTTGTTGTAGCTCTAATTCTGCTTCAGTCATGGTGGCTTCGTTAATGCGTTCAAAGGCATGAATAATGCAGGGTTCGTTAAGACTGTTGGGGATGGTGTTGAGTTTGCCCGCATTTTTGATGAAGTAAAGCCATTTATCTTCAATGTTTTCTAGCTCTTGCTCGGTTTTGATGAACTTGGGCAGTTCAATAAACACCAGTTCGACATCGTCGGAGTATTTGAGCAGTGTTTCCTTTTCGATGAGCTGAAAGCGGGATAAATGGCTAGCAATGTCATCAAATAACACAAAATCCACCAAGGTTAAGGCGATAACAGGGTTAAGCAGATGATAGTCTTCGCCACGTTGCAGTTGGTTGGCGTATTGCTTAGCGGCATTATACAGAATGCGCTGCTCGATGTTTTTAGAATGCACCACCTGCATTTCAATAATAACGGGCACCTCTAAAAACCTCTTCTCTTAAAAGCTGTTAAAATACCAACAGATTTTTGTGGAAGTTGCCTATGAACTTATTTGACCTTTTTGCCCATGTGTCGGGTCTCGACTGATTATAAACTCTTTTAACAAATAACTCGGGGTTGGTT
>CAYQEZ010000065.1:0-5534 GCA_964416645.1 uncultured Francisella sp. | reverse complement strand
GGTCATAACCAAAGCCGCAATGAATATTAGCAATACCGCTCCCTGTTGATAAGACGTAACTTGATTATGGCTGCTCATAAGACTCCGTGATTTTATCCTGATCGATCCAATAAACCTGACCTAACCCCAGTTTTCTAATACCATTTGGAGTGTTTAAGATTAAACTACCCGCACTGATCGCCTTAGTGTTTAGCAGAATACCGTGATATTGCTTTGTTCCCTCTATCATGTTACCATTTAACCAAATACTATAACCAGCCTCAGTACGCAATAACGCCTCAAAAAATAATCTGCGATCTGAATGCTGAACAGAAACGCCTGATGATCCATGAGTTGAAACTTGTCGCTTGAAAGCAAGACGATCCCTGTCAATGACTGCTCTTTGATCAGCAGTTGTAAAAAGTCTGTCCAACTCTATGGATTCTGCTAACAGGTTAACAGAGAACAAAAGCCCGACAATAGCCACTAAACAATGAACCATGCCTTTCAAGGTTGAATCTCCGACGTAGCGACTAAGTTAGGTACATTCAAAACTAAAAAATTAAATCTGCATTTAATGGCGATATTTCCTTTATCTACTTGAAAAGCATAATAACTAGCAGTTAAACCATATTTATTTTTTTGATTTAAACTGATCAGATTGCATGACTCTAATAGAGCCAATCGATTAACCTTTTTAACAACATCCCTTATCAACTTAAACACATCCACTTCATGCTGAAGCTCTCCCTCAATATCAAGATATTCACGTTGAATTACCTCTATAAACGGTTCCAACCTAGACTTCTGCGCACTGTCTAATATATCACGGCTTGAAAAATTAAAAGTCACTCCGCGAACTCCATAAAGAGCAGATAAATCAATTAATTCATCAATCCAATTAACACGCGACTGATTATTGAGATAGCCAGATTCTTTTATATATTTAAATCGTTCAAAATAAGCATTGACCAATTCCATTTTGGAATTAATATCATTAATTTCATTATATAAAGAATCAACTTCGGCGACTTGAATATGATAATTTTGTTCTACTTTCTTTGCATAGCCTTGAATCTGGCTATAAACAAATAAAGAGGCAACCAATAGTATAAAAAAAAGAGAAAATGGCCACAATAATGAACGATAAATATAGCTAACTTTAATCATAATTTACCTTTATCGCAATCTCAAATTCTGCTCCCATCTTATCATTTTTTACAGAATCATCTATTTTTAGGCGAAATTGCTGACGAGAATCAACATTAAACGGGGCTTTAACCAACTGCGCAGAATAAAATCCTTTAGGATCAATCTCATTAAGTTGACGAATCAGCATATCTACGCGGTCTATCCTTTCAGATAATTGCGAATGCGGTTCAACTTCAATTTCAAGAATTAACGAGATATGATCGAAACCCAATTTAACACCATCACTAGTTATATTTCCAGCAGGCAAGTTTGCTTTGGAGAAGGCTAGTTGTGTTAGATGAATATCTGGATAGTTAGCCAATATTTTAGAAATAGACACAAGAAAAGGCATAAAGTCCATTTCTTTCTGCATTAAATTAATGGCATCAACAGCTTCCACTGTCAATTTTAAATGCTGCAAACTATAACTATTTATTTCACCATTTTGATTTTGTATTGCAAAGTGATCAATATATGCCCGATACTCCTGCTGCAGACCTACCAAACGTTGCACATTTTTCTCAGTTTCATGAAGATAAGTCAAATGATTAAAAATATAACCTATTAATAAAAGAAAAAAACTTGAAAACAACATCCATAAGACCATCCTAGCTTTCTTAACTTGATGAACCTTTTTAACTGCGTTAGGATAGTAATCAGATGCCAATTGTGCACTACTCAGAACAAGCACCAAAAATCGATCATACAGATGTTGCTTTGCAACACAAGACATTAATGTCTGCATATCGGCAAAATGACTGTCTTCACTCAATACAGAAAAACTAGTTTGTGCAAAAAAAGTACTCGCCTGCTGACGATCGTCACTATCCAAACCAATATAGTAAATATGCAACCCATCTGTTTCAGAAATCATTTTTTGTGATTTAGCAAACTTCTCTAATACGTTTAACTCCTGCAATAAAATCTGCATTTTTCCTTCATAATCATCTGCATCTAAATGAACTTGCCTACTAGTTCTAATCACACCATTAACAAATAATAGCTGCCTGAAGTCTTGCTCACCCACACGAACCAACATAACAATAGATTGACTTTTTAACCTGATTTTAGAAGATCGAGTATCAAACCAAGTATTCATTAGCATAGTGTACAATATAGACATACTAGAATGAATTGAGTCGACCAAAATCTCTGCTTCCTCAAGCCAACTCATTAAATTAATGACAATAGCATCTTCATTAAATCCACTTACCAACAACTCTCCCTTGACTGGATTCCATGGCAACTGAATAGATGATGAAAATTGATAACGAGAAAAAGCTGTTACGGGAAAACGTCTTTTTTGTTGTCGTTCAGCGTATGTTCTTAATTCCCACATATAAAGACTAGGATGATGATCGACATAAAGCTCTTCTTCCATCAAATCTAGAATGAGTTTAATACGCTCAACCTTATGTATTGTTAACCAATGTGTTAATTCTTTTTGGTTACTTTCTATCTCAGCCATCGTAACCACAAGATGATGCTTCAGCTTAACACAAACTAATTTGGCTTGTTTTATGATAACAATATATTCAAACATCATCGAATATTACCCATGATATCGTAGACGGGTCCTAGCGTTGCCATCATCACCCAACCAACCAATACTGCCAAAATTAACGTAATAATGGGTTCAATAGCTGGTTCGACTTTTTCAATTAACTCTTTAGCCTCACGATCATAAAAATAGCTGATATTTCTAAGAGCCTCATCCATTCGACCCGTTGTTTCTCCTACTTTAATGAGCTTTAAAATCAGTGGCGGAAAGATATTAACCGAGGTGAAACTATTTTCAATACTATTGCCATCTAAAATCAATCGCTCTACTTCTTTCAAATGCCCAAAAAGATAATCATTACCTACCACCTTTCCAGCCATACTAATAATTTGCTGCAAAGAAACACCCGCTGCATATATAATTGCCATGGTGCTGGTCAAACGTGCTATTTTTAATTTAAACAAAATAGAGCCAATAAGTGGCATTTCTAATTGCCACTTATGTACTCGCTTACGAAAAGCATCAGAACGATACATCAACCACTTAAAACCCATAAACAGGCCAATAATACTCACGACTGTAATATGCCAATAATGAACAAAGTAATTAGAAACTGCAATTAAAGATAGTGTTAAAAAACCCAACTCTTGCCCCATACTTTCAATAAACTTGACTAGTTCTGGAACTAAAAACATCATTAAAAAAGTGATGACTAACATGACTACAGAAAAAACAATGCTGGGATAAACCATAATCTTTTTAGCTTTGGATTCCAGTTCATCTTGCCAGCGCATGTTAACGCCCAAATCATGCAAAATCAATTCTAACTGTCCTGTTTTTTCACCGATAGCCACTAAACTGATATAAACTTCATTGAACTCATCTGGATAACGAGATAAGGCTTCTGCAAAAGTAGCGCCATTAAGCATAGAGTCATACAAACCTGCCAGAACATCACGAAAATAACCCGCTGGAAAAGAGGCTTGCATATCATTTAAAATATCCAGTAGTGGCACACCAGAACGTAACAATTGTTCAATTTGAAAGGTCATGGTGATAATGTCTTTATTACTCACACGCTTTCGCTTTAAAAAAGAAACCCTATCCTCATGCGAACGCAATGAAAGAAGCTCAACACCCATTTGCGCCAATTGACGCTCTGCATCGGGTAAATTTGTAGCGATTAAGTCACCCCTAACTCGCTTACCCTCTCTATTAATACCAAAATAGACAAATTTTTGCATAAATCACACAAATTCTGTCAAATCAATAACTCGCGCCAACTCTTCAAGACTCGTTGTGCCATCTAAAACCAATCGAAAACCCATCATAGCCATTGATTGAAACCCCTTTGACTTGGCACATTCGACAAAAGGTCTTCCCGAAATACCTTGAAGGACCATTTCATCCAAATCAGCATCAAAACGTAGCACCTCTACAACAGAGACTCGACCCCTGTAACCTGTATGATTACAATGCTGACAGCCGTTCGCTTTTCGAAGTTTTAAGGGGTGATTTACAGACTTACCCATCAATTGCTTTTCAAAGTCCGTGGCCTCGTAACTCTCAGAACAATGACGACAAAGTTTACGTACAAGTCGTTGAGCAATAATGCCAATGATATTGCCAGACAAAATAGACTTTTCGACCCCAATATCGAGCAACCTCGGAATGGCTCCAAATACTGAATTAGCATGCAAGGTAGCATATACCTGATGCCCTGTCATCGCCGCCCGAACTGCCATGGTAGCAGTATCCTCATCCCGAATTTCACCTACCAAAATGACATCAGGATCCTGACGCATTAACGATCGAATACCACTTGAAAAGGTAAGACCTATATCATCATTCACATTCGTTTGACGCATCATGGCCATAGGATATTCAACAGGATCTTCTAAGGTCATAATATTAATGCCAACTTCATTCAACTGGTTTAGAATTGAGTAAAGCGTTGTGGTTTTACCAGAACCTGTTGGACCTGTCACCAGAAAAATACCGATTGGTTTAGCCATCATATACTGGATTTCTTGCAACACATCTGTCTGCAGACCCAGATCTTTTAATGGAACAATGCCTTTTTCTCTATCTAAAATACGCAACACCAAATTTTCACCATGTAATGTTGGTTGCGCTGATGCACGAAAATCAACTCGTCGACCTGCGACACTCAAGCTGATTCGTCCATCTTGTGGCAAGCGTGTTTCAGATATATTCATTTGGGCAATAATTTTAAGCCGCACTAACAAAGCTGGCCAGAAACTACGATGTAACAATCGAATCTGCTTCAATACCCCATCAATACGATAACGAATGCGGATAAAAAACTCTTCGGGCTCAAAATGAATGTCTGAGGCATTTTGCTTTACAGCATCTGTTAACAAACTATTCGTGAGACGCACCACAGGATGAGAATACTCATCATTTTGCGTCATCACCATCACATTAACTTCACCCGTTTCCAACTCTTTCAAAATACCATCAATCGATAGCTCATAACCATAATAGTGATCGATAATTTCTAAAATTTCTTTTTCAGATGCAACATAATAATCAAGACGTATATCCCTATTTTGAATATGACGACGTAACTTATCAATGGTAATAATGTCTTCAGGATTAGGTAAGGCGACCTTGAGCAATTGTTGTTCCGAATCATAGGCCACCGGCATCACCTTATGTGCACGAGCAAAAGGCTCTTGAATACAACGCAACGCCTGAGAATCAGGAATAATACCAGCCAAACTGATCGTACGAAAACCAACTGACTGCCCAACAGTATCCCTCAGTGCATCTTGAGATATAAACCCCATATACTCTAAGATTTCACCTAGTTTACGACCTGTTTTACGCTGCTCAACCA
>CAYQEZ010000064.1:0-5552 GCA_964416645.1 uncultured Francisella sp. | reverse complement strand
AATCACCAGAGACACAACACTATTGTGGTATCATGTAAAGATGAAACAATGGTACCTAATTTACACCAAACCGCGTCAAGAGCTAATTGCTGTGGCGAATCTGCAAAATCAAGCTTACACCGCATTTGCCCCCCAAGTGAGTGTGAAAAAACGCACCAATCAAGGCTGGAAACAGGTCAACGAGCCACTCTTTTCCAACTATGTTTTTATACAATTAGACGATGTTGCCGATGATTGGAAACCCATTCTCAGTACGCGTGGGGTGAGCGGATTTGTGCGTTTTGGTTCTGGTTTGCCTGCACCTATTAGTGATGCGTTGATGCAGCCTTTGTTGGCGCTGGACTGGCAGCAGGTTAGTGAGCAATTATCGATATATCCTAAAGTGGGTGATCGTGTAAATGTATCCATAGGAGACACGTGGGTAAGTGCTTTAGTCACGGCTGACGATGCCAAAGGTCGAGTCGAAGTGTTGCTTAATTTATTAGGTCAAGAGCAAAGTCTGTGGGTAGACTCTCACCGTGTTAAAAAGCAAGTGTCATAAGTCGAATAACTCAATGATCGCTTAATCGAGCGTGTCCACCACGTCTGTAGCGTTTATAATGGATGTGTTTTGTCTGTTCGGAGCTTCCATGTCTACCCCTGAAATTGAACAAACCCGCGCTTGGGTTGAAAAGGTTGTTGTTGGCTTGAATCTGTGTCCCTTTGCCAAACCCGTGCTGGATGCGGGGCGTTTGCATTATCAGGTGAGCGAGGCGCGTTCGGCTAAAGCCTTGTTTAAAGATTTCACCGATGCTTTGTGGGAGCTGAAAGAGCAAGACATGAGCGAGCGTGAAACTACCTTACTCATTGCGCCTTGGACGATGCATGACTTTCTTGATTTTAATGACTTTATTGGTGTGTGTGAGGATGCCATTGCTGACTTAGCACTCGACGATGAGTTTCAAGTGGCTTATTTTCATCCTGCGTTTCAGTTCGATGGCACGCAAGCCGATGACGTTGAAAACTATACCAACCGAGCCCCCTATCCGACCTTGCACCTGTTGCGCGAAGCCAGTATCGACCGTGCCGTCGCTTCGATGCCCAATACCGATGTTGTCTATGAAAATAATATCAAAACACTTAAAAAATTGGGCATTGATGGCTTGCGTGCGCTAGGAGTGACGGTGTGATTTCTTTTCGCAACCTCAGTTACTATCGTGGCGATCAGCAACTGGTTAAAGACGCTAACCTGACCATTAATGCGGGCTGGAAGATTGGTTTTGTTGGTCATAACGGCACAGGAAAGTCTAGCTTATTTGCTTTGTTGTTGGGTGAGTTTTTGCCCGATGCGGGTGATGCGATTGTTGCTAAAGAATGGCGGATTGCCCACATGGCGCAAGAAGTCGAAGCCTTAGAGCAGTCGGCATTAGATTATGTGTTAGATGGCGATACCGCTTTACGCAGTGTGGAGCAGAGCTTAGCCACTGCTGATGAGCATACCGACCCGATGCAACTGGCACATTGGCACGAAGCCTTTGATAGCATGCACGGCTATTCAGCTAAACCTAAGGCACAAGCTTTGTTGGCAGGGCTGGGGTTTAAGCAAAGCCAACTCGATCAACCCGTACATAGCTTTTCGGGTGGCTGGCGCATTCGCTTAAATTTAGCGCGTACCCTTTATCAACCTTCCGAATTGCTGTTACTTGATGAACCTACCAACCACTTAGACTTAGAAACGGTATTGTGGCTGCAAGATTTTCTTAAAGCCTACCCTGGCACCTTATTGCTCATTTCGCACGACCGTGATTTTCTCGATGCGGTTTGCAGCCATACTTTGCACGTCCATCAGCAACAGTTGACGCTTTACACGGGCAATTACTCTGCCTTCGAGCGTCAACGAGCCGAGCGTTTGGCGCTGGAACAGTCGATGTATGTGAAGCAACAAGCACAACGCGCACATTTAGAAGATTTCGTCCGTCGTTTTCGTGCCAAAGCCACCAAAGCCAAACAAGCGCAAAGCCGTTTAAAAGCCTTAGAACGTATGCCGATGGTGCAACTCGCTCATGCCGACTCGCCATTTAGCTTCAGCTTGCCGGCTAGCGACAAAATGTCTAGCCCATTAATGACGCTTAAATTTGCCGATTTGGGACATGGTGACAAAACAGTATTAAGCAAAGTCAATTTTTCTTTGTTGCCGGGCATGCGTATTGGCTTATTAGGTCCGAACGGGGCAGGAAAATCGACGCTGATTAAAACGCTAACGGGTGAGTTACGCCAACTAACGGGTAAGCGTCTGGTTGGTGATCATTTAACCATTGGCTATTTTTCGCAACATCAAACCGAAGCCTTAGATGCAGAAGCTTCTCCACTGTTGCATTTACAACGATTGTCACCCGATACCAAAGAGCAAGTGCATCGGGATTTTTTAGGTGGTTTTGGTTTTGCCGGCGATGCCGCCTTAGCCACTGTGGGTAATTTTTCGGGTGGCGAAAAAGCACGTTTAGCACTGTCGCTTTTGGCATGGCAAAGACCTAATTTATTATTACTCGACGAACCCACCAACCACTTGGACTTAGATATGCGTGAAGCCCTGGTGGTTGCCTTGCAGGAGTTTGCTGGCGCGATGGTGTTGGTGTCGCATGATCGTCACTTATTATCCAGCTGTGTCGATGAGTTTTGGTTGGTCGCCGATGGTCAAGTTCAGCCTTACGATGGCGACTTAGAAGACTATGCAGGTTGGTTGAAACAGCGTCAAAATCAAGAAAAGGCACTGGCTAATGCGCAAGCGCAGCAAGCCAAACCCCTTGCCGAAGCCAAAGTCGATAAAAAACAAGATCGAAAAGAAGCGGCCGAACAACGTGAACGTGAGCGTCCACTCAAGCAAGCCTTGCAAAAACTGGAAAAAGAACTGGATAAACTAGGCACAGAATTATCTCAAGTTGAAGCCTTGTTAGCTGATGCGACCATCTACGAAACTGAGCAAAAAACGCAGCTACAACAGACCTTACAGCAGCAAGCTAGCCTAAAAATTCGCTTGGCCGAAGTTGAAGAGCAATGGCTAGAAACGCAAGATGCTTTGGACGCTTTGCAAACATCCTAGACAATTCATAACACTTGTGTGATATTGGTATGATAATTTGCTAAGTTAAGATGATAAGAATAACAGGCTAATCGATGGTGTGGTTCGGATCAGTAAGCGTGTTTGCAACACGAAGTTTATGTGTGTCGTTTTTGTGTAGTAGTTCAGACTTGAATTCGATGAATGTTGATACTATGTACCATCGCGTTGATCAGTGCTTGTATCGGGCGAAGGCAGAGGGGAGAAATCGTCTTGAGATGTGTGAACAAGCGGCTTGATCACGTCTACTGTTTTGAAAAGATGATTTGTGACAGATTTTTCATAAATAAAATTTTAGTTGTGATAGAATAATTTTATATCAACAGCCGAAAGGAGTCTTCATGAACAATCAATCGCACCATAAAAAACCAGTGTGGGCTTATGTCGCTGCATTATTGTTATTGGCGGCTTTAACCTACGTTCAATCGCATTTTTTTGCCTCTCACGACACACAACTTGATTCAACGCAAGCAACGCACCACTTGACCCATTAAGTTCACGCTCTCACTGCTAGCTTTCTGTTATGATTCCGAGTTGCTGTGAATTTAATGGAAAGTGACCATGCATCAATCCCTCACCTTCGATCCTGAACTGATTAAAAAATATGACCGTGTCGGGCCGAGATATACCTCTTACCCGACAGCGGTACAATTCCAAGAATCCTTTAATAATGCCGACTATCAGCAAGCGATTGTACGCTCGAACCAGAGTGATCGGTTGCTTTCCCTTTATGCACACATTCCGTTTTGCAATACGGCCTGCTTTTATTGTGCTTGCAATAAAATCCCGACGCGAGATCGTTCTCGTGCTGCGCCTTATTTAGAGCGCCTCTATCACGAAATGGCGATGCAATCTCAGTTGTTCGATCGCTCACGAGTGGTCGATCAGTTGCACTTGGGTGGTGGTACGCCTACGTTTATCAGTAACGATGAAATGAAAGAACTGATGGATCAGTTTCGTACTCATTTTAACTTGCGTGATGATGACGAGGGGGAGTATTCCATTGAAATTGATCCGCGCGAAGCTGATGCAGGTACGGTGAAGTTGTTACGTGAGTTGGGTTTTAACCGCATGAGCCTTGGTGTCCAAGACTTTGATCCAGCAGTGCAAAAAGCGGTAAACCGCATTCAAAGCAAGGCGGAAACCTTTGAAGTGATGCAAGCGGCACGCGACTATGGATTCAAGTCGATTAATGTCGACTTAATTTACGGTTTGCCAGTACAAAATGAAGCCAGTTTTATTCGTACTGTTGATCAAGTGCTCGAAGCCAGTCCCGATCGCGTAACGGTTTTCAATTATGCGCATTTGCCCAGCATGTTCCCGGCACAAAAGCGTATGAATGAATCTGATATGCCCAATGGCGATACCAAATTGCGCATGTTGGCCATGACCATTGAGCATCTGCAAGCGGCGGGTTATGTGTACATTGGTATGGATCACTTTGCCAAACCAGATGATGAACTGACGATTGCGCAACGCCAGGGCAAGTTGTATCGTAATTTTCAAGGCTACTCAACTCACGCCGACTGTGACTTGGTTGCTTTAGGTGCAACCAGCATTTCGATGGTGGACAATGTTTATGCACAAAACCTGCGTGGCTTAGAAGACTATACCACACGTATTGATGCCAACGAGTTGGCCATTTTTCGTGGTGTGGCGCTAACGCGTGACGATGAAATTCGTCGTGCCATTATTATGCGCCTCATGTGCGACTTTGCTTTAGATTTTGTTGAATTTGGCAAAGCTTGGGGAATTGATGGCATGAGTTACTTTGCCTTAGAGCGCGAACTGTTGAATGAATTTGTGGCTGATGGTTTGCTGGTGATGCAAGGCTCTCGTATGGAAGTGCAGCCTGTTGGTCGCATGATGGTGCGTAGTATGGCGATGCTATTTGATGTTTATAACCGTGAAAAGGCAACAGGTAAGTTCTCGAAGATTATTTAAGGAAAAGAGCAGCATGAATGCTAGGGTATTGGTTGTCGAGGATCAACTCATTATTCAGAATATTTTAACGAGTCAGCTAACAAAATTAGGCTGTAGGGTAGAGGTTGCCAGTACAGGTTCAGAAGCCATTAGTAAGGCTAAAACGGGCGATTTTCAACTCATTTTTATGGATTATTGCTTACCCGATATTGACGGACCCGATGTGACAAAAGCCTTACGTATTGAGGGTATTAAAACACCGATTGTTGCCATGACGGGTAATGATGATGATGAAACGCGCCTTGTTTGTCGTCAGTCGGGGATGAATGGTTTTTTAGCCAAACCCGCCAATTTTGAGCAGTTAAGTAAGGTAATTAAAACTTTCATTGAAGCTTAGCATAAAAGCACAATACAAAGCGTTATGTTTCACAACTTTCCTAAGCTACAATACCCCTAACATAACGCTTAGGAACACTTATGCCCCTCTCGTGGAACGAAATCAAAACCCGCGCAACGGCTTTTGCTAAAACAT
>CAYQEZ010000063.1:0-6009 GCA_964416645.1 uncultured Francisella sp. | reverse complement strand
GCTAATTTCGATGCAATCTTGCCTGTACTGAAGCAATTGAATGCGGGGTGATTAATTAAGTAAATTGTATTTTACTAATATTATATTTTTGGTAAAATGCATTAAACTTATTTTAAGGGTGTGTGCATGGAATCACTGCTAGAAAATGCGCGTCGGCTTTCTTTTGCAAGAACGAAAAAAAAGCTACCCGATTATCATCGCCATTTATATGATGTTCTGATCTTGCAGCAAAGCCGTATCATCGGCATTTATGGCGCAAGAGGCGTTGGCAAAACAACCTTAATGTTACAGTTGATGCAAGCCAAGTCGTTTCCTGCGTCCGATGTTTTGTACATATCCTGCGATCATCCTATGTTTAAGGGCGTTTCGCTATTCGACTTTATTGTCTATTTCTCTCAAATGGGTGGCAAGCTCATTGTTATTGATGAAATTCATGAAGCTACTGGTTTTGAGCAGGCGCTTAAATCGGTATATGATTTTTTAGACATTGCTATTATTTTTTCGGGGTCATCGGCTGTTCAATTAACCAACCCCGATTTTAGTCGTCGCTACGCCATGTACGCATTGCCGCAATTGTCCTTTCGCGAGTACCTTGCCTTGCGTTTAGACATTAACTTACCTCGTTACACATTAGCATCCTTGCTCAATAATCATATTGATGTCGCCTACGACATACAGTCAAAATTATTAGATCATAAAATTTTGCCACTGTATCGCGACTATTGTGAACATGGTGGTTATCCTTTTTATTTTGAAAGCCCAGATAGCTTTTTGCAAAAGCTAAACGATACCATTAGCTTAACCATTAGTCTCGACTTAGGGCGCTTGTTCAACATTCAGCACGATAAAATCGATATGCTTAAAAAGCTTTTGTCTGTGCTGTGTCGCGCCAAACCATTCGAGGTATCGATTGAAAAGCTCGCCGCCAGTGTGGAACTATCTAAACCGACACTCTATCACTACTTAGATTATCTGCAACGGGGCGAATTGTTAAGGCTTGTACCGAATGAGTTGAAAAAGCATAAGCAAATCCGTCGCCCCGATAAGCTGTATTTATATCATCCTAATTTGTTTTCGGCGCTGTGCCTCACCCACGAAGTAGGCACCATTCGTGAAGCATTTTTTGCATCACAATTAGGACCAAATCATCAGATTGCTTATAGCAACGAGGGCGATTTTTTGGTTGATGAAACGCTTACCTTTGAAGTTGGTGGGGCAAGTAAAGACTTTTCACAGGCGTTAAATAAGGCAGACAATGCTTATGTTGCCGCAGATAATATTGAAGTGGGTAGTGGAAGCAAAATTCCACTATGGTTGTTTGGTTTTACTTATTGATTGATGCGGGTGAGTATCCCCACTATTTAGGGCTTTGCTTTTTTAGCCATTGCAAGCCGTATTTGCTATCATGGTTTACATTATAATGAGCTAACCTAAATCAAGCTGTTATAAAGGTTTTAACCGTGTCCATTTTTGCTAACCACGCCTTATTTAATCAATCGTTACTCGATACCCGATTTGCCAACGAAAAGCAGCTTTATGTTCGTGAAGACGAACTCAAAAGTGCCAGTAAAACACTCGCGACACTGATTAAATGGTGGGAAACGGCACACGCACAGCTACTTAAGCCCCTTTCTGCCAAAGACAAAGACCAGCCGATGGATTATGTACCCGCAGGGTTTGGCTTGTTGGCGACTTCTGAAAGTGAGGTTGAGCAAGGACTGATTCGCAAAACGCTTGAATTGATGGGATATGAGCATTTAATCGCTAACAACCGTGCCTTAGCACGACAAAAAGGCGAAAAAAACAACCGCCCCGATATGATTCTGTTTGCTTCTCATGCCAATATAGAAGCGGTGTCTCGGGCTTTATCGGAAGATAAACACTTTAACGGACGCGATTTTTGTCGCGCTGCCGACTTTATTTTAGAAGCCAAGAAAACCAGCGAGCCGCTCGACAATCAGAAACACATTAATCAGTTACACGGTTATTTGCGTGATTATGATAAGTCGTGGGGTGTGCTGTCTAATGGGCTGTCGTGGCGTTTGTATCACCGTAACAGTGTCGATGCTTTTTTTGAGTTTCATTTGGGGCTTTTCTTAACCCAGTTTATTGGCAAAAATGCGATTAAGCCAAACGATGAAGCGGTTAAAACCTTTGCGCTATTCGAGCGATTGTTTGGCAAGGTTGCTCATGCAAAAGACTTTTTGGCAGACCTTTACGCTGAAACAGAAAAATCGATTTCGGACTTGCGCGAAGTGCTCAAACGCAATGCCCATGCCGCAGTAGAAAAGATTGCCACAGGCTTTTGGCACAATAGCCATAACCGCGCATATGGCATTACCGAAATCCCGAGTCAGCCAGCGTTAGATTTTTTACGAGAACAGTCGCTGATTTTGCTCTACCGCTTATTGTTTGTGCTTAAGGCCGAAAGCCGTGGGCTATTGCCAGTGGTAAACAGCAAGGGCGAAAAAACACCCTACGCCGAAGACTATGCCTTATCGGTTATTCTGGCGGACTTAGAAGCCAGAACGCAAGCCCAATTAGAACGTTCATTAGTGTATCAGAATCGCCTGATGAAGCTGTTTGAGGCGATCGACCAAGGCGATAGCGAGATTCAAATTCCTATTTACAACGGTGGCTTGTTCGATAGCGACACTCATCAATCATTAGCGCAATGGCGCATGACCGATGGCGCACTCAAAGAAGTGCTCACCGCGCTCATGTATGCCGACAAAGACAAAAAGCGTCATATTGTCTGGAAAGAGTTAGACGTGCGAGATCTGGGTGATGTGTATGAAGGCTTGCTCGAATTACGCCTGATTTTCACCGATGCTTCGCAACAAGGCGCAGAGCTACTATTGCGCAACGAAAAAGGGGAGCGCAAAGCCAGCGGCTCTTACTTTACACCCGACAGCTTAGTCACGCGCGTGAGCGAAAAAACCTTATTGCCGTTATTAGAAGCTTGCGGTAGTGATGCGAATAAAGTGCTACAACTTAAAGTGCTAGATCCTGCGATGGGTAGTGGTCATTTCCTAGTCAAAGCCGTCGATGTGATGGCGCAATACCTAACCATGCATTGTGACCCCACGCAATTAACTAACCCAGACAAAGGCGTTAAAAATACCAACGACAGTATTGAAAAAGCCTACTGGAAACGCAAAGTCGTTGAAAACTGCATTTATGGTGTGGACTACAACCCCATGTCGGTTGAGTTGGCGAAGGTGGCTTTGTGGTTGCACACGGCTGAATATGGCAAAGCCTTATCCTTTTTAGCGCATCATCTTAAAGTGGGTAATGCGTTGCTAGGAGCTAATATCGACGAATTATCTAAGCCAGCATTAGTGCCTAAAGCGAGTAAAACAGGCAATGTGTGGCAGGTAAAACTGAGCAAAGAGCAGCTTTCCGCCAGCGATAAAAAGAAAAAAGCACAGCAAACCACAGGACAACTCGATTTATTATTTGGTGTCGATGAAACCCTGATGAGTGGCGTACTGGCACAAATTAAAGGGCTACTGCTCGCCAGCACCAATGAACGTGAAGATGTACAGAAAAAACGCGCTCAGTACAAAGCCATTAGCGAAAAACTCAAAGCCCATAAACTGCTTGCCGATTTGTGGTGTGCGCAATGGTTTTTTGTGCAGCCAGATGACAACGGCATGAAAGCCTATGGCGAACATGGCAACGGACTTTATCAGCAACTATTACGCATTTGCCAGTTGCAAGAAGATAACCAGCGCATTAGCGAGTTAGAAAAATACAAAAATAACGCCTTTGTGAAACAAGTTGAAGCCAATACCCAACATGGTTATGGGCCACGCCCGACCATGTTTTTCCATTGGCAGCTCGAATTTCCCGAAGTGGCGTTCGACGATAAAGGACACGCTAAACCTGATTATGGTTTTGATGCCGTCATTGGTAATCCGCCGTGGGATAAGATTAAACCCGAATCGAAACCCTTTTACGCACCTTACGAACCCAGCATTATTGCCAGCCAAGGCACCAGTAGCAAACAACTGATTCATCAGACCGAACAGGCGTTTCCGCATTTGGTGCAAGCTTGGCAAGACTATGAACAGATGCTCGAAAATACCAATCGCTTTTTACGTGAATCGGGACATTATGACCATCAGGTAGCCTTGGTTGATGGTAAAAAAACGGGTGGTGACCCTGATTTATATCGTTACTTTATCGAACGGGCTTTCCAGTGTGTTCACGAAGCAGGGCGTGTGGGCTTAGTCACCCCAGCCGCTTTGTGGCAAGCCGAGGGCACAACGGCATTGCGTGTGCTACTGTTTAACGAAACCCAACTAGAAGAAGTATTTAGCTTCGAAAACTTCCGCAAATGGGCGTTTCAAATTGATACACGATTCAAGTTCACCAGCTTTATTTTTCAAAAAGGTGCGCCTGCCAACAATGCCAGTTTTAACGCAGGGTTTATGTTGCGCAACGATAGCCTCATCAACGACAGTAATAGCCCACGGCTAATGAAACTTAGCTTACCCTTGGTACAGGTGTTAAGCCCCGACACCTTAGCACTGCTCGATTTTAAGTCGGCAGGCGACAAAGCCTTAATTGAAAAGCTACATCAAAACCATATCCCGTTTGGCAGAAGCGATTGGAAGGTCAAGTATCGTTGTGAACTACATATGACTAACGATGCGCACTTTTTCAAAAGCTTGCCATGGTTGCTCCGTCGAGGGGTTGATGCTAATACGCTGACCAGCGCGCCAGAAGCTTGGTATACAGACAGGTGCGATGATTATTCGTCCAGACTGCTAAGGCTAAAAGATAAAACCCAACTGAGTGTATTTATTCATAAAGACGATGTGGCAGAAGCCGCTGCTAACCCGCATTTAACAGAAGCACACTTTTACATTGTGCCCAACGAAACCTATGTGCCTTTGTATGAAGGGCGCATGGTGCATATTTTCGATCATTGCCAAAAGCGTTATGTGGCGGGTGAAGGCAGAACGGCGATTTGGGAAGATGTTCCTTTTAGTGAAAAGACGATTGCGCCGCGCGTTTATGTGAGCATGAAAGAAACGGAGCTTGCGCAACAACACAAATTAGGTTTTTGTGATGTGACAGGCGCAACCAATGAACGCACAACCTTGTCTAGTTTATTGCCGAAACAGGTTGCTTGTGGTAACAAAGTGCCTACATTCACGTACAGTTCCAATGAGGTAAAGCGCTTGATACTGTTGCAAGCGGTTATGTCGTCATTTGTGTGGGACTTTTTGGTTCGCTTGCGTGTTTCTACATCCATGACCATGAACTATTTAACCCAAGTACCCGTACCACAGTTCGCCGATTTTGATGAAAAGCTAACACAAGAATTATGTGAAAGGGTGGTGAAGCTCAGTTGTACCACGCCAGAAATGGCGAGTTATTGGAATGCGATTTTCCCTGAGCAACCTTGGACAACACACAGTGCAGTGACCGATGTAGCCGCACGTGCGGTATTGCGTGCCGAAATGGATGCCAGAATTGCCAAACGCTATGGCTTGAGCGTGGCAGAATATGCGCGTGTGCTCACACACTTCCCACTGCTCGACCGCACTTATAAACCCTTAGCAGGTGATGCCTTCAAACCAGAAGGTACAGACGAAACCAAAACCGACCGCGCGTTTATTAGCCGTGATTTGGCATTGCATAGCTATGTGCTGTATTTGCGTGAATGCGGTGAAAAAATTGGTTTAATAACCGATTTAGAACGCTTCTACCGCGAACAAGTCGGGCTAGACCATCACAGTGAAGAAAGTCGATTTACCATTAGTGATAGCGTCAGCCGTGATTTAGAAGCCCGTATTCAGCTGGCAAGGGAGCAGGGGCATATTGGTTATGTGGTGAGTTAGTGATTGTTTTTGGCAGAAAGAAGCGCGGTAGATTAGGCATCCCCATACAGGCTTTGCAGTGCCGAGATAGCGGCAGGGCCTGCGGTTTCGGTGCGTAAGATTCTGGGTCCGAGTCGGCAACCTGTTAAGCCGACATTGAGCGCTTTGGTTAATT
>CAYQEZ010000062.1:0-6191 GCA_964416645.1 uncultured Francisella sp. | reverse complement strand
CATGGTAATACACAGATTAAAGTGATGGCTCAAGTAGCATAACAGCTTTTCACAATGACACATCGACTGGATTCAGAATGTTACAATAGTTTTTTAAACTTATTCTGGATTTTTTGCCATGTCATCTCAATATGCCGCCCTTGTTCTCAAACCCAAAACTGATAAACGCATTCGTGCCGGCAATTTGTGGATTTACAGCAATGAAATCGACACAATAAAAACCCCGCTAAAGAGTTTTGAAAATGGCGAAGTGATTTGTGTACTTGATTCTCAGGGTAAAGCCCTAGGCATGGCTACGATTAATCCTCAAGCCCTGTTGTGCGCGCGCTTACTCACACGTGAAGTAAGCAACATTAATAGCGATTTTTTTGTTGAACGCTTAAAGTCGGCATTACAGCTGCGCGAGGCTCTGTTTGATCTGCCCCATTACCGCTGGGTGCATGGTGAAGGCGACTTTTTACCTGGATTGATTATTGATCGCTTCGGTGATAATATAGTGGTGCAACTGGGTAGTAGCGGCATGGATAGGCTAAAAGAACCAATTTTATTTGCTATTCAACAACTTGTTCAGCCTAAAAGTATTATTTTACGTAACGATAGTCGCGGACGGGATTTAGAAGGACTAGAAACTCAAGTTGAAGTTGCCTACGGATCAGCACCAGCCCAGTTATCCTTATCAGAAAATGGCGTTACTTTCCAAGCGCCTGCACTGACGGGACAAAAAACGGGCTGGTTTTACGATCATCGTAGTATGCGCGCGCGTTTACAGAGCTATGCACCGAAAAAACGTGTACTGGATGTATTTGCTTATTTAGGGTCATTTGGCGTACAAGCGGCGGCATTTGGTGCGAAATCGGTAACTTGTGTCGATGTTTCAGCACTTTCGGCTGAATGGGTAGCACGTAATGCTGCGTTAAACGGCATTGGCGATAAAGTGAATAGCATCACAGGCGATGCCTTTGATGTCATGACACAGCTGTTAGCCGATGGGCAAAAGTTTGATGTGGTGATTGTCGACCCGCCCGCGTTTATTCCTAAAGCGAAAGATCACGCAAAGGGATTAGCCGCTTATCAAAAACTCAATGCATTGGCGATTCGCTTGCTCAATGTCAATGGTGTGTTATTTTCGGGCAGTTGCTCAATGCATTTAGGGCGCGATGAGCTGTTAGCCAGCATTCAAAAAGCGGCTCGTGCCAATGACCGACGCGTACAGTTGTTGGAAGAAACGCATCAAGCACCCGATCACCCGATTCACCCAGCGATGAAAGAAACCCAGTACCTGAAAGGTTTAATTTGTCGGGTATTGATGGGAGAATAATTCTGTTCCGAATGAAAAAACAGCCACAAAAATGTGGCTGATCCTTTCTCTTATTTTGGCCTTAAGCTATTTCAACAATGCACGAGATTTTGGTCTGACCGACATGATGGTTGCATCCATTCGGGAAGCCGTCCAGTTGCCATAAAATACAAGGTTTCTGGCGCGATGTCGTAACCACATTGCCAAGCCAGTGTTGGCCAAGGATCTAAATAAAATGCTTTAAACTGATCCAAGTCAGACAATGGGGCAGCTAAGGGATCCTCTTTAATCAAATCAGCAAAGTCGACAACCGAGCATTCGCCCGTATTAAACTCGATAGAAATTTTATAATCGACAACATATTCTGCATTTTTTAAAAAGACAATCATGAGATACTCCTCATACCAAAGGATCAATCTTTTTAAATACTTTGGTATCCCATATTTCTAACAATTCAGCCTGGTGAAGCTCAACCCACTCAACAACCAAACCGAGAACCCGTGCGGGCAATTTACCCTCGCGAACCTCTAAGGTTCTTAGATCAATCACTGCAGCAAAATCATTATAACGTACATGTAAATGGGGCGGATTATGTTCATTGGCATACATCAGGAAGACAATTCCTAAAAAACGCGAAATTTCTGGCATGTCGCACCCCTTTTTACAGCAACACCTTCTCAACACCACCGTTTTGAATACGCTGGATAAATTCTTCCTGCCAGTTAGCGCCTAACCAATTAGCTGCCATTTCCACCACAATGTAATCGGTATCCACACCTGTGGTATCGGCATAACGGTTCAAACCTTGCTGACACGCAGGGCAAGAAGTGAGCATCTTAACCTTGCCCTCTTCTGCTTTACCTTGCACGCCCGTTAAGTCCTTCACGCCAGCGAGAATTTCTTCTTCTTTACGGAAGCGTAGCTGGGTGGCAATGTCGGGACGAGAGACTGCCATCGTTCCTGCTTCACCACAGCAACGATCCGAATCAATCACTTCAGAACCCATCAAGGTTGATGCCACTTTCAGCGGGTTATGAATTTTCATCGGCGAGTGACAAGGATCGTGATACAGGTATTTCACGCCCGTTGCTTGATTGAGTTTCAAGCCTTTTTCCATCAGGTATTCATGAATATCCATGATGCGACACCCAGGGAAAATCTGCTCGAATTCGTATTTCATCAGCTGATCTAAACAGGTACCACAAGAAACCAATACCGTTTTAATGTCCAAATAGTTCAGCGTTGTCGCCACACGATGGAACAAGGCACGGTTTTCGGTGGTGATTTGCGAACCCTTGGTAGCATTACCCGCCGCCGTTTGAGGATAACCACAGCACAAATAGCCAGGTGGTAAAATGGTTTGCGCACCCGCTTCCGATACCATCGCCAGCGTTGCCATACTAATTTGGTTAAACAACCGCTCCGAACCACAACCGGGGAAGTAGAACACCGCTTCCGACTCTTCAGTCACATTATTGTTGGCACGAATAATCGGAATGTAACTCGGATCTTCCAAATCTAATAAGGCACGCATTGGCGGCTTATTGACACCCGTATTCAGCGGTTTACGCACAAAATGCACCACCTGCTGTACCACGGGTTGCGGTTTATTGGTCGAGCGCGGAATATCGCTGGCTTTACCCAATAATCCTAAGGCTTTGAAGGTGTAATGCCCTAACTTTTGTGCCGTCGATGCCCAACCAATCAGCGTTTTACGCATTAGCCGTACAGGGAAAGGATTCTTGCTATTGAGATACAAGAAAGCCGCCTTCGCTGCCCAAGCGGTACGCTTTTGTCCTTTTTCGGTAAGAATTTTACGCATCCGCATGGTGACATCACCAAAGTCGATATTCACGGGGCAAGGTTTGGCACAATGGTGACAAACGGTACAGTGATCGGATACATCGTTCATGGCATCGAAATGATGCACCGATACACCACGGCGCGTTTGTTCTTCGTACAAGAAGGCTTCAATCATCATACCCGTGGCAAGAATCTTGTTGCGTGGTGAATAAAGAATATTGGCACGTGGAATATGCGTTTGACAAACAGGCTTACACTTACCGCAACGTAAGCAGTCTTTAATGTCATCATTCAGCGCATCTAATTCGGAAGCTTCCAAAATCAAGGCTTCTTGCTTCACCAAATCAAGCGATGGCGTATAGGCATTGTGCAGCCCTGAACCCGCCATCAGCTTACCACGGTTAAACCAACCTTTCGGATCGACTTTGTGTTTGTAGGTAGCAAAGGCTTCGACCTTATCCAGCTCCAAATACTGCATTTTGGTCAAACCAATGCCATGCTCACCGGAAATGACGCCATCGAGTGATTTAGCAAGTTCCATAATGCGGTCAACCAAACGGTCGGCCTCGCAGATCATGCCGTAATCGCTGGAATGCACGGGAATATTAGTATGCACATTACCATCGCCTGCGTGCATGTGGGTGGCAACAAACAGGCGCACGTTACGTTGATGTGCATGAATGGCTTGCAATTTTTGCCAAATCACGTCGTATTCGTGACCAGCAAACAGCTTTTTCATCGTCTTAGCGATTTCTTTTTTATAAGAAACGACTATTTCACGACGCAGCAAGGCTTCAAATAACGCCTCATCACGCTCGGCTAAAGCACTTTCTTCCTCAGACAAGAGGTGCTTGTATTGGTTAATTGGCTCGTCCATATGGTCGAGCAACCCTTGCCAACGTGCACGCACTTGAGCAATATGCGCTAAAGCTTGAGCTTTTTTACCCTGATCGCCCAGCCAAAAGGCTTGACTGTCATCCTTATCGCTGACATCCTCGATCGCCACCAATTGGTCGGCGCGCTCGCGCAAAAACTCGGCGCACATATCCAGCGTTTGCACTTTGTTTTTAATCGATTGCTCGATGTTTAAACGCTCGATACCACGGTTGTAATCGTTCAAACGCGGAATCGGAATCACCACATCTTCATTAATTTTGAAGGCATTGGTATGTGCCGAAATCGCCGCCGTGCGTGAACGGTCGAGCCAGAAACGCTTACGCGCTTCAGGGGACGTCGCCATAAAGGTTTCCGCACCACGCGCGCTGGCCATGGCAATCACTTGATTGCACACATCCACCAGAACCGCTTCATCATTACTGACAATGTCGGCTAACAGAATCATTTTCGGACGCTGACGGCGGTTGGCCTTGGTAGCGTATTTCACCGCTTTAATGTAACGCTCATCGAGATGTTCAAGACCCGTCAGCAACACACCCGTTTTAGCGATTTTATCCATATGCTGAGTGATTTCATCAATCGCTGGCACAGCAAGGCTTAAATCGGAGCCAAAAAACTCGATACACAAGGTGCGGGTGTACTGACTATCGGGATAAAGCACGAAGCGTGATGAGGTAATGAGTCCGTCACAGCCTTCTTTTTGAATACCCGGCAAGCCCGACAGGAATTTATCGGTCACATCCTTACCCAAGCCGTCTTTACGCAGACTCGCGCCAGGCATTTCAATGCGCTTGGCATTACCCAGCGGTGTGACACCATCAGCTGAAATTTCTTGCGCAACAAAAACCACACTTTCTTGTTCGTGAATTTTGCCCAAATTATGCCTGTGGCGTGTCACTTCCAACCAAGTACCGCGTGGCGTCACCATTTTCCAAGAAACCAGATTATCCAGCGTTGTCCCCCAACGCACGGCGCGCTTACCGCCCGCGTTCATCGAGATATTGCCACCAATGGTGGAGGCATCAATCGAGGTTGGATCAACCGCAAAAATCAGTCCATGCTTGTCGGCTAAATCAGCCACACGACGTGTGACCACACCTGCACCCGCGCGCACGGTAGCCACTTTCTCACCGTCCAACCCCGGCAATTGCATATATTCAACGCCAGAAAGGAATTCGAGTTTTTCGGTGTTAATCACCACCGCTTTGCTGTCCAGCGGAATGGCACCACCCGTGTAACCCGTACCACCACCGCGCGGAATCATCGGCAGTTCTAATTCGATCAGTGCTTTAACAACATCTAACACTTCCGCTTCGGTATCGGGCGAAATAACAGCAAGTGGCAGTTCAACGCGCCAATCGGTAGCATCGGTGGCGTGGCTAACACGCGCAATACCCGAAAAGTCGATATTATCAGGATGCGTCACTTTACTCAGGCGTTTCATTATCTTAGCGCGCAGGTCACTCTGCTGATCTAAGGCTTGGTCGAACTGACTCACCGCTTCAGCAACTAAGTTCATCAACTGACGCGCCATCTCATTACCGTTCAAACGGGCTTCGACTTGCTTAAGTCGATGATGCATGGCATCAATCAGCTTTTGACGACGTTTGACGTTTTCGAGCAGATCGTCTTGCAGATAGGGGTTGCGGTTGACCACCCAAATATCACCCAACACCTCGAACAACATACGAGCAGAACGGCCCGTGGTGCGACCTTCGCGCAAGTCATTCACCAAACGCCAGCCATCCTCGCCTAACAGACGAATAATAATCTCACGGTCGGAAAACGACGTGTAGTTATAGGGGATTTCTCTGACACGATCCTGTGCTTGCATGCGACGAGCCTCGGTGTTGACGAAGGGAAAAGGGTTGTCATTTTACCACAAACCCCATCAAGTAATAAAACCTTAGGGAGGAGTGCGCACTAAGTCCACACAATCCATAACCCCAGTTAAGCTTCATCGGATGATTTGCTGACTGGACGCTGTGTGATCTTGGCTGTTTTATTGTTATAGTTAGCGTCTACTGGGGAACTTAATTATTTTTACTCAACCCAGAAAGTTAACAATCTTTTCACAAAATACGTCAGGGTACTGAAACATCAGTCCATGACCACTATGAGCGATTAATTCTAACTGGGCAGTTGATCGAATCGATGAAAAAGGCAGATGAAACCCTTTGTATTAGTCATGTTT
>CAYQEZ010000061.1:0-6259 GCA_964416645.1 uncultured Francisella sp. | reverse complement strand
GTGCTTGGTATTATCAGCAAATTGAGTTGGGCTTTAATTATCGCATGACCGATATACAAGCAGCACTTGGTATTAGTCAAATGCAGCGTTTGGATGAATTTGTCACGCGACGGCATGAGTTGGCAAAACGCTATGATAAATTGCTAGCGCATTTGCCTGTTACACTGCCCTGGCAACATCCTGATAGTTACTCCGGTTTGCATTTATATGTCATACGCTTGCAGTTGGATAAGATCGGTTTGACTCATCGGGAAGTATTTGATGCCTTGCGTGTGCAAGGGATTGGGGTGAACTTGCATTATATCCCCGTGCATACTCAACCTTATTATCGGGCGACAGGTTTTCAAGACCAAGATTTTCCTGAGGCAGAACAGTATTACCAAGAAGCGATTAGCTTGCCGATGTTTTCGGCTCTGACTGATGCGCAGCAACAAACTGTGTATGACGTGATTAAGGGAGTTCTGTAATCATGAATATTGCCATTATTCCTGCCCGTGGTGGTAGCAAGCGTATTCCACGTAAGAATATAAAGCCGTTTGCCAATAAACCCATGATTGCACATGCCATATCAACGGCACTATCTTCTGAATTATTTGAACAGGTTATTGTTTCAACTGATGATGAAGAAATAGCAGAAATTGCCAATAATTGGGGAGCCAAAACGCCATTCATACGTCCAGCAGAATTAGCCAATGATTATACGGCTACTGCTCCTGTTATTGCACATGCAATCAAGTCTTGCGAAGAAATTGGCTGGCAAATGGACTATGTTTGTTGCATTTATCCTTGCGTTCCCTTTGTTCAAGTAGCTGAGCTAAAAACAACATTAATGCTACTGAAGCAATCAGAATCTGATTATGCTTTTCCCATTGCAGAATATCCCTCTGCCATACAAAGGGCATTAAAAAAAAGCAGTGACGGAAAGCTTTCAGTTTTTTATCCTGAGCATGAACTAACGCGCACACAAGATCTAATACCTGCTTATTATGATGCAGGTCAATTTTACTGGGGAAAAAAATTGGCATGGCTGAATAACCCTCACATTCATAATTGTGGTTTGGGCTATCCCATACCAAAATGGCGTGCAATCGACATAGACACACCAGAAGATTGGCATCGTGCCGAAATATTCTATAATCTTAATTTTAGAGAGAACTCAATATGACCAACTATACCACTGATCAAGAAAAATTCTGGGCTGGTGAATTCGGAAAAGAGTATATTGCCCGTAATCAAGGCGATGAATTACTAGCCTCGAATCTTAATTTCTTTACGAAAGCACTACTTAATACCCATGGTTTAGAATCCTGTATTGAGTTTGGTGCGAACATCGGAATGAATCTTAAAGCACTTAAATTATTATATCCAAAACAAAAACAATATGGCATCGAAATCAATCCAGAGGCAGCACGACAACTTGGGGAACATATCTCTGCCGCCAATGTGATTAACGAGTCAATATTAAACTTTTATCCAAATCAAGTATGGGACTTAGTCTTAATTAAGGGTGTACTTATCCATATTAACCCAGATGTACTTCCGCAAGTCTATGAGAAGCTGGTTGCAGCCACTAGTCGTTACTTATTAATTGCCGAATATTACAATCCTTCACCGATGACCGTAAACTATAGAGGTCATTCGGATAGGTTATTTAAACGAGATTTCGCAGGCGAGATTTTAGATCAATATCCACAGATGAGACTGGTTGACTATGGCTTTTCGTATCATCGAGATCCAAATTTTCCTCAAGACGATATTACTTGGTTTTTATTAGAAAAAACAAAGGAGATATAAATGCTAACGTACTGCAAACGCTGTGTGATGCCAAGCACTAAACCAGATTTACACCTAGATGATGAGGGTGTTTGTAACGCTTGCCGCAGTTATGAACAACGTAAAGAAATAGACTGGGATGCCCGTTATAACGAACTACTTCTCTTACTTGAAAAATATCGGCATCGTGATGGTAGTAATTGGGATTGTATTGTTCCCGTCAGTGGAGGTAAAGACAGTACTTATCAGGTTATACGAATGTTACAACTTGGTCTTAATCCTCTGTGTGTCACATCTAGCACTTGTGATCTTTCGTCAATTGGACGTGAAAATATAGAAAACATTAAACGATTAGGTGTTGATTATATTGAAGTTTCTCCTAATCCGCTGATTCGTGCAAAACTGAATCGTCTAGGTCTTACTCAAGTTGGTGACATTTCGTGGCCTGAACATGTTGGTATATTTACAATACCTGTTCGCGCTGCTGTGCAGTTCAATGTACCTTTAATCATTTGGGGTGAAAACTCCCAGAATGAATATGGCGGCCCTGCATCCGCTTCAGAAAATAATGTCCTAAATCGTCGCTGGCTTGAGGAGTTTGGTGGTTTACTTGGTATGCGGGTTACTGACTTGGTTGGTATGGAAGGCATTGAATCTAAGCATTTGCTTCATTACACCTACCCTACAGATCAGGAACTTGCAAGGGTGGGAGTAACTGGACTATTTTTAGGGCACTATATACCGTGGGATGGCTTATCTAATGCCCTTATTGCACAAGCAACCGGGTTCAAATCTTATGACAAAGTAGTCGAAGGTTCGATGGTCAATTATGAAAATCTGGATAACCATCAAACAGGCATACATGATTACTTTAAGTTTTTGAAATTTGGTTTTGGTCGTGCAACTGACTTGGCTTGCTTACATATTCGCCGGGGACGACTTACACGTCAAGACGGTTTAGATATTACCAAAAGATTAGATGGGAAATTTCCATGGGAATATCTAGGAAAGTCTTTAGAAGACATTCTTTATCCTTTAGAAATGACAGTTGATGAATTTATCCGTATCTGTGATAAATACACCAATAAGAAAATCTTTAAACGTAATGCAGATGGTTCGTTAGCAAAAGATCGTGATGGCAACTTAACCAAGTTAAATTATGATAATTTATGAAAATTGGCATCGTTGACTATGGTGTTGGTAATCTAGGTTCAGTAGCACGCGCATTTGAAGAACTTCATGCAAACCCTATTTTGATAAATCGAGCAATAGATCTTCATTCTGTTGACTACCTCGTTCTTCCGGGCGTGGGTAGTTTCACAGAATGTAAACGGCTGCTTGATGAAAAAGGTTGGACTCATGCGCTAACTGATGAAGTTTTAGGATACAACAAGCCTATATTGGGTATTTGTCTCGGTATGCAACTTCTTGCCGACAGAGGTATGGAAGGAAGTAATGATACAAATGGTACAGTAGGACTAGGATTCATACCCGGTCAAGTTAGAAGCCTTACGGATTTCGATTGTCAACAACGTATACCACACATGGGCTGGAACTCAATTAAACCCCGCTCATCAAATGGTTTGTGTAAACATATTTCTGATAACACTGATTTTTACTTCGTTCATAGTTATGTTTTTGTTGCTCAAAATCCTGATAATATATTAGCCACCACGATGTATGGAACAGAAATAACTGTTGCAATAGGGCACAAACACATTTGGGGCGTTCAGTTTCATCCAGAAAAAAGCTCAAAAGCTGGTTTTAGAATTCTTCAAAACTTTATTGAATATTCCCCATGTTAAAAGTTCGAGTTATTCCAACGTTGCTTTGGAAACAGTTTGGGTTAGTAAAAGACGTTGGTTTTAATAGTTGGCGGCGTGTTGGTGCTGTGTTACCTGCTATCAAAGTATACAATCAACGAGAAGTGGATGAGCTTATTTTAGTTGATATAACTGCCCATGAGTCTGATGATGATTTAGATTACGAATCTATTGATGATTTTGGTCAAGACTGTTTTGTTCCTCTCACCATAGGTGGGGGTATCACTCATCTAGAACAAGTTCAGAAACTGCTTCGGGTTGGTGCAGATAAAGTTTCAGTAAATACCACAGCATATTTAAAGCCAAACATTATTAATGAGATAGCCAAATATCATGGTTCACAGTGTGTGGTAGCAAGCATTGATGTACGGTGTCTCGACGCTAAAAAATGGTATTGTTATAGCCATGCGGGGAAAAATGATACGAAACGTGAAGTATGTGACTGGGCAAGGGAAGTAGAAGACCGAGGGGCTGGTGAGATTCTATTAACCTCTATTGAACGTGATGGCACTATGCAAGGCTATGACTTAGATTTAATTCAAACGGTTGTCAATTCAGTCAAGATTCCAGTCATAGCATCGGGTGGTGCAGGTAATTATCAACATATGATTGACGCTGTGCTACAAGCAGGAGCATCAGCCGTCGCAGCAGCCAGCATGTTTCACTTCACAGAACAAACTCCATCTGGAGCAAAAGCTGCAATGTGTAATGTGGGTATACCTGTACGAACAAATTTTGTGGCTTTACCTTGAATATCCTTTTCCGCGTTGATGCTTCCCTCCAAATCGGCAATGGTCATGTCATGCGTTGCCTGACTTTGGCTGATGCGTTGAAGCAGGAGAGTGCAAGGTGTACTTTCATCTGCCGTGAGCATGATGGCAATCTATTGGCGTTGATTCAACACAAGGGGCATAACACCCTTACGTTGTCAAATAGTACAGCCAATATCAGCCCATCTGCCACACCATCACGTCAGGAGTATTTGACTTGGCTCGGCACGACACCAGCGGAAGATGCTCGGCAAACAATCACCGCCTTGCAATCGCTGGCATTGGATAAGCCCGCTTGGTTGATCGTCGATCATTATGCACTGGATAGCGAGTGGGAAAGCGCATTAAGACCGTATTGCCAAAAAATCATGGTCATTGACGATTTGGCAGACCGCCAGCATGATTGTGATTTATTGCTGGATCAAACCTTTGGGCGTGATGAGCGCGATTATCAACCGCTAGTTCCTGAACATTGCACCATTCTCACTGGCTCTTACTACGCCTTGCTGCGCCCTGAGTTTGCTGAATGGCGCGAATACAGCCTGCAACGTCGCCGCGAACCGCAATTAAAACAATTGCTGATCACGCTAGGCGGTGTAGACAAAGATAACGTAACCGGAAAAGTGCTTGCTGCATTAAACGACAGCGACCTGCCCAGCGATTGCCACATTAAGATTGTTATGGGTAAACACTCCCCTTGGCTGGATGCGGTAACAACACAAGCCCAGCAATTGCCTTGGTCTACAGAAGTCAAAGTCGATGTAAGCAATATGGCAGAGTTAATGGCGAATAGCGACCTGTGCATTGGTGCTGCGGGCAGCACAACATGGGAACGGTGCTGTTTAGGCTTGCCGAGCATCATGCTCGTTTTAGCAGAAAATCAGCGAAAAATTGCCAATGAGTTGTATCAAAACGAATTAACTCATATCGTTGATTATTCAAAAAATAATTTATTCAAACTGAATATAACTCTAACAAAAACAGTAACTGAACGTGACCTTATCACCAAACAATCAAGCATGATATGCGATGGCTTAGGTACGAAGAAAATTACAAATCATCTGCTTAATCGTGCATTTATTCGTCGTTTGTCTGTGAATGATTTACCACTAGTTCGTCAATGGCGGAATCATCCCGATGTGCGATCATACATGTTCAATCAGCAAGTAATTAATACAAAAGAACATCAGCAATGGTTTTTAGATAAATCAAAAGACTCCACTCAACATTTGCTGATTTATGAAGATCAAGGCAAACCACAAGGCTTCCTGTCTTTTTCCATAAAAGAAAATATAGAAGCTGATTGGGGTTTTTATAAAGCACCTGATGCGAAAAAAGGATCAGGAAAAATCTTGGGCAAGCTAGGTCTTGATTACGCCTTTAAAAAGATAGGGATAAGAAAGATCAACGCACAAGTGATAGATTTCAATCTAGCCTCATTAAAATTTCATGAGCAACTTGGCTTTTCAAAAAACAGAATTGGGCGAAATGAATATCATACTGAAGATAAGTATTGCGACGTTCATCACTTCAATATATCTACTGAAACATGGATGAATAAAGAAAATGAGATTGCCTAACATAACAATTAACCATCGCCATATTGGCATTAACCACTCTCCTTATATTATTGCTGAAATGTCAGCTAATCATAATGGGGACATCAATAATGCCTTCAAAATTATTGAAGTGGCAAAATCTGCGGGTGCAGATGCTATCAAGTTGCAAACATACCGCCCCGATACCATCACCCTAGACTGTGATTCTGAAGATTTTCAGATAAAAGGAGGCTTATGGGACGGAAAAACACTGTACCAATTGTATTCCGAAGCCTATATGCCGTGGGAATGGCACAAACCGCTATTCGACTACGCCCATAAATTAGGCATTACC
>CAYQEZ010000060.1:0-6898 GCA_964416645.1 uncultured Francisella sp. | reverse complement strand
AATAACAATAAAATGAGTGCTAATGCGCTAACAAATATGCCTGTGCCGCAAGATTATGTACTTAATATTGCCGATCAAATCAAAATTACCATTTATGGTAAAACTACTCAAAAACACTTGTTGTTTGTTAATCGAGACGGTTCAGTCGACCTGCCCGATGTCGGTAGTTTATCGGCAGCGGGTATGCGATTTGATGAATTTAGTCAACAAGTGACTCAACGCATACGTGAAAAAATGACTGGTGCTGACGTTAATGTCACCTTGGGTAAAATCAGTAGTATGCGTGTTTTTGTATTGGGTGATGCGCAACAACCAGGTGCTTATCAAGTCAGTTCTTTAGCCACCATCACACAAGCTTTGCAAGCCGCTGGTGGTATTAAGTTGTCAGGTTCTTTGCGTAAAGTCTCAGTCAAGCGTGCAGGCAAAACGGTTGCTGTAATTGATTTGTACGATTTATTACTGAAGGGAGACAATAGTCAAGATATTCGCCTGCAAAATGGCGATAGCGTGTTTATTGCTCCAGCAGGCGCGCGCGCGTCGATTAAAGGTGGGGTGATGCGTCCAGGTATTTATGAAACTCAGGGTGTCGTTTCCTTAGCTGAATTAGTTTCTTTGGCAGGAGGCTATCGTTCTGATGCGGTTAAAGAAAGCGTTAGTATGCTTAGTTTAGACAGCAAAGGCCGACGCGTTTCTATGTCTGTATCTGCATCTAACAAGCTTAGAGTTCAGCCAGGAGACGTGGTGTTCATTCCACAAGCAACCACTGCACAAGCTGTGGCACCAAATCAGATTCGCTTGTCTGGTCAGATTTATAATGCGGGGATTTTTGCTTGGTATACGGGTATGAAATTGATTGATGCCTTGCCAAGCATGGATTTACTGAAGCCTGAAGCCGATTTAACTAAGGTGATGGTGCGTTCGCGTGGTGCTGATGGTCAATATCGGACGCGTATGGTTGATATGGCCAATGCCTTGGCTAATCCAGCTGGTTCAAATAATATTTTGTTAAGCCCACAAGATGAAGTGGTTTTTTTAAGTAGCAGTGAAGCCAGTAAAGGTAATGCCAGCTTGTTTACCGAGTTAAACAAGCTGGGTAAAGCAGGCGTTGCTGATGCCTATATTACCCTAGATGGCGCAGTTAAACGCCCTGGTACCTATCCTGCAGGAAAAACCAACACGTTGTTAGAGGTGATTGAATCAGCAGGTGGACTTTCGGATGATTATGCCAAGGGCGCTTATCCTTTGTTTACCATAGTAATTAGCAGAGATAGCCTAACAGGAGCGCGTAAAATGCGTGCTTATGATTTGAAGCAAGTTGCGACTAACCAGCAGCAAGTTAAAATTGCGCGAAATGATATCGTGGTATTGCTTTCGAAGGCAGACTTAGACTATTTAAACTCCGCTGATATTCGTGATGTGTTTTCTGGAAAAGTGCCTTCCAGTTATCAGATGGTATCAAAGTCTTCTGGCATTTTTATCGAGTCGGATAAGAAATTGCAAGCAACCGAATCTTTTGGTGGGGCAGCTACAACAACCAATGATGCGGATATCGCTCAAATGCTTAAGCAGACTAAGGGAACTCAGCAGGGACTTCAACAAGGAAAACAACCGTTAACCTGCGCAGGGGTGGATTTATTAGCTCAAACGATTAGTACGGGCATTGGTCGCAGTTTTTATCAGTTGCGTAGTGTTTTGCAAAGCGTCGATACACAGAATGGCGTTAACTTTAAGCAGGTGTTGACTTGTCCTCGTGTGTTTGATGACTATCCTGAGTTATTATCTTTTTCGCTTGAAAACAGTGTGGTCATGAATGGCGAATTGCGTAAGTCAGCGCTTCTGCCAGTAACAGAGTCAACGCAACTAACCGATGTGGTCGATGTCTTGGGCGGGTTTTCCAACCGTGCTAACTTGAAGCGGGTTGAGCGTGCGCGTTTTAATGAAGCTTCTAATGCTACCGATCGTGCACTTATCGACTTGTCCCAAAGTATTTTTATGCAAGAGGTTGTACAAGCGGGCGATATGTTTTTGGTGCGCCCTTTAGATACCGATATCGAAAAGGGTACCGTGGTGTTAGGCGGTGAAGTGAAATATCCGGGTAGTTATGTCATAAAGAAAGGCGAAACTTTGTCTCAACTGATTGCGCGTGCTGGTGGTTTGACAGACTATGCATATCCATATGGTGCCGTGTTTACCCGTGAAAAGGTTAAATCGCAACAACAGGCTTTTTACGATAAAACCATTGTTGAATTACAAGAAGCTATGTTTATTGCCCAGCAAATGCGTCGAGACCAGCCAGCAACGGCGGCTGCGGGTATGGAAGCCATGATGCGATCGTTAATGGAAACAATGAAAACCACAGTACCAGTTGGACGCATGGTGATTGAGTCTGATCCGTTAGTATTGGCCAGTCATCCTGAATTGGATGTGGTACTTGAACCTGGTGATTTATTGTATGTGCCTAAACGTAGTCAATATGTCACGGTTACGGGTCAGGTGTTGAATATGGGTTCTGTGTTACATCGTCCCGAACTCAAAGTCAAAGACTATATTCAGAAGGCAGGCGGTGTCTCACGTATGTCGGATGAGTCAAATGCATTTATGATTCTACCCAATGGGGAGGCTCAACCAGTTAGCCTATCAAGTTGGAGTATGGCCGAGACAAGCATTCCGCCAGGCTCGACTATTTACGTGCCACGAGATCCATTGCCATTCAATGCCATGAGCTTTAGTATTGACATTTCTAAAATTTTGAGTAATTTAGCTATTTCAGCGGCTTCGGTTGCGGTCATTAATCGTTAATCATGCGCAGTTTTTGGCTGGGGGTGTTATGGTTAACACCCTGCTTGGCAGTTGCTAACCCTTGGGATAAACAGCCCACTAACCCCACCACTAACAGTGATCATGGTGGGGTTGGTTTGCTGCAAATGCCCAGTGCGCGTATGGCACCGGAAGGTGAGTTTGCCATTGGCATCAATCGTGTTGATCCTTACGACCGTTATTCATTTACTTTGCAAGCGTTGAAACGCTTTGAGTTTGTCTTTCGATATAACTCTATTAACAATCAGTTGTATGGTCCTAAAGACTTTAGTGGTGATTTAACCTATAAAGATCGAGGTTTCGATGCCAAGCTTACCTTGTTAAAAGAGTCTGATCTGTTGCCAGAAGTGGCTATTGGTGCGCGGGATTTTTTGGGTACTGGGCTGTTTTCATCGGAATATCTGGTAGCGAGCAAGCGTTATAACCAGTGGGATTTTACTACTGGGTTAATGTGGGGCAATATTGGTTTAAGAGATGATTTAAAAAATCCCTTATCGCTATTTTCGAAGCGTTTTGAACAGCCTCGGTTTGCGGCTGGAAGAACAACGGGAGAAGCTAACAGTACTAGCTGGTTTAAAGGCAAATATGCCAGTTTATTTGCTGGCATTGAATACCGCTTCGAATCTCAACCGCTGTGGTTAGTAGCCGAATATGATGCTAATGATTATCAGCAAGAGCCTTTTGGTGAGCGCTTTAAAACCTCCAGTCCCTTCAATGTGGGGGTTAAATACCGTTATGATGATTGGTTAGATTTAGGGCTAGCCTTTGAGCGCGGTAATACGCTAGGATTCAATATTGGTTTCAGAACCAACTTCATGGATACCCAACGCAGCATGCCTAAGTTCGATGCGCCCTTTCAGCCGACTGCTCAGCCTGATATTACCCCCAGTTTACTCGCCTTTCAGCGTTCCATTGATAGCACAGCAGAGCCAGTACAAGCGACAGAACCAGCCATTCAAAACCTGAAGCGTCAACTGGCTGGGGCGGGCTTGCCCTTGCATTCTTTGGCTTTATCAGATGATGGCCAGCGGATAACGGTGGTGGTAAGCAATAAAAATTACCGTAATCTCACCCAAGCACTAGGGCGTACATCTCGTATTCTATTAGCCCATACGCCCAGCAGTGTATTGCAATTCACTTTGGTGTTGCGAGAGAAAGGGCTAGATATTGAACAGCACACTTTCTATCGTCACCAGTTGGTGCAGGTGATGCAAAAACAACTGAGTCCAATGGTGGCGGTACGCTATGCCCAACAAGAGCAAAGCTTAACCAACACCAAAAACGCCAGCCAAGCAAGGCGTGTTTTGTCGGTACAAAGCTATCCCAATTGGACAGCCAGTATTGCCCCCGCCATGCGCCACAATATTGGTGGGCCAGATGATTTCTATCAGTTTCAAATAATGGCCGTGGCACCACTTAAAGTCGAGTTGCGCCCTGGGTTGTCTGTTTCAAGCACCATTACCACCAATATTTACAATACCTTCGATAAAATTAAGTTAGAGTCGGACAGTGTGCTACCGCATGTGCGTTCCGACATTGCTAAATATCTTAAGCAACAGGGAACAGTCAGCCTAACCACCTTACAAGCCGATTACTTAACTAATATCGCTAAGGGTTGGTATGGTCGTACCAGTGCTGGTATTTTTGAAGAAATGTTTGCTGGTGTCGGTGCGGAAGTGCTTTATGCACCACAAGGTAAGCCTTGGGCGTTTGGCATAGATGCTAACTGGGTAAAACAACGTGACTATGATAACCGCTTCGGTTTTTTACCCTATCAAGCCAATACTGGGCATGTCACTTGGTATCATCAATGGCCAGCTTGGCAGTTGCAGTCTAAGGTCAGTGCGGGTCAGTATTTGGCAGGGGATAGGGGTTATACCATCGATGTATCGCGTGAGTTTGATAATGGAACCCGTGTCGGCGGTTTCTTCACCCGCACCAATGTGTCGGCTGCGGACTTTGGTGAAGGGAGTTTCGATAAGGGGATTTACATCAGCATCCCGCTCGATTTCTTTACCACCACTCATACCCGTGGTCGAG
This sequence comes from uncultured Francisella sp., assembly GCA_964416645.1. Taxonomy (GTDB): domain Bacteria; phylum Pseudomonadota; class Gammaproteobacteria; order Thiomicrospirales; family Thiomicrospiraceae. Next base: position 2,041 of record CAYQEZ010000060.1, on the reverse strand, counting down.
TCGGTTCTATGTGGCGTCCGTTGACACGTGATGGCGGTGCTAAGCTGAATACGGCCAACCCACTTTATGATGCTGTGAAGGGCTATTCCACCACCAGTATTGATGAAACCCCCGAACAATTAACCCAATAACCCTGCTGTTTTGTATAAGGAATGGAACGAATGCAACAACAACCTGAGTCCCTCGTCAATAACGATGATGAAATAGATTTAAGAGAGCTGTGGCAGCACTTAGTGGATGGAAAACAACTGATTGCCGCTATCACTACAGCTTGCTTTGTCCTAGCTTTTGGTTATGCGGTTACCGCAACCAGCTGGTACAAAGCCGAAGCGACACTAGTGGATAATTCTGGAGCTGGTAGCAAAGCGGGTGGTGCATTGGCAGGGTTGGGAGGTTTGGCCTCTTTAGCTGGTGTCAGTATACCGGCTAGTCCAGTTGAGGCAGTTATTGCGACCGCCACCTCGGATGCCTTTTTAATTGAATTTGTGCGTAAGCACGAGTTAAAGAAAGTCTTGATGAAGGGCGCTTGGGATGAAGACAGCCAACAATGGAAGGAGCCTTCTGGTTTGGTTTACACCCTATGGGGTCAAGGATTACGTCCTATCTTAATGGGTGAGCGTCCCACGGTGAATAGTCCTTATCCTTTAGCGGAAAATGAACCCACTTGGCAAAAGACCATCGAAGAAATTGAGAAAAAGGGTGTTTTTTCGATCAGCAAGGATAAAAAATCCAATATGATTACCATGTCGATCACTTGGACAGATCCCAATCAAGTGGCTCAATGGGTTGAGTTGTGGGCGAGTGATTTGAATGATTTGATTCGTCAGCGTACCATCGCTGAATCCCAATCCATGCTAGATAACCTGATTCCCAAACTCGACCAACCCTTGCCAGCGGAAGTGCGTACCAGTATTATTGGTATGATTGATGAACAAACTAAAACTATTAATGCGGCTATGGTTAAAAAGGATTATGCGTTAAAGTTAATTGATCCACCTCTGGCACCAGAAATCGTTGCTAAACCCAAACGGGTGTTGATTTTAGCAGTGGCGATTGTGTTGGGGCTAATGATTGGCGCTATGGTCGCGATTATTCGTGGCAGTCGTCGTAAATCCAGCACTATTGTGGTATCCGAAGGTTTGCAACGCGAGCGGATTTAATCAGGTTGTTCTGTTCTTAATCTATTGGGCATTGCTAATTGTCGGGTATCGACTGATTGTGGCTTTGGAGTGGCTACACTATTTCGTACAAGGATTAGTTAAAATTAAGTTCATATAACCGATTTATGGGAGTCGCCTGCAATGGCAACGATTACATTTGATACACTGCAATATGTTGAAAAGTTTAAGACTGGCGGATTCAGCGACGAGCAGGCTAAAGTCATGGTCAAAGCAACGTCAGAAATTTTGGACGAAGTCATTACTAAGACCGTGCATGAACAAGTGCAAAGTGCTGAAAATACCCTTAGAGGTGATCCAAGAGCTTCTGATCGCAAGCTTGAATCTATCGAAGCTAAAATTGACTTATTGCGTGCTGAAATGCGTGAACAAGAGCAGCGTCAAACTGCTTCACTGTATCGGGCTTTATTGTTGCAAACCGCAGCTGTTATTGGTGTTGTGTTTACCATTATTCGTCTTTTCCCTGCGACTAATTTGTTGCCCCTGAATAACCCATAACCTACTGATTCAGTATTAATTTACTCACTTTTAGCTGGTTTGGATTTGCAATAAATGCGATAATTTTGCTTAATTTCTTGCAAATTCTCAGCCCACTATGAAGCCAAAAACACCCCAAACCCCCAGTCATCGAGACAGGTTTCGCCACCTATTAATCGACATCACCAAAACTTGAGATGGCCAAACGCCTGATCACCCAAAAACCCAAAGACAAAAACAAGCTCTACAGCTTGCACGCTCCAGAAGTAGAATGCATTAGTAAAGGCAAAAGCAGAAATCCTTATGAATTTGGTGTCAAAGCCAGTGTCGTCACCACCCACAAAGAAGGGCTAGTGATTGGAATGCGCACCATGGACAAATCGGTG
>CAYQEZ010000059.1:0-7033 GCA_964416645.1 uncultured Francisella sp. | reverse complement strand
TACCTAAGCGTCGCGCTAAATCTCTTTCTCGAATGCGAGGTTCTTCGAGTTTAATCTTCTCGGCTTGGCTACGAATATCCTGTGCGGAAACCAGCATGTTTTGCATGGCTAACCTCCTCGGTTAAAATTGATGCTGTAAGGTCACATTAACGTAGCGTCCTGGTTGCGAGTAAAGATCTGGCTGATAACTGGTTGCACTACTGGGATTAAGTGCCGTTACGTTATTCCATAAAATATATTTGGTGTCAGCTAGATTATAAATACCCGCATTCAGCTTGGTCTGTTTGCTAAACTCATACCAAGCTAGTAGATCGAAAACTTCAAATGCCGATGTTTTGTAGTTGGTTGGTACACTAATACGATCTTTTGCCGATACGATGGTGGTGATAAATTCTGTACCCCATTGACGACTATTGGGTTTATAACTAATACCTGCCACCGTTGTCATTGGTAAGACACTATCAATAGGCTTACCATTAACTTGATTGTCGCCATGAGCATAGGCAAAAGAGCCACGCAGCGTCCAATTATTATTCAGCAAATAGCGTCCTTTAGCTTCTAAACCATAAATATGAGCTTTATCAACGTTTTGCGCTTGAAAGGTAGGCAAACCAGCAATGGTGCCAAGCGAAACATTACTGTTGATGAAGTCATCATAATGATTATCGAACAACACAACTTCTGCACTGTGATCTGAACCATTAAAACGCAACCCCGTTTCTAGTCCATAGCTGCTTTCGGCTTTTAAATTGGGATTAGCAACCAGTGCATAACCCGAAGCACGATTGGTGAAAGCACCATTAACCTGAGCATGCTCAGGGGCACGATAACCTTGCGCATAGTTAGCAAACCAGCTGATACCTGGGGTAATGCTATAGACCAACCCCAAACGCGGTAATACAGCACTGCCTTCTTGCTTACCAATCGCTTTAGGATCACCGCCTGCATTAATATAATTTTGATTGCTTGAAGGCGAGAGCGTATAGTGATCAAAACGAACACCTGGCACAATGGTTAGGTTGCCGATAGCCACTTCATCCTGAACAAATGCACCCACCTTGGTCATATCCGATCTAGGAAAAACGCTTTGCGGGAATACTTGAGCAGGAACACCTGGTCTTACACTGAAGGTTTTACTGCCATTACGCTCTCTGTCGGTGATACGCTCCATGGCAGACAAACTCGCCTGAATCCCCCCCGTGACCAAATGCTGTACGTCACCAGTAATTAGCTTTTTCTTACCAATGGCGCTGATGCCCATGCTGTCTTGATTGAGCGGACTGTCTTCGTTTTCAACATAAGTGGTGGCACGAATGGTGGTTTTATTGGTTGAGTGACTGGTTTGGTAATAGCCACTCAACGCCAAGCTATCTAAACCCAACACATTTTTACGATCATTATTGACCGAAAAACGGTAACGGTTACGTTCGTCAGTGGCGATATTTGATTGAATTGCTGGCGAGGTAAGTAAGGTTTGTTGGTCAATATCGGTATTCGATTGAAAGGCATCGAAGGTTAACAACCACTTACTGTTAGGATCTTGGTCGAACGCGATTTTGGTTAATAAGCTTTGCGCACTAGAGGATGCAGGATTAGCTTTAGTACGCTTATAGCCTTTGATGTCAGCATCACCTTTATTGCTAAACTCGTCACCCGATGAACGACTATAAATCGCCATCATTTGTGTACCACCTGCTTTACCTGTCGCTAAGCGCACTGTGCCAAACTTCTCGTTATTCGCACCGTGATACCCTAAACGAATCGAGGCATGATTTTCTTTTCCTTTAAGCAAGTCTTTAGGATCAAGGGTGCGGAAACTAACCACGCCACCAATGGCATCGGAGCCATAAAGACTAGAGGCTGGTCCTTTGACAATTTCAACCGACTGCAACCCTTCGGGATCAACAAAATCACGACCAAAAAATGCACCACTGTAACGCTCTGGCAAGGGAACACCATCGACCAACATCATGACGCGATTATCGGTAATGCCACGAATGTTATAACCTTGATTACCTCCACGAAATTGGGTGCTGGTACTGGTCGAAATACCTGTCTCATAACGCATCAAGTCCTTCATATCAGTAACTTGTTGCTTATCCATATCATCACGAGTGATTTTACTCACGCTATTTGGGACTTGTGACGCTTTTTTCTCGGTTAAGGTCGAGGTAACAACCAATTCATCGAGCGATTTACTGTCAGCTTTCACTTCGCTAGCAAATAATTGTGATGAATAACCAGCCAATACAGCTGAAATAGCCACGGCTAATAAACGGGCTTGTGGCATTGATTTAAGGGGTAATGACATAGTCTGCGCTCCATGATTGGCTTAAAAAAGCAAACTTGGCTGGCTACCGACAATGTCCTGGCTGGCTAGTGTTTGTGAATTAAAGAAGATGATACTCATTACTTATATTAATGTCAATCATTCTTATTTGTATTATATTTATTCAACATAAAACACAATCGGTAGACGGTAACTTCGACTGTTGGTATCTGCCTGTGCGGGAAAAGGCAAACGCGGCAAGCAAGCAATCGCCCCCATCGCAGCTTGTTCTAGCAACTCATGAGCTGGCGACACAATTTGTGCGTGCAGACTGCGTCCGTCTCTATGCATCACAAAAGACACCACAACACGCCCAAACAAGGCTTCTTCCCTAGCCTCCTCAGGATAACGCGTACAGGTTTTTAAGGCACTAACAACCTTAGCATCATAGTCGTTATGCCAAGCATTTTCGTGCTTAGCCTCTGTAGCTTGCAAAGCATTATGCTCTGCCCTGCTCTTGTCCTGTTGGGTCGATGACTGTTGTTTTTGTAACATATCGTTACGATCACTGGGTAAAACTTCAGGTTTTATATGGTTTTTAGACTCATCTACGGATACTACTGAATTTTTTTTTAAATTCATCACAGTGGGCTGGCGTTTTTCTGGCTGAATAAGCGTCTCATCAGCCATATCCTTATCCGCCCTTACTTGCGCAACAGACGGTATCTGCCGACTTTCTGGTTGTTGATTTTGTATATTTTTTTGCACATTGATTATTGAATGAACGTCAACGTCGAATACTTGCATAATCATGGCACTGTTTGAAGTCACGGCTGTGACTTCGATGGTTTGCTCGTAAAACAGCCACCAAGAAGCCAAGGCATGAACCCATAAAGAGGCAAATACAGCGATATTTGCAGTTAAAAAATCGTTATTGCTTTTTAACAGATGCCTATGCATTGCCATAACATACAAACTTTATCACACATCAAACATCAACCAGCTTTGATGACCTGATTGAAGTTTTTCGGAGCGCACACCATACACAGCATCCAAATGTTCAGACACTAAAACTTCATTAGCACAACCAAAAGCGTGCATCTTGCCTTGCGACATAAGTAGCACTTCATCGGCATTGTGCAATGCGATATTCAAATCATGTACCGTCATCACCACACTTAACCCATGTTGACTAACTAAGCGTTTTAACAGACGCATCATGGTTAATTGATGCGCAATATCCAATGGCGCTAAGGGTTCATCCAATAATAACCAGCGTCCTGATAAGTCACCATCTACAGACCAAATCTGCAATAAACAACGTGCTAAATTTACACGCATTTGCTCACCGCCAGAAAGCACATTAGCCATTCTATCGGCCAAATGCATGGTGTCTGTTAAATGCATTACTTGCCGTGCTAAGGCAAACACCACTTTGTTAGATTCATCCCACGCCATACGACCCAACATCACCACTTCAACAGCTGTCATGCGCATATCTAGCGCTGCCGATTGTGGCAATACGGCTCGCTGTTTTGCCAAATACTTTGCTTTATAACTGGATAAAGGTTTGTGTTCAAACCATATGTTGCCGTGTGTAGGCTTATGCTCACCCACCATAACTTTAAGCAAGCTAGACTTTCCCGCTCCATTTGGTCCAAGCAAACAGGTCAGTTTACCTGTGCTAATTGGTGCGCTAACCCCAGATAAAATGGTTTTACGACCCGCTTTAAGGGTAATATCATCAATTAGCCAACTCATTACAGTACCCGACGACGATAAAGAAGGTATAAAAAGAAAGGTGAACCCATAGCCGCAGTGACCAAACCAATGGGTATTTCTGCCGGTGCTACTAAGGTGCGCGATAAAATATCCGCAAAAGATACCAACAAAGCACCGATCAGTGCCGAACCTGGTAACAACCATCGATGACTCTCACCCAATAGCATACGCGCCATGTGCGGTGCCATTAGCCCAACAAAACCTACCATACCCGACATAGCAACCGCCGCACCTACCAGTAAAGCTCCCAATACAATAATGGCAATGCGCACCTGAGCAACAGAAACGCCCATGTGCATTGCAACTGATTCACCCAATAAAATAGCATCGAGCGGCTTAGCCAATAACCAAAGCAATAGCGTTGCTGGTATCATAATGGAAGACATCATGGTTAAATCTGACCACCCAATACCACCCAAAGAACCCATCTGCCAAAAAGTAATAGAGCGCAATTGTTGGTCGTCGGCAATATAGGTTAGTAGCCCTGCCACTGCTCCAGCAATGGCATTAATTGCCAAACCAGCTAACAGCAATTGCACCGTTGTATCTCGACCACCACCTGCTGAACCCATCGAGAAAACCAAGAGCGTCACTAACATGCCCCCCACAAAGGCCATCATCGGCAAGGTGTAACCACCGAAAATTAATTTAAGTGCCGCTAACCAAGGAAAATAAGACGCCAACACAATCCAGACGATTGCCCCCAAAGCGGCTCCGCTGGCAATACCAATGAGTCCAGGGTCGGCTAAGGGGTTGCGAAACAAACCTTGCATCACCGCTCCTGCAACAGCCAGACTAGAACCAACCAAAACCCCTAATAAAATCCTAGGAAACCTGATTTCTTCCAGCACCATGCGTTGATCAACTAATATGGTATTACCCATTAGCCAAGCAAGCAATGCATCAGAATCAATCTTAAAAGCACCAACCAACAAAGCATAAAATGATGCCGACAATAAGAACATTAGCATTACCAAAAGCCATGCACTTTTAACTTTCCAAGAATGTAAAAAGCGCAGCCAAGACGAATCTTGGCTTTCGGGTTCAATAACGGCGGCATCTAGACTCATTAATGTTTACCCGCCGCTGGCAATAGCATTAATAATTGCTGATACTGTTCTTGGCTTAAAATGGCTCTTAACTTTTGTACACAGCTAATATGAATATTCGTGGCTTCTAGCTTCCAATCACTGAGTTGCTTTAATTGTGCGCTTATCGATTCAGCACTTGCCCCATCTTGAACAATTTGTTTACCCAGTTGCTTTTCAAGATCAACCGATTGCGCAAAAATAGGCATCACTTTTGCAGGATGATCCGCCATCAATTCATCTAACGCCTTGCGCTGATCGACACTAATGCCTAGCTTTTCTTGATTCGCAAAAACAACATGCATCATCTTGGGCAAATTTTCTGACAAGATCAGCTCATACTCTGTCATATCATTAACTTTTTTTGTCATTGAACTCGGCATTTGCTCTGACATGGGGGCTGGCTGAGTCATTTCTTGACTTGTTAATGTCGTTTTTAGTGCCATATAAGTTACTAAAGACGCCACCAAAGCAGAAGCCAGCATTAATGCCGGCACTGCCCATGCTTGATTATCACGGATAATTTTCATTATTATTTAACCTCATCCATTGCTTTTTGGAAGCGACCTTTACCAGCTCCCATTTTTTTCTCTTCGCTAGCAACCAGTGCTTTGGCTGCATCTAAATTGGTTGCTTTACCTACTTGAATAACACCAACCATGCCTAAAGAACGATGAGGGGTACAAACATAAAGATAAACCCCTTCTTTATCGACGGTAATTTCATGTTTCACATCAAAACCACTTTTCCAAGTTTTAGCGCCATCTGGAACTAAAATAGACTCGGTATTGTGTGCCCCTTTTTGCGTTGGTAAAAACGTAATGGTGTCACCAACAGCGGCTTTAATAAAAGCTGGTTCAAATAACATTGAGCCATCTTTACCAGAGTTAAGCATATGAATTTCGTGATTGGCTGCATAACTCATAAAGCTAACTAACGATGTAACACCTGCAATAGCAAGAGTTGCTAATTTATTCATTGTAAATTCCTCTGTTTATTGATTATATTAAATGTGTACTAATGTCACTAAATTAACCCAATATCGCTTTTGACCATAAAGAGCAATCTAGTTAGGCTGGATAACGAATAAAAAGACTCCTAGTAAACTAGGAGCCAAACACATCAGAGAGCTAGTTCTGATATGGAGCTTACACAAGGTGACCTAATGATAAGTATCACTAGCGCCATAAAATTGGTCATCATGAATGACTTTAAAGACAGTATTTTGCCAACGTCGCTGATGGCGCGGCTCAACGGGGCCAACCAAAGTAAACAGCATGTGCTTAATGTCGGAGAAACCTTCGACGGTCATAATCGACTGAGCTAACGACGGATGAGCGACCAACCAAATCTCGTCAATTGCTAATTGCGAGAAAGCTTCGTAAGCAGACAAATCGATAAAATCTTGGTTAAACAAATCGCGTAATAATTGCGCGAACGCACGACGTGACATGGGAACAGCCCTATCCCAACCTAGTAAACGGTAGGCTTTAGGAATATTGACATGTAAACCATAGCATTGCAGTAAAGGCATAAACTCCTCTAATGACTGCATTTCATCCCAACAGATTCTGAAGCGTTCTACTTCTTGATGGGTGAGCGTCAACTCTGGCATGACCTTAGGTGAAGATAACAGGCTAACTGGTTGAACTGACATCATATCGACTTACCTCACTGTTTTAGGCTAAACACTTTGGCTGGCTACCGACATTTTGTCTTGGCTGGCTAGATTAAAAACTAAGCAACTTGGCTTGTTGAGGTGAAGAATACATAAACCAAAAACAAATGTCAATCAATTTCATTTAGATTTGTTTTTTAAGAAGGTGCGACTAGGAATGACAATGGATATATGATCTTTTTGTCAATTACCACAATAGCTATAAATACTTAGTCA
>CAYQEZ010000058.1:0-7478 GCA_964416645.1 uncultured Francisella sp. | reverse complement strand
TAAATAGATAGGTATTAACCTTGTTTTTGTCTGATCTTTATTTTAGTATCAATGAGTTATGCTTATAAGTTTGCCCCCCATTTGGGGGTAATAATACAAGCCTAAAATGGACAACCCATCGCTCTAGCGCGTTCGCGGATGGCATAACGTTCTTGTTCATCACTATGCTGATCATAAGGAATGGCGACTTCAGGCCAACCTTGGCAATGTTGCACAATAATATCCGTAAGCGCATCTAAATGATCATCACGGCTGTTGAGGGCAGGAATATAGTGGTAAGTTTCACCACCCGATTCCATGAAATACTCACGGTTTTCCTCATCAATTTCTTCTACGGTTTCTAAGCAGTCAGCCGAAAATCCCGGACAAATAACGTGTAGATTTTTCACACCCTGTGCAGGTAGTGATTTGATTGTGGCATCGGTGTAAGGCTTAATCCATTCTTCTTTACCAAAAAGTGACTGGAAACTGACCAGATAATCGTCTTTCGATAACCCGAGTGCTTCTGCTAATAATCGACCTGTCGCATGACATTCGCAATGATAAGAATCACCATTGTCTAAGTAACGCTGTGGAATGCCATGAAAGGACATCAGCAATTTGTCTGGACGACCATGATCTGCCCAGTATTCTTTGACGCTATTTGCTAGCGCCTGAATGTAGCCGGGGTGTTTATGATAGTGACTGACAAAGCGAACATCTGGAATACGACGCCATTGTTTCAGTGCATCCGCTAACGCGTCCCATGTTGAGCCTGACGTTGCAGCGGCGTATTGCGGATACAAGGGGAGAACCAGTAGACGCTCACAACCTTTTTGACGCAAGGCATCTAGTCCTTTCGCCATCGAAGGGTTGCCATAACGCATGGCGATGTCTACTTCAATGGGGCTATGAGTGAAACGGGCTTTTAATCGTTGTGCGATGCCTTCTGCTTGTGTCATGGTGATGTCTAATAGGGGAGCACCAGGGCCAAATTTACCCCAAATGGTTTCATAATCATGTGCTTTTGCTTTAGGACGGAACTGTAAGATAATGCCATGTAAAATCAACCACCACACCGCACGAGGGGGAGGAGGTTCAACAATGCGCGGATCCCATAAGAATTCGGCAAGGTAAGGTTTTAGACCTTTTTTAGTCGGTTCATCAGGAGTCCCCAAGTTGGTCAGCAAGATCCCCAGTTTAGCTTGACGATCGTGTTGATAACCCTGTTCAGCACTATATTTCATACGTTTCCTTTTTTATGTCTATCTGTTGTCGTGTATTTTAGTTGAACATGGTAAAAGATGCGAGTCATTACGATGATTGCAGCCGCTAACATCTGTGTGTATGATGCAGTCACTGAGTTAGTGTACAACAAAGGAGCAAAGATGCGCATTTTACATACCATGATACGTGTTGGAAATTTGGAAAAATCCATTGCTTTTTACACGGAAGTGCTAGGCATGCAGTTGCTTCGTCAGAAAGATTACCCCGATGGACAATACACCTTAGCGTTTTTGGGCTATCAGCCCGAAAGTGAAGGTGCTGTGATAGAGCTGACCTATAACTGGGGCGTAGACAGCTATGATTTAGGCAAGGGTTACGGACATATCGCATTAGGTGTTTCAGATATCAAGGCCATGTGTGCGTTAATTCAGCAGCGTGGCGGTGAAATTACCTATGGGCCTGCTTTGCATGGCGGCACAACATGGATCGCCTTTACCAAAGACCCTGATGGCTATCAGGTCGAGTTAATTGAGCGAGCGTAATTCGGCTGAATCGCATTAAACAATGCGATTCATTTCACTGAGTGGCCAGCGGGCACGAGCACTAAAATCGAGCAAGTTGTGTTCGCCAGCCTTAATGCGCTGAAAGCCTGCAAAGGCGATCATGGCACCGTTGTCGGTGCAAAATTCTGGGCGAGGGAAAAAGGCATGACCAGCACGGCTGCTCATCAGTTGGCTAAGCGATGAGCGAATGCGTTGGTTAGCACTGACACCGCCGGCAACGACAAGGGTATTCAGCTTTTCTTGCTGTAAAGCACGTTTCAGTTTGATAATGAGCACATCGCACACAGCCAATTCAAACGAAGCACAAATATCCGCCTTGGCTTGTTCTAAGTCTTGGGCGCGTTCAGTTTGTGCTTGTTGCCAAGTGGTTAATACGGCTGTTTTCAGTCCAGAGAAACTAAAGTCTAAACCGGCTCTGTCGGTCATTGGGCGAGGTAATTTATAACGCTGAGCATCACCTTGAAGGGCAAGCTTGGATACAATTGGCCCACCTGGATAGCCCAGTCCCATTAATTTAGCCGTTTTATCGAAAGCTTCACCAATGGCATCGTCTAGCGTGTCGCCTAATAGTTGATACTCACCAATGGCATCAACGCGAATGATTTGTGTATGTCCGCCCGATACCAGTAACGCCATAAATGGGAAGCTGAGCTCGGGTGCTTCTAACAAGGGCGAAAGCAGATGCCCTTCCATGTGATGCACACCGATTGCAGGAATACCTCTGGCAAAAGCGAGGCTACGCGCAAACCCAGCTCCCGTTAACAGTGCGCCAACTAAGCCGGGACCAGCGGTGTAAGCGACACCAGTGAGGTCGTTAAGAGTGACCTTAGCCTGTGACATCACCTGTTTCGTTAAGGGAATCAGGCGATGAATGTGGTCACGACTCGCCAATTCAGGTACGACACCGCCGTAAGTGGCATGTAAGGCAATTTGGCTGTGCAGGGCGTGAGCAATCAGACCTTCTGTTTCGTGATAGAGTGCTAAGCCCGTTTCATCACACGAAGATTCAATGCCGAGAATAAGATGGGATTTGTTGTTTTTCATGGCTCTATTTTAAGCGAAAATAACGGTAAATTGCAGTGGAGATCGCAAAAGCAGGCGTAAGAAGATCACTTTGTGAGCAAGCTTGTGGCAAAAATATGATGATAGGTTTGATTTTTTTAATTTTTTCTTGTTATAATGCTCGTCTTTATTCCGTACGCGGAAACCCTAATTTATTTTTAACGCCTAACTGGAAAGTATAGAAAACATGCCTGCTGTTAAATTACGCGAAACCGAACCTTTTGACGTTGCTTTACGTCGCTTCAAACGTACCTGTGAAAAAGCGGGTGTATTGGCTGATGTTCGTAAAAAAGAATACTACGAAAAGCCAACGTGGGAGCGTAAACGCAAGAAAGCAGCTGCGGTTAAGCGTTTAGCTAAGCGCTTGTCACGCGAAAACCGTCGCATGGAATCTAAATATTAATTTCACTTAGTTAGTGGTTGTTAGCAAAGGTTAAAGCATATATGTCAGCATTGCGCGAACAAATCAGTAGTGATATGAAAGTGTGCATGAAGTCGGGCGATAAAGCTCGACTGTTGACGATACGTGGTATCTTGGCTGCCATTAAGCAAATTGAAATTGATACCCGTCAAGCACCCGACGATGCTCAGGTGCTGGCGGTGTTGAATAAGCTGGTTAAACAGCGTAAAGATTCTATTGCTCAGTTCACGCAAGCGGGTCGCACTGATCTGGCCGAAGTTGAACAGTTTGAATTGACCGTATTGGAACATTACTTGCCTGAAGGACTGTCTGAAGCGCAAATTGAGCAAATTATTGCCGAAGCGATTGCTGAGTCGGGTGCTCAAGCGCCTGCTGATATGGGCAAAGTGATGGCGCTTGTTAAGCCCAAAATGGCTGGATTGGCTGATATGGGTATGGTCAGTGCTCGCATTAAAGCTTTGCTTGCCAACTAAGTCCCTTCCTTAAAGCAGCCTAGATCGTGGCTGGTCGCATTCCTAAAAATTTCATTGATGACTTGGTCGCACGCGCTGACGTGGTTGAGGTTATTGGTCGTCGCCTAACCTTAAAAAAAGCGGGTCGAGAGTACAAAGCTTGCTGTCCCTTTCATAACGAAAAAACACCTTCATTTCATATCAATCCACAAAAAGGCTTCTACCACTGTTTTGGTTGTGGTGCCCATGGTGATGCCCTGCGTTTTATTATGGATTATGAACAGTTAGATTTTGTTTCGGCTGTTGAAGTGCTTGCTAATGAAATGGGGGTGTCTGTCCCGCGTGAACAGCTGTCGCCACAGGAGCAGGCCAAAGCAGTGCAACAACGTAATGAGCAATTACAAGGGTTTGCTTTATTGGCGCAGGCAGCGCAGTGGTTTGTACATAATCTTAAGCATCATGCACAGGGTGCACAAGCCATTGAATACTTGAAGTCGCGTGGTGTAACTGGTGTCGTTGCGCGTGATTTTGCGATTGGATTAGCGCCCAACGAATCTATGGCGCTGCAAAAAAACTTTCCCAATGTCAATAAAGCACAATGGTTAGCGGTTGGATTGGTGGCTGAGCGTGATGATGGTTCAGTTGTTGACAAGTTCCGCAATCGGATTCAATTTCCGATTCGCGATTTACGCGGTCGTGTCGTTGGTTTTGGTGGCCGTATTATGCAGGCCAGTGAGCATGCTCCTAAGTACCTCAATTCGCCTGAAAACGAGTTCTTTCATAAGAGCAATATGCTTTATGGCCTGTACGAAATGTTACAGTCGGTACGTAACATCAATCGGGTGTTGGTGGTAGAGGGTTATATGGATGTGGTGGCTTTGGCGCAATTTGGCGTGCGTCAGGTGGTGGCTACTTTAGGAACAGCGACGACGCCCGCGCATTTGCAGTTACTATTTAAGTATACCTCGGAAATCGTCTTTGCTTTTGATGGTGATAAAGCGGGTCGTAAAGCAGCTTGGAAAGCCTTGTCGGTAGCCTTAACGCAATTATCTGGTTCACGTTCGGTTAAGTTTTTCTTTTTGCCGCAAGATGAAGATCCTGATTCATATGTGCGTCGTTATGGTGCTGACGCATTGATGCAAGCGCTGGATCAATCCTTAACGCCAGGTGAGTGGTTAGTGCAGGGGTTGGCTGATTTGTCGGGGTTGTCGTGGTCGATAGCTGAAGATGCGCGTCGTTTGTTGTTTCAGTCGCTGGAGTGGTTGAAATTGGCTGAAGATGTGGGTGTGCGCTATGCGTTAATTCAATCTTTAGCTCAAGCTGCTGATATGCAAGAATGGCAAGTGGAAAAGTTGTTGGGTGTGCGCACAGGGTTGGCAGTGCATCGTGAGGTGAGGAAAAAATCGGTTGTTGCGCCATCGCTGGCGACGCAAACCTTGTCTGATAAGTTGTTGGCTTTATTGGTGCAATTTCCACAACTGGCTGAGAATTGGCCAAGTCAGGATGCTGCTTTACTCCACCAGTATGGTGAAAAAGGGGTGATGGCATTGCTGAATGCTTTGGCTGGTAATCAGCTTGAACAGTCTACTGATCGCTTGTTTTTAACGCTTGAGCAGGCGCAAAATGAATGGCAAGACGGCTGGCAGTTATTGGTGTGTAAAACAATAGAAACGGCGCGTTTGTCGATGCTTAAACAAATGGAACAAGGACAGGTTAGTGAGTCGCTTTTGGCGGCTCTGTCCCAACTCAATCATCGGATCAAGTTTTGCCAAAAAAGAGTGCAAGGTCAATGAGTGACTTGATATTCATCTAGCGAAACGCTAAGTATTCTGATATAATTCAAAGTTCCCCAACGCTCAATAGAGGACGGTATGGCATCATACGATGAACAACAGCAATTAGCGGATTTAATCGCGCGTGGACGTGAACAAGGATATCTCAATTACCAAGATATCACGGACATGTTGAATGATGAGTTCGAAGATGAAGAAAAAATTGAAGAAATTGTTGTTCTCTTAGGTGATATGGGCATCAACGTGCTTGATGATGCTGTGCCTAATCATGATATCTTGGTGCCTGGAGCGCTCGTTGACGCTGACCCAGAAGTTGCGGCGGCTAGCATTTCTGATGATGGCGAATTAGGTCGCACTTCAGATCCAGTACGTATGTACATGCGTGAAATGGGTTCGGTCGAGCTATTAACTCGTAAGGGTGAAATTGAAATTGCTCGTCGTATCGAATCAGGTACGCGTGACATGCTCACTTCTTTAGCGCTTTATCCACAAATGCCGACATTATTGTTCCAGCATTTGAAACAAGTGGAAGAGGGTGAAATAAAGCTCAGTGATTTGGTGTTGGGCTTTTTGATGCCTGAACAAGAAGAAATCGCTCCAGCTCCCGAAGTGACCGTTGTTGATGAAAACCCAGAGAGTGATGAAGATTCTGCCGATGGTGTTTCTAAAGAAGACCCTTATGATACGGAAGGCGTGACTGCTTTTTTAGCAGAATTACAAGATTTACACCAAGCTGCTAGTGGTCACGAAGCCGAGTTTGGACATGCTGATGATCGTGCTAAATCAGCGCGTTTGGCTGTCGCTAGCCGTTTAATGACCGTCAAGTTAGCCCCTTCATTTGTTGCTGAAGTCTTGGCTGATTTGCGCAAGCATGTTGATCAAATTCGTCAGTATGAGCGCCTCATCATGGATTTGACGGTTGAGCAAGGTCGTTTACCTAAGCAACACTTCATCAGTTCGTTTGTGGGTTCAGAAACCGATTTAGAGTGGATTGATCGGGTTATTGTTGCCAATATCGATGATTCTGCAACGCGTCTGCAGGGCTTGAAAGATCAAGTAACGCGCGCGCAAAAGCGCTTACGTTTCCTAGAAAAACGTATTGCGATGGACATTACCTCTTTGAAGGATGTTAATCGCAAAGTGGTTGATGCTGATAGTCGTACGCGTGCAGCCAAGAAAGAAATGATCGAAGCCAACTTGCGTTTGGTCATTTCGATTGCGAAGAAATATACCAATCGTGGTCTACAGTTCCTAGATTTGATTCAGGAAGGTAACATCGGTTTGATGAAAGCGGTTGATAAGTTTGAATATCGTCGTGGCTATAAGTTTTCGACTTACGCTACTTGGTGGATTCGTCAGGCGATTACACGCAGCATTGCCGATCAAGCACGTACCATCCGTATTCCTGTTCATATGATTGAAACGATTAATAAGTTAAATCGTGTACAGCGTCAGTTACTGCAGCAGATGGGTCGAGAACCTACAGCTGATGAGTTGGCTGATGCCATGGAAATGGGCGAAGATAAGATCCGTAAGGTGATGAAAATTTCCAAAGAGCCGATTTCGATGGAAACACCGATTGGTGACGATGAAGATTCATCATTAGGTGATTTTATTGAAGATGGTAATATGCTGTCACCTTCAGAGTCGGCTGATAATCAAGGCTTGTCGGAAGCGGTTGAGTTGATGTTATCAACCCTTAGTTCGCGTGAAGCTAAAGTTTTACGTATGCGTTTTGGTATTCAAATGAACACCGACCATACCCTAGAGGAAGTGGGTAAACAGTTTGATGTCACGCGTGAGCGTATTCGTCAGATTGAAGCCAAAGCACTTCGTAAATTGCGTCATCCATCGCGTGCAGAAAAACTGCGCTCTTTCTTGGATTGAGGTAACTAACCGAGTTTGGGACTGTAGCTCAGGGGTTAGAGCAGTCGACTCATAATCGATTGGTCGTTGGTTCGAAACCAACCAGTCCTACCAA
>CAYQEZ010000057.1:0-7532 GCA_964416645.1 uncultured Francisella sp. | reverse complement strand
AAACGCCAGAACATTGTCAGTGAGTTTGATGCCATCCGCGTTGGATTGGCATCACCTGAGCGTATTCGTTCATGGTCTTATGGCGAAGTGAAAAAGCCAGAAACGATTAACTATCGTACGTTTAAGCCTGAACGTGATGGTTTGTTCTGTGCCAAAATCTTTGGACCTATCAAAGACTACGAGTGCTTGTGCGGTAAATACAAGCGCATGAAGCATCGTGGTGTGATTTGTGAGAAGTGTGGTGTTGAAGTAACGCAAACTAAAGTGCGTCGTGAACGTATGGGTCACATCGACTTAGCTGCGCCTGTTACTCACATTTGGTTCTTGAAATCGCTACCAAGCCGCTTGGGTCTGATTTTAGATAAGCCATTGAAAGAGTTAGAGTCGGTTCTTTACTACGAATCATACATCGTGGTTCACCCTGGTATGACGCCTTTAGAAAAAGGTCAATTACTCAGCGTGGAAGAATACGAAGAAGCTTACGAGCAATATCGTGATGAATTTGATGCTAAGATGGGTGCTGAAGCGGTTAAAGACTTGCTGGACAACATGGATTTGTTGGCAGAAGCGACTCGCTTACGCGAAGAACTAGACAGCACTTCATCAGAAACCAAATCGAAAAAGATTTCTAAGCGCTTGCGTTTGATCGAGTCTTTTATGGATTCTGGCAATAAACCAGGCTGGATGGTATTAGAAGTATTGCCTGTACTACCACCCGAGTTACGTCCGTTAGTGCCATTAGATGGCGGTCGTTTTGCCACATCTGACTTGAACGATTTATACCGTCGCGTCATTAACCGTAACAATCGTTTGAAGCGTCTGTTAGAGTTGAATGCGCCTGACATTATTGTGCGCAACGAAAAACGTATGTTACAAGAGTCGGTCGATTCTTTATTAGACAACGGTCGTCGTGGTCGTGCGGTAACGGGTACCAATAAGCGTCAACTGAAATCACTTGCCGATATGATTAAAGGTAAGCAAGGTCGTTTCCGTCAAAACTTACTAGGTAAGCGTGTTGACTACTCAGGTCGTTCAGTCATCGTGGTTGGTCCTACTTTGCGTTTGCACCAATGTGGTCTGCCTAAAAAAATGGCATTGGAACTTTTCAAACCATTCATTTTCTCTCGCCTACAAAAACGAGGTTTAACTTCGACCATTAAAGGCGCGAAGAAAATGGTAGAGATGGAACTGCCAGAAGTTTGGGACGTACTCGAAGAGGTGATTCGTCAGCATCCTGTGATGTTGAACCGTGCGCCAACGCTTCACCGTTTGGGTATTCAAGCGTTTGAACCTGTATTAGTAGAAGGTAAAGCAATTAACCTGCATCCGTTGGTGTGTTCGGCATTCAACGCCGACTTCGACGGTGACCAAATGGCGGTTCACGTTCCCTTGTCGTTAGAGGCACAGCTGGAATGTCGTACCCTGATGATGTCAACCAATAACTTGCTTTCGCCTGCCAATGGTGATCCGATTATCGTACCTTCCCAGGACGTTGTATTGGGTCTCTATTACATGACACGTGAAAAACTACGTGCCAAAGGTGAGGGTATGGCCTTTGCTAACTGGCAAGAAGTTGAGCGTGCTTATGCGAATAAAGCGGTTGATTTACAAGCGATCATCAAAGTGCGTATTGTTGAGTACCGTAAAGACGAGCAGGGTGAATTGCAGGCATTATCGGCTAAATTAGTTGAAACGACTGTGGGTCGTACCTTGTTATTTAGTATCATGCCTAAAGGGTTAGATTTTGCTCTGGTAAACCAAGCGCAAACTAAGAAGCGTGTCGCTAAGTTGCTCGATGCTTGTTATCGTACCTTGGGTCCAAAAGAGACAGTCGTATTTGCCGACCAATTGATGTATACTGGTTTCCGTCATTCAACCAGTGCAGGCTTGTCTTTCTGTTCAGACGACATGCTGATTCCGGCTGAAAAGGCCGTTATCTTGGAAGAAGCGGAAGAGAAAGTCAAAACCATTCAGAACCAATACGAGCGCGGTCTGGTAACTCAAGGTGAGCGCTACAACAAGGTTATTGATATTTGGTCACATGCCAATGAATTGGTTACCAAGTCGATGATGGATCAGTTACAAGTTGAACCAGTACGCAATACGGCGGGTGAAGTTGAACTAGACGAAAATGGCAAACCTTTAATGCAAGGTTCGTTTAACTCAGTCTACATGATGGCCGACTCGGGTGCGCGTGGTAGCGTGGCGCAGATGCGTCAGCTAGGTGGTATGCGTGGTCTGATGGCGAAACCCGATGGCTCGATTATTGAAACGCCGATTACCGCTAACTTCCGTGAAGGCTTGAACGTACTACAGTACTTCATTTCAACCCATGGTGCGCGTAAAGGTTTGGCCGATACCGCTCTGAAAACCGCTAACTCAGGTTACTTAACCCGTCGTTTGGTTGACGTGGCACAAGATGTGGTGATTACGCAGGACAACAATGATAAAGCCTTGCTTGGTAAGGGGATATTGTTGAGTTCACGTGTTGAGGGTGGTGAGATCGTTGAGTCACTGGGTGAACGCGTGTTGGGTCGTTGCGTGGCACAGGATGTGTTTCATCCAGAAACGGGTGAATTGATGATTGCCGACGGTACACTTTTGGATGAGCGTAACATTCGGCTGCTCGATAATCACGGTATTGACCATATTCACGTTCACTCTGTCATTACCTGTATGAACCCGCATGGCATAGAACGTAAGTGCTATGGTCGTGACTTGGCGACAGGTAAAGTGGTGAACTTGGGTGAAGCTGTCGGTGTTATCGCCGCTCAGTCGATTGGTGAGCCTGGTACTCAGTTAACCATGCGTACCTTCCATATTGGTGGTGCTGCCTCGAAAGCTGCAGCACAAAGCAGTATTGAAGTGAAACGTGGTGGTATTGTGCGTGTGCATAATGCACGTATGGTGACCAATTCGGAAAATAAAACACTGATCGTTTCTCGTTCCAGCGAGTTGACGGTTCATGATGCGCAAGGTCGAGAACGTGAACGCTACAAATTACCTTACGGTTGTGCGCTCTTAGTTAAAGACGGTGACATGGCAGAAGCGGGTAAAATGGTGGTTCAATGGGATCCTCATACTCACCCGATTATTGCAGAAAGCTCAGGTATGATTGAGTTTGCCGACTTTGTGTTGGGTAAAACTGCCGAAACCAAAACCGATGAAGTTACCGGTATCAGTAACCTTGTGGTGAAAAGTTCAGACTACCGTGAAACGCTAAAAGCAGGTCAGAAAGTGGTTGAAGCTATGACCGATGAAGGTTATACCACCATTAATGTCACGGGCATGGCAAGCGCCATTGGTAAGCCCAGTAGTTCGCGAGACTTTATTCCTAAGTTAAACATTCGTGGTGCGAATAATGAGCTGATTTCTTTGCCATTGCCTAAAAATACCGTGGTACTGGTGAAGCATGGTCATGCCATTGCACAGGGTGACATCTTAGCGCGTGTACCGCAAGAAACGTCTAAGACTCGTGATATTACGGGGGGTCTACCTCGTGTAGCTGACTTGTTCGAAGCGCGTATTCCAAAAGATCCCGCGATTATGGCCGAGATTTCAGGTATCGTTAAGTTTGGTAAAGAGACGAAAGGTAAACATCGTTTAATCATTACTAATGAACAAAACGAACAGCAAGAAATTCTGATTCCAAAATGGCGTCATATTAACGTATTTGAAAATGAGCACGTTGATCGTGGTGATATTGTGGTCGATGGTGCGCCAAACCCGCATGATATCTTACGCATTCTGGGTGTTGAAGCGCTGGCGCGTTACATCATTGATGAAGTACAAGCGGTTTACCGTTTACAAGGCGTTAAGATTAACGATAAACACATCGAAGTGATTATCCGTCAAATGTTGCGTAAAGTTGAAATTCGCGATCCAGGCGAAAGCCGTTTCGTCAAAGGCGAACCGGTCGATTTCAACCGTGTATTGATTGAAAACCAAAAATTGGAAGCAGAAGGTAAGCTTCCTATTCAGTATGATCGTTTGTTATTGGGTATTACCAAAGCATCATTATCAACTGAATCCTTCATTTCTGCTGCCTCATTCCAAGAAACGACCCGTGTCTTGACTGAGTCAGCAGTTAGCGGTAAACGTGACGAGCTAGCGGGCTTGAAAGAGAACGTGATTGTTGGTCGCTTGATTCCAGCAGGTACTGGTTTTGCGTACCATCGCGCGCGCAAATCGGGACAATATCGTCCTCCCATGCCGAAAATGCCTCAAGCTCCAGTCGCCATGTTCGCCGATTCCATTATCGATGATGACAGTCACGAATAAACTCGTTATCGTTGATTAATGTTGCGAATAAACGCCTGGTTGATTATAATCAGGCGTTTACTTTTAATTGAACTCTTTACGGAGACCCACACTCATGGCAACTACTAACCAGCTCGTACGCAAAGGTCGTACTTCGCCGGTGTACAAGTCTAAGGTTCCAGCCCTAGATTCTTGCCCACAAAAACGCGGTGTTTGTACACGTGTGTACACAACTACCCCTAAAAAACCTAACTCAGCACTACGTAAAGTTGCTCGTGTGCGCCTAACCAACAAGATGGAAGTAACTTCTTACATCGGTGGTGAAGGCCATAACTTGCAAGAGCATAGCGTAATTCTCATTCGTGGTGGTCGTGTTAAAGACTTACCTGGTGTGCGTTACCATACTGTTCGCGGTGCTTTAGACTGTGCCGGTGTTGCAAAACGTCGTCAAGGTCGTTCGAAATACGGTGCTAAGCGTCCTAAAGCTTAATGCCAACAAATTTAATATTAATGAAATAACTACAGGTTAGTATCATGCCGAGAAGAAGAGAAGTCGCTAAGCGCGAAATCCTGCCTGATCCGAAGTTCAACGATCTTCTGATTGCAAAATTTATGAACATCATCATGGAAAGTGGTAAAAAATCAGTCGCTGAGTCGATTGTATATGGTGCCCTTGAGCGTATGGCTCAAAAAACAGGTGGCGATGCTGCAGTTAAGTTCCATGAAATTCTGGAAAAAGTGGGTCCCGTAGTGGAACTTAAAGCGCGTCGTGTGGGTGGAGCTACCTACCAAGTGCCTGTTGAAGTTCGTGAAGATCGTCGTATTGGTTTGGCCATGCGTTGGTTGCGTGATGCAGCCCGTAAACGTGGCGAGAAAGGTATGATGTTGCGTTTAGCAAGTGAAATGACCGATGCCCTCGAAAACCGTGGTGCAGCGATCAAAAAACGTGAAGAAACACACCGTATGGCGGAAGCTAACAAAGCCTTCGCGCATTTCCGTTGGTAATAAAGTAAGGTTAACACTGTGGCACGTACAACTCCTATTAGCCGTTACCGTAACATCGGTATTTCGGCTCACATTGACGCGGGTAAAACAACGACGACTGAGCGTGTTTTGTTCTACACGGGCGTTTCTCATAAAATTGGTGAAGTGCATGATGGCGCGGCTACCATGGACTGGATGGCGCAAGAACAAGAGCGTGGTATTACCATTACTTCGGCAGCAACGACCTGTTTCTGGAAAGGTATGGATCGTTCGTTAGAAGAATACCGTATTAACATTATTGATACTCCTGGTCACGTTGACTTTACCATCGAAGTAGAGCGTTCAATGCGCGTACTTGACGGTGCTTGCATGGTTTACTGTGCAGTAGGTGGTGTACAGCCACAGTCTGAAACCGTATGGCGTCAAGCGAACAAGTACAATGTACCTCGTATTGCCTTCGTGAACAAAATGGACCGTTCAGGCGCAAACTTCTACAATGTAGAAAGCCAAATGCGTAGCCGTTTAGGTGCGAATCCTGTACCTATCGTGATTCCAGTTGGTGCTGAAGATACGTTCACAGGCGTAATCGACCTGTTGAAAATGAAGTACATTAACTGGAATGAAGCCGATCAAGGTATGACCTTCACTTACGAGGCTATCCCAGCGGACTTAGCGGATAAAGCTGAAGAATATCGTACTAAAATGATCGAAGCTGCTGCTGAAACTTCTGAAGAGCTAATGGATAAGTACCTAGGTGGTGAAGATTTGTCAGAAGACGAAATCGTTGCTGCGTTGCGTGCGCGTACCATTGCGGGCGAAATCATTCCGATGTTGTGTGGTTCTGCTTTCAAAAACAAAGGTGTTCAACGTATGTTGGATGCGGTTGTTCAGTTGTTGCCAGCACCAACAGACATTCCAGACACGCCTTGCGAACTAGAAGACGGTACTGCTTCTGCTGTTCCAGCAGATGATAATGCAGCATTTTCTGCTTTGGCATTCAAGATCATGAATGACCCTTATGTTGGTTCATTAACCTTCTTCCGTGTCTATTCAGGTGTTATCGAGTCAGGTAGTGCGGTAATGAACTCGGTGAAAGGTAAACGCGAGCGTATTGGTCGTATCGTTCAGATGCATGCTAATAATCGTGAAGAACTAACTGAAGTTCGTGCAGGTGACATTGCAGCGGCGATTGGTCTGAAGGACACCACGACAGGCGATACCTTGTGTGCGCTAGATAAAGTTGTTGTGCTTGAGCGTATGGAGTTCCCTGAGCCGGTAATCTCGATTGCCGTTGAACCAAAAACCAAAGGCGACCAAGAAAAAATGGGTATAGCCTTAGGTCGTTTAGCGAAAGAAGATCCGTCATTCCGTGTGTCAACAGACGAAGAAACAGGTCAAACCATCATGTCGGGCATGGGTGAGCTTCACCTAGAGATTCTGGTTGACCGTATGAAGCGTGAATTCAACGTCGAAGCTAACGTCGGTGCGCCACAAGTATCATACCGTGAAACGATTCGTACCACAGTTAAAGATATTGACGGCAAATTTGTTCGTCAGTCAGGTGGTCGTGGTCAATATGGTCACGTTGTGCTTCGTGTTGAGCCAAATGAAGAAGGTGCGGGTTTCGAGTTCATCAATGAAATTGTTGGCGGTGTGGTTCCTCGTGAATACATTCCTGCGGTTCAGAAAGGTATCGAAGAGCAAATGAAAAATGGCGTTTTAGCGGGCTACCCTTTAGTAGACGTTAAAGTTGCTTTGACTTTCGGTTCATATCATGACGTTGACTCGAATGAAATGGCGTTCAAAATTGCTGCTTCAATGGGTTTGAAAGCAGCGGTTATGAAAGCAGATCCTGTTTTGCTTGAGCCAATCATGGCGGTTGAAGTTATCACACCAGAAGACTACATGGGTGACATCGTTGGTGACTTAAACCGTCGCCGTGGTAGCATTCAAAATATGGATGAAGCACCTGGTGGTGCTAAAGAAATCAAAGCAGAAGTGCCCTTATCAGAAATGTTTGGTTACGCCACTGCGATGCGTTCAATGTCACAGGGTCGTGCCAGCTACTCAATGGAATTCAAAAAGTATGCTGAAGCGCCTAAAAATATCACTACTGATGTGATAGCTAAGAATGCGGGACGTCGCAAAGGCGATGACGTTTAATTGCTAACTCAGGGAAGGCGTTAAGGCTTCCCTAATTATAAAACTTATTTAAAGTGTTAAAGGAAGCTATCATGGCTAAGGAAAAGTTTGAACGTAAGAAGCCACACGTAAACGTTGGAACCATT
>CAYQEZ010000056.1:4531-7744 GCA_964416645.1 uncultured Francisella sp. | reverse complement strand
TATCTGTTAGATGGCTCAAAACTGAGCCATAAACAATATAAATCAGTTAGTGAGTTGCTCTAGTCGGTCTAGTCTTTGGCTAATCTCTAGGGCTTCCTGCACTTTGGCAATAGCCTGTAATTGGTAGGTTAAGCGGGTCCCTTCCTGTGTGTCGATTCTGCCAGTGCGTGCGTCATCATACACCTTGCACATCTCGCGCTTAATTGCCCTAAGGTTGCTTAGGTCTGTCCGTCTTGACCGCTTTACCCTAGGCTCAATTAAATTGCTTTCATGATCAATAACTAAGCCGTCATCATCATTTACAAAATCGCTCATTTTTCACCTTCATAAGCGATAATCTCCCACGCTAAAACCTTGTTTGAATCTATCCAGTGCCAGCCTTCAAGTGGTTTACCGTGTCTATCGTAACAAGTTACCAACATATCCCCCGTTATACCGTCTGCAATGCCCTTGGTAAAGTGGTAGCGTGTCTTAGGTGTGTTTGCCTTGGTCATTGCTTCTAACCGCTCTAATCGCTGTTTAATTTGACTCATTGATTAACCCTTATTGGCTTCCAGTATTTGACGAATGCGCCTTGACGAGCGTCCTAGCGTTCGTGCTATGTCGTTAATATTTGAACCGTGTCGGTAAAGCCTTAACGCTGTGTCTCTGACTTCATTAGCTTTGTTTGAAAGTGACGAACGAATATAGATACATTCGCCGCCTGCATAGTTGCGTAGCTTTTCCGCTGATTCTATGCTGATACCAGTGAGACCCGCCATTTTTTTAAGGGCTTCGGTTTCTGTTGGTATGTATAGCGTCAACCCGCCACAAGAATCGATTAGTTTTTGTGTCTCATCCTTACCTATGTTGTTGGTAATCAAGTCGTCAAAAGTCGAATCCGCCATAATCAGCCCCTTGAAATATTTCAGCATATTATAGAACGATTGTTCTATTTTTTGGTATTTAGTTTGGAATGAATAAACCCGCCATAATGACGGGTCTAGGGTATGCATTAGGCTTGCCTGCTACTGGTACGGTAGATTATTTGAAAAAGTTTGTTTGCGCTTGGTCAGCCTCATAACTCATCCTTATTATTCAAAAGGGGCTTTGTATGTTAGCCCCTACTGGTTTGGGTGCTGGTTAATGTACTGATACGGTTATTGGCGTTGGCACTTGCCCCAATACTCGAACCATTGCAGTGACTAGCAAGCCCATAAACATAGCCTTGTCATCATCCTTACTAAATGTGATTCGGTTATTGTCTAACCCTTCAACCATTTGAATCAAACACGTTGCTAGTATTGCTTCAAAGTCATCGTCATTCAGCGGGTTCATAGGTATTGTTTGCGCCAGCTCTGCTAAGCGGTGCATGGTGGGGAGGCACCTGCCAATAGTTGCGCCATTAGGTTTAATTCGTCTTTAGTCATGTTAAAAATTCCTTTTTTAATTGGGTTACCGTGTTTTTAGCGGGTTACTCGGGTTACCTTGGTTACCTTGTTGATATTAATAGGTTTTTATTGGTAACCCTGATTTTTTATTCGGGTTACTCGGGTTACTCAAAGCCGTTTTTATGTCTTTTGGTAACCGTGGTAACCCTGTTTTTTTTAATTGGGTTACCGTGTTTTTATAATAAAATCAATATAGTAACCGTGGTAACCGTGGTAACCCTGTTTTTTAATCGGTTCTAAACAATTTTTCAGCTTTGAGCCTGTATAATTTCATTTTTACCCTACTAACACTTATTAGCGTTGCTGGTTTACCGTCGTTGGCTGGTATTAACGCGCCCGCTTCTATCAAGGTGCTAATCACTCGTTTTTTATCAAAGCCCTTGCATAGTTCGCTATCGAACATGGTAGGCATAAAAAGATATTCAAGCCCTTCGTTATGCTCTCGAACAAACCCTACACGGTTAATAATGCGCTCGTTACCGTTTGAGTCTATGCTCTCGAATCGGCTAGCACCATGCGCCTCAATAAAGCCCCTTACATGCGCTATGATATTGGCGGTCTCTTTGTTGCCAGTTCCGAATGATTCCATCCATTCAGTGAATAAACGCTTGCACGCCTGCCACACTTCGCCACTTTGCCAGCCTGTCAGCCCTTCCTGCGTTGCCAGCTCGCCCGCTGTTGCCACTAAGCCGAAATAATCGCACGCCCGCCCGTGTTGACTGGTTGCCGTTGGTGGTAGTGCGTCCCGCTTGAATGCGTCAATAGATGATCTAAAGTTAGCATCCCCCTTTGTTTCTACTAACAGATTTAACCACGCTATACCAACAGCACCGTAATACCTGCCAGCGTTGCCCTTGATGATGTTTGATAGCGTTGCACCGTCTAACCCGTGACAAGTGTCAAAACAACCTAATCCCGTGCCAGCGTTTGAAGCTATATCAATAAAACGCATCTCTTGACCCGCATTAGTTTTAATGTCAACCTTTGATAGCATACCTGATAGCGATTCCTCTCCGTTGCTTAGATAAAGTAGTCTCCAAGTATTTACGGGCTTAGCGTTGCCCGTTACCGTTGCCCGTCCTTTCTTTTGTCCGTTACCCAACATATACGCCACGGTATCAAGGTCTCTAGGGTTGATCTGGGATAGCTCATCTAGTGCTAACAGTCCGTCATTATGTGCCAGTGCTGTACCTTCGAGAGCATTGGCGGTATTACGCCACGTTTTCATATAGTTTTCAGGTTTACCGTAGACACTAACAGCGGCTTCCATTATGGTACTTTTACCCTCGGTACTACCTCCACGAATGTGAAAGCCCGTGCTTGTTCTAAAGCCTGCTAAGTGCATCATAGGAGCGGCAAACGCCACGCTAATAGCAAACAGCAAACGGCTGTTACCGCTCGCATATTTGGCTATGTTTTCACGCCATTCCTCCAACGTGCCAGCCTGTGCGTATGACGGGGGCGGATTGCTACTTTGATAAATCAAGTAATCAAGCGGGTTGTTACTGATAGCCTTATCGGGTAACACAAATACATCATCATGCCAGCCTAATTTGTCCACGCTCTCGAATTGAGTTGGGGCGGGTGCTGTTGCTAGGTAATCCATCATTAATTTGCGGCTTGTGCTGTTGCTCGAAATATCTAGCCCCATATCAGCTAGCAACTCACGTAACCGCAAGCCGTCCCCCTGCCACATTGTCGCTGGTATGGGCAGGCGTTTGGTGCGATTCTTACGGTCGGTAAATGAAACCATACGCCCCCAATTATCCCCGCTGGTTGAACT
>CAYQEZ010000056.1:0-4431 GCA_964416645.1 uncultured Francisella sp. | reverse complement strand
TCTTACGGTCGGTAAATGAAACCATACGCCCCCAATTATCCCCGCTGGTTGAACTTGTAAAACCGATTACATCTATTCGAGAGCAAATAAACAACGGCTTTTTGTCGTTGCCCTCGTCATCTGTACCTATAAAGTAGACACCTGAATCCGACACCTCGAACCTTCCACCGCCATAATTGAATTGGTAAAGGTGTTGCCCCTCTGAAGGGGCGTTGGTGGTTACTTCGTTGGTCGTTGTCAGCGCATCATTAAACGCATTTTTTTCTTCTACAATAGCGGAATCAATCAGCATAACGAGATAACTCCTTTCTATTGCGTTGGTCTATCATCCATCTATCTTGCCAGTCTGACACTTTGCCGTATTGGTCTCGTTCTTCACTGGTAAATAGTGGCATTGATAGCTTACCGTTTACCGCTTTGGCGGCTTGTGTTGCTTTCTCTTGACCATTCCCGCTTTCATCATTATCGGCTGCTATGATGATATCAATCTTAGGGAACTGTAAGCGCATGGATTTAGCAACTGCCAGCAAGTTACCCGAATTGAATGCGACAAGATGCCAGCCCTGCACCTTCCATTGCTGTGAAAGGCTTTGGCTGGTTGCCCACCCTTCCGCAATAATAATGCGCTTATCGTTAGCCGGCTGAAAGGGGCGGTTAGTATAGAAACCGTCCTTGCTTTTACCGCCTGTTAGGAATCGCTTTGAGGCGTTTGGTGCGATGAATTGCAGGCTTTGAATTTTGCCGTCTGTCAGTGAGTAAACAGGTACAACTAATTCATGCTTTAATTGTCGAAGTCCATAGGGTTTAAGTCGTTTTTTGACTAAGTACGCATGGTTCATATCGGGTGCCACGCATGAATCAAACCAACAACAACGAGCCCTAATAGCTGCTGCGTGGTATTGTTTATCTTGCTCTCGTTTAGCTTGTGCCTGTGCTGCTTTGGCTTGTTTGTGCCAGCGTGTTAATTCGGCTTTATCTGTTGGTTTATCGTCAAAATAAGTAACCTTGTCACCTGTTGCCATATTCTGCAAATACACCACGCCCGCACCTAATGCTTTAGCGCGTCCACTGGTGTTGCTATTGGGTTTGCCGATTAGTGGTAGTCGATACCATTTGCCAATAGTGGGGGTGAGTGGCAAGCGCGCTGGATTGATGCCGATTGATTGCGCTGTTGCGTGTAGTCCGCTCATACATCCCCCCCAACAAGGCTATAACTAGCAACGTGTGCATTATGTGCTGTTGGCTTGCCTGTGCCAGCCTTGACCTCGATAGTGTCCGTCTTAATGCAATAGCCTTGCTTGCGTAGGGAATGAATAACAGCCCCTAGTCTACTTGTGCCAAACATCAATAACGCTTCGTTACTGGTTAGCTTTCTGCCTGATTTTAGGTAGTTAAGAACAGCACTTTTGACGGTGATTCTGGTATTATTGTCCGTGCTGTTTTTATTTGTTTGCGCCTCGTTCGGCTTGTCTGAATGGGGCGTTTTCATTTATACCGCCCCCAACTTTGCGACAAAGTCGTTAATATCAGACTCACGCCATGCGGTCACGCGCAATCCCAGCTTAACGCCTGCAGGTGCTTTGCCGTCTTTTATCCATGCCCACCATGATGACTTAGATACAGGTATGCGCTGCAATACTTCTGGTAAACGTAGTAAGCGTTCGTTATTGAGTGAGGTAATTGTTTGGCTGGTTAATACGGTTGGGTTGTTTGTAGGCATAAAATGCGCTCCATATAATTACTTTTACGGAACGGCACGCACGGATAAGCAAACCAATAGCAAGGCTTCTAAGGGTAGTCCTGTTTTATATTTAGACTCTGATGGTCTATAATGGACTATGTATAGTTGTCCCTAAAAGACACGTTAGGCGGTTACCTTCAATGCGTACCGCTTTTTTTTCGTCAATACCACGGGATATGACAAAAGCAGATAAACAAAAAAGATGATTTAGAATTTAGGCGGTGCTGTGCTGAATTGAGGTTTGATAAGTCTAGGTTTTAAGACTATTGATTGATGTGTCTTGTGATAGTGTTGTGCAAATAATTGACGGCTTGCGATAAGCGATAGCGCGTAATAAAAAAGGCTAATTATTGCTGATAGATGTTTGAGCCATTCAGGTGTTTTTGCTGGTTGCTCAGATTTGTCCCAAAGCATTATATCAAAAACAGCAGAAATTAAACTTACACCACGTTTTTTTGACTCCTTAAGAGCATGGTCAATAATCAGCTTTATTCTTTTCTCCAATACTGAGTAGTTCATAGCAATGCTGTTTTGTGGTGTTGTGGTCATGTATCTCCTTAATAAATCAAAATACAACATCTTGTACTAGAATGGACTATACTATAACAATGACTCAGAATCAATAAGCAAGTGTTTTTTCTTAAACTTGAAAAAATAAGTTAAACGCTGATTAAGCGTTCTAATGTGTCGGGGTATTTGTCAGTTAATAGCAATAGGGTTGCCTATCAAGCAAACACAACACTAGTATGCCCGCTTGCATGTGTGCGAGATGATTTTTTAACGACAATCTGCACATCACGCCCCAAGGCATTTAAGCATGCAAGCATTTTAGCCTCACTGATACCCCTAAAATGTCCGCGTAGCATTGCTGATACTTTGGGTTGTGGCATAGCTAATAATTCAGCGGCTTGCTTTTGGGTGAGTTTGCGACGTTTAATGATGTCGCTTATTTTTGTCGCAAGAGTTGCCTTTACCTGCATCTCTTGTGCGTCATCAAAGCCTAAATCTTGATACATGTTACCCGTGCTTTCTTCAAATTCGGTCACGGTGTTATGCTCCATTGTGGTGCTGTTCGGCTTAAGTGATAAGGTCTTCATTGTCTTATTATACCTATTTAGATATATTTGTTAAGCTGCTTTTGTTCGCATCGGTATAATTTTGGCTGCAGGTGCTGCATTAAGCATATCTTGCCAGCAAATTAATGCGCGTCGTTTTTCATCCATATAGTCGTGTCGGTCGTAGTGTTTATCTTGAACGCCTGACATGCCGTGACTGAGTAGCTGTGCCTTCATATCTTTACTGACTCCCATTTTTGAAAGCAATGTTTCACACGCCCGACGCACATCATGTAAACCAAAAGGTAGGCTAACCAGTCCCGCCTCTAACATTTTTTTGCTGATGTCGCTGCAGTGATTGCTTAGGGTGTGTTTATTAACCACTACCTTATCATTGGTAAATAATAGGTCCGTTTGTTGCACCAGAGCCGTCTGCATTCTGCGAGTGATAAGCTGCAATGATTCTCCCTGTAATGGCAAGTCGTGACGACGTGCGTCGCTTCGTCTGCCTTTGCCGTCCCATTGTGTGATTATCCAGTCTTGACGATTAATGTCATGAATGCTGCAATTCGCAAGCTGTGTTGTTCGTTGTCCCGCAAGTAACAAACTCAGCAGTAAAACGTCATTATGTGCGCTATGGGGGTGGTCTTTGAGTTGCTGATAATAGGCGCGTAGTTCGTCTGCAGTTAAAACCGTGCGTTCGTTTTTGGTGCTATGGGCGTATAGCTTAGGTATTTTGTCAGCAGGATTTTTATCTATGGCGGCAAAAACAGCGAAGCCGTCGGGTAGGGTGGGGTTGCTTTCTGCTGTTAGGGCTAAATTGTAAGCGGTCTTGACGTATGTCCTGAGTTTATCCGCTATGTTTGTTTTGCCAGCTTGTACCAGTGGGGATAACCAGTCCCTTAAATCGGCTGCACTGACTTTATCCGCCTTCATATCGGCTATAGCGTGTTTATATAGGTGCGTGTTCAAATCACGTGCCACTTGTTTAGCAGATGCCTTGCCCTGCCATTGTAGATATTCAGCATAAAGACTCATTAGCCGTCCTAGGTTGCCTAACAATGCTTGTCGCTCTTTTTCTTCTTCAGCACGTCGCTGTTGTTCGCGTTCGCGGCTAATGCGCTGCTGTTCGTGTTCAATGTGCCCGCGTATGTCGGTAGTTCCCGATTTATGAAGTTTTAGCAGTGCGTCGGCTTTTTCTCGAATCTCATCTAATGTGTAGCCGTCTTGTTTAGATTTTTTGTCTTTTATGTTGCCAATTGCTAAGGTATCTTTTTTGCCGTCGTGTGTGTAGCGCAAATAAGCCAATAATTTTCCTGCTGCAGTCTTTCTAAAACTGAGTCCTTTTTTGACATCATCGGCAATCATTTTGCCAGCTTCTAGGTTCACAATCTCAAGCCATGATATTGCCATTGTTAGGAACTCCTTTTGTTTCTGGTTACACCGTGGTTACACAATTGACATTGCTTGTATTGGTTTTTATTGTATCTTGTTGGACACTGTTTGTCGATAAGTTAATGATTATAAAGAATTGACTGGATTTATCTGGATTGTGCAAAACGAACTAAAATTGACTAATAACTGATTTGTAATCAGTGGGTCGGGAGTTCGAGTCTCTCAATCGGCACCATATTC
>CAYQEZ010000055.1:0-8010 GCA_964416645.1 uncultured Francisella sp. | reverse complement strand
CCATGCTTTTGGCAAATGATCGTCTCATTGTTTAATAATTTAGGTAACCTCTAAAAAAAGGCGCAAGCCGTATTTTTCAGGCCTTAATTAGTCGTTATAAATCAGTTTGTTGTGTTGTTTTTGATTCATTAATTTTGCCATATAATAAATTATATGCTAATTAAACATTCTGAGGAGTACGTATTTTTTTTTGCATATTTATTTTTATAAGTATTTTCTTATAAAAATAAAATTAATGGCGCGTTAAAAAATTTAATTGGGCAAACAAGTTATAGCCATTTATACTCAGCGCAGATTCAAAAGAATCAAATCATAAAAAATTATTTTACGTAGGAGAATACGTATGAAGAAAAGCTTACACCTTGTTGCTTGTGCTGGATTGACCTTTGTTGCTGGTCAAGCAGTAGCTGTTGATCGTGGACAAATGCTCGCCGACAACTGTATGTCGTGCCACTCTGGTGGTGCCAATAATGTGACCATTCCCAACCTCACGCAATATCCTGCTTCTGCCATTGTATCGCAAATGAAGGCTTTCAAAGATGGTAGCCGTCCAGCGACGGTTATGGCACGTCATGCTAAAGGTTACAGTGATGAAGATATTGCTGCTTTAGCAAAATACATCGGCATTCAAGGTCAATAAGGAGTAGGGTTATGAGTATGAATCGTCGTCAGTTTGTACAAGTTGCGGGTTCGGCCGCTTTATTGCCTTTAGTGGGTGCAGGTTTGTCGGGTTGTGGTGCCACTCGTTCGGGTCCAGCACGAGTGGCTGTGATTGGTGGGGGTTTTGGTGGTGCAACAGTTGCTACCTATCTAAAGAAATATGATCCTAAATTAGAAGTTACCTTAATTGAGCCAAAAACGTCTTACATGACGTGTCCTGGCTCTAACTGGTATCTAGCAGGCTTACGTGATGCTAAGAGTATTACGCACAATTACGAAGGCTTGAAAAAGCGTGGTGTCAACGTTGTTCACGATACCGTTACTGCGGTGGACAGTGATGCGAAAACCGTCAAGTTAGCGGGCGGTAAGAGTTTGTCTTATGACAAAATCGTGGTTTCTCCTGGCATCGACTTCAAATGGGGCGCGGTAGAAGGCATTACCGAAGCCAATGCAGAGAAATGTCCTCATGCATGGCAAGCAGGTGCGCAAACTGAATTATTGAAAAAGCAAATTGAGGGTATGAAACAAGGTGGTACTTTTGTCATGGTTGCACCACCAAATCCTTTCCGCTGCCCACCAGGACCTTACGAGCGTGTTGCTATGGTGGCTGAGTACTTCAAAAAGAACAATCCTAAAGCTAAAATTCTCATTTTAGATGCTAAAGATGCTTTCTCAAAACAAGGTTTGTTCCTTGCAGCTTGGCAAGAAGTTTATGGTGATATGATTGAATGGGTTGCAGCTAAAGACGGCGGTAAAGTGACCAAAGTCGATGCAGCAACGATGACTGTTCATTCAGGCTACGGTAATGTTAAAGCCGATGTGATTAATGCGATTCCAGCACAAAAAGCAGCAGATTTAGCGTTCAAAATGGGCTTAACGAATGAAAGCGGTTTCTGTCCTGTTAATATGCTTACCTTTGAATCCACTGTGAAAAAAGACATTTACGTTATTGGTGATGCTTGTATTGCTGGCGCTATGCCTAAGTCAGGTCATTCGGCTAGTTCGCAAGGTAAAATTTGTGCCGCTGCCATCGTCAACGATTTAGCAGGGTTGCCGATGCAGCCTGCACAACACGTTAATACCTGCTATTCATTAATTTCAAAAGACTATGCTATTTCTGTAGCAGGTGTTTACAGTCTGCAAGATGGCAAAATTGCTGAAATCAAAGGTTCGGGTGGTGTGTCGCCTAAAGATGCGAATGCCGACTTCCGCAAAATGGAAGTAGACTATTCCTTAGGTTGGTATGCGAGTATTACCAAAGACATTTGGGGTACAGGCGCCTAAGCAACTGCGCCTCGCTATCCTGTCAGCTTGTTTGCTTAGGAACTAAGCAACTGCGCTGATGGCTAGTCGATCGTTTTGACTTAATTTAGTCTAAAAATAAAACCTCAGCTTCGTCTGGGGTTTTGTTTTTGCGTTATACTTTAACCAGTTTTATTTATATTTTTAATTGGGTTGAATCCTTATGTCTTCACGTCGTCAATTTATCTCCGCCGCTGCTGCGTTGGTGGGTTCGGGTGCTTTGTTAGCAGGTTGTAATAAAAAAGAAGAAGCCGCTAATGTGGGCGCAACTAGTCAAGAAAAAATTCAGTGGAAGCTGGTGACTTCATGGCCTGCTAATTTCCCAGGATTGGGGACTTCGGCTAATCGTATTGCTGAGTTAATTACCCAGCTATCGGGTGGTCGATTAACCGTTAAGGTATTTGCAGCAGGTGAACTGATCGGGGCGTTAGAAGTGTTCGATGCGGTTTCTGCTGGCACAGCGCAAATGGGTCATTCAGGTGCTTACTACTGGAAAGGCAAGAGTCGTGCGGCGCAGTTTTTTTCATCCGTTCCTTTTGGTCTAACAGCACAAGAAATGAACGCTTGGTTGTACTACGGTGATGGTATGGCGTTGTGGGAAGAAGTTTACAAGCCTTTTGGATTAATTCCCAATGCGGGTGGTAATTCTGGCACACAAATGGGCGGTTGGTTTAATAAAGAAATCAACAGCGTTGCTGATTTTAAAGGGCTGAAAATGCGTATGCCAGGGTTGGGCGGTGAAGTCATTCAACGCCTGGGGGCGATTCCTGTCAACCTACCGGGTGGAGAAATTTTCTCTGCGTTGCAGTCGGGTGCGATTGATGCCACTGAGTGGGTTGGTCCTTACAATGATTTGGCGTTTGGTCTTTATAAGGCAGCGAAAAACTATTATGCACCAGGTTGGCATGAGCCAGGTACGGTGATGGAATGTATGATCAACGAAAAAGCCTTCAATGCGTTACCTGCCGATTTGCAAGCGATTGTGAAAGGGGCAATTCGTATGGTGAATCACGATATGATTGCTGAATTTACCATGCGTAACCAAAAGGCTTTGTATGATTTAGAGCAACAACATGGCGTTAAGGTGAAGTTCTTCCCAGAAGCAGTGATGCGTGAGTTGAAAAAAGTTTCAGAGGCTGTGTTGGATGAAGAAGCGGCAAAAGATCCTTTATCGGCTAAGGTGTGGGCTTCGCAAAAAGCTTTCCGAGATTCGGTTACACCTTGGACGGATATGGCAGAAGGCGCCATTATTCGTGCGCGCTCGCTGTAAGTAAGGCGGCTAATTGATGGAAACCCTCTTTTCTTCTTTAATCATCGCTTGGTTTGTCACTTTTTTTGTGCTGCGTTATGAAGATTTTCATGCGCACATTACCCGAGATGCCGATTCGGGGGTGCAAAAATTACATAGCAAGCCAACACCTCGCGTTGGTGGTATGGCGGTTTTTTTGGGAGTTTTCTCGGCTATTGGCTTGGCAGCGATGCAAAATGCCGATATTAAAACCAATCTTGGGCTGTTATTACTTGCGGCTTTACCTGCTTTTTTAGGGGGGCTAGTTGAAGATCTAACGAAAAAAGTTACACCCTTAGTGCGTTTGGTATTGGCTTTTATGTCGGCTGCCTTAGCCTTCTTTTTGCTCGATGCTCGCCTAGATCGTGTCGATATTTGGGGATTAGACTGGTTATTAGCCAATTCGCTGTTATTCTCGTTTTTATTAACCATGGTTGCAGTGGGTGGTGTTTCTCATGCGGTGAACATTATTGACGGTTTTAATGGCTTAATGTCGGGTTATGCCATTTTAGCCTTCAGTGCCTTTGCTGCTGTCGCTTGGTGGTTGGATGATGAATTTCTCTTTTTAGTCAGCATGGCCAGTGCTGGTGGCATTTTAGGGTTTTTGTATTTTAATTTTCCTAAAGGGCGCATTTTTATGGGCGATGGTGGCGCTTATCTAATCGGCTTTATGCTAGCAGAAGTGGCGGTGATGATGATTGTGCGTCATGGTGCGGTATCGGCTTGGTTTGTGCTGGCGGTATTGGCGTTGCCAGTGTTTGAAACGGTGTTTTCAATTTACCGTCGTGCGTTTGTGCAGAAAACAAAAATTGGTATGCCCGATGCCTTACATTTACACACGCTGATTTATCGTCGCATTACCAAACACTGGCATTTACCTGATCGCGTGTACAATAACTCCGCCACCTCGCCTTACTTATGGGTGTTGTCTTTGGTTTCAATTATTCCAGCGATTTTCTTATGGCAGCATACTTGGGCGTTACTCATTGTCATGTTGGTGTTTATCGCTGCATATCTGTGGTTGTATCGTCGTATTGTCAGGTTTCAGCGCATTCCTTTCCGTTGCGTGACCTGGAATAAGCGTAAACTCTGTGAGCCAGTATCGGAAAAGCCAAGTGAGTCTTAACCGACTACTTGGCTTCATCCCAATTCGTTCCTTGTCCCACTTCAACCAGCAGCGGCACACTCAGTTGTGCCGCTTCTTCCATACACGCTTTAAGGGCAACAGCAACCTGTGCGCAGTCGGCGTCAGGCACTTCTAATACCAATTCATCGTGTACTTGCATAATCAACTTAGCTTGCGGGCAGTGGTTTTGCAGCCAATCATTAACGCGAATCATCGCCAGTTTAATCAGGTCAGCGGCTGAGCCTTGTAGCGGTGCATTAATGGCGGTTCGTTCGGCATAGGCACGCACGGCGGCATTTTTAGCGTTAATGTCGGGTAAATACAAACGACGATGAAAAATGGTTTCAACATAGCCTTGCGCCTTAGCGGTGGCTTTGGCTTGCTCCATATAGGCTGCGACACCTGGGTAACGAGCAAAATAGGTGTCGATATAGTGTTGAGCAATTTTACGCTCAACGCCGAGTTGTTTTGCCAATCCAAAGGCGCTCATGCCATAGATTAGACCGAAGTTGACCGCTTTGGCGGCACGGCGCTGTTCTTTCGTCACTGCTTCCAAGGGAGTGTCGAATACTTCGGCCGCTGTTGCGGTGTGTACGTCGATATTATTGGCAAAGGCATTCAGTAGGGTCGCATCTTGCGACAAGTGCGCCATCAGGCGTAATTCGATTTGCGAATAGTCGGCAGCGAGCAGTTGATGCCCTGCTTCGGCAATAAAGGCTTTGCGAATGCGTCGTCCTGCTTCATGGCGCACGGGAATGTTCTGTAAGTTGGGGTCTGATGACGATAAACGTCCTGTGGCGGTTACCGCTTGGTGAAAGCTGGAATGGACACGTCCTGTTTGCGCTTGAATGTGATTCGGTAGTGCGTCTAAGTAAGTCGATTTCAGCTTGCTTAAACTGCGATATTCTAAAATCACGACGGGTAGTTCGTAGGTTTCGGCTAACTGCTCCAGCACTTCTTCATTGGTCGAAGGCTTGCCACCAGGGGTTTTTTTCAGTACGGGCAAGCCCATTTTTTCAAATAAAATCGTGGCGAGTTGACTGCTCGAACCCAAGTTAAACACTTGTCCTGCTAAATTGTGCGCACGCAGTTCCAAATGACTGATGTCATCGGCCATAGCCGCTGATTGTTCCATCAGCGCGGTGGTATCGATTTTCACCCCCGTGCGTTCCATTGCACCAATAATGGGCATCAGCGGGCGCTCGATGGTTTGGTAAAGCTGTTTCAATTCGGGCGTTTCTGTCAAGGCTTGCACAAAGTGCTGGTGCAAGGCATGAGTGACCGCCACATCTTCACAAGCGTAGGGAGCGGCGACATCCAGTGCAATGTCGGCAAAGTTAAGTTGTGCCTTGCCTTTGCCTGCAATGTCTTCAAAAGTGGTGGTATGACCGAGGTAATACTGCGCTAAATCGTCCATATTATGACGGCTGGCGGTGGCATTGACGATATAAGATTCCAGCATTGAATCGTCGCAAGTTCCCGCCAAGGTGATGCCGTGATTAAGCAGAATGTGTCGGTCGTATTTGAGATTGTGCCCTAACTTGGTCAGCTGTGCATCTTCCAATAAGGGTCTGATGGCATCGAGTGCTGCTTGCATCGGTAATTGTTCATTTTCTGCCAACCCTTGATGCGCGAGCGGGGCATAGCCAGAACCCAACGCAGGGCTAAATAAGGCAATGCCGACAATGCGATTATCGAAGGCATTTAAGCCCGTGGTTTCTAAGTCGAAGCATAAGCAAGTCTCTTGCTGTGCAGTGATTAACCAGTGTTGCCAAGTGGCTAAGTCGGTAATCAGTTGGCAAGCAGGTAAGTTAAAGTTACTGACTTTGGTTATTGACGTGCTGGGTGTCGTAGCTGTGACTGTGGTGGATTCATTCGGGCTGGGTAAATCGTCCAATAAAGAGGATTGGCTGGCGCTTAACCAACCAAATTGCATTAATAGTGCTTGCACACGCTTTAAGTTAAGTCTTTGCAGTTCGTTACGTAAGGCATCTTGATCGATGGGAGAGATTGATAGCTCATTCCACTGTAACGGCAGTTCACAGTCGCGTTTGGTGATGACTAATTGCTGAATGAGGGGGAATTGTTCGGCGGCGGCAAGAATGTTCTGTGCCGTGCGTGTGCGTTGCCCTTTCATCGCTTCGACGACGCCCGTTAAGGTGCCGTGAGCGCGTAGCAGTTTGGCAGCGGTTTTTTCGCCCACACCATCGACGCCAGGGATGTTGTCCGATTTATCGCCAACTAAAGTGAGCCAATCAACCACTGATTCAGGCGGGACACCAAATTTATCCGTTACAGCTGCAGGGGTGAGCAATTTGTTTTTCATTGTGTCGATAATACGCACCTGCTCATTCACCAATTGGCAGAGGTCTTTATCTCCAGTGGCAATCACCACTTCTTGTCCGTTGGCACTGGCTTGGGTTGTTAGGGTGGCAATGACATCATCCGCTTCAATACCAGGGATAACTAGCAGGGGTAAGCCCATGAGTTCTACCAGCTTGTGCAAGGGTTCAATTTGCGCACGTAGTTCGTCGGGCATGGGTGAGCGGTGGGCTTTGTAGTCAGGGAAAAGTTCATGACGAAAGTTTTTGCCTTTGGCATCGAAAATCATTGCGACACCGCTGGGTTGGTAGTCATGAATCAGCGTCGCTACCATTGACAAGACGCCATGAATGGCATTCACAGGCGTGCCGTCGGGTGCATTCAACATTGGCACGGCATGAAAAGCACGGTAAAAAAAGGAGTTGGCGTCGATGAGCAGTAAGGGCGCGGGCATGGGCGTTTTCTCTAGCAATAAGGGGAAGATTAAGAACCAAGTGATTGAGTATTATAAAAGATTATGAGATGGGTCAGGGAAAAGATAGCCTACTCAGCTAAAATGAAAAGAGCGACCTACAGAGTCGCTCTGGATGGAAAAAGCAGCGTTATTCCATTTCTAGTTCAGCGAAAACGCGAGACGCATTAAGCCCCGCCAGTTCGTTATAGGTGTAGAGCTTTTTGTAAGCACTTTGGTCAATTTTGCTCACGTCTGCCAGCGTACCGCCTGCTTTGATCAGTTTACGCACTTCAGCATGTAAAAACTCTAAATAACCACGCGTGTATTTATCTACCGTGGCAAAGTCGGTAACCGTACCATGACCTGGGACAATGATTTTATCCTTGGCAAAATCAGCAAAGTCTTTCCATGTTTTTAACCAAGCAGTGGTGTTGGTGTCTTCAAAAATGGGTAGCATGCGTTGGTGGAAAGCAATGTCACCTGCAATCAGTACCTTACGCTCTGGGATATAAACCGAAATATCACCATGCGAGTGTGACGGTCCGAAATACATCAACTTGGCAGTAATACCACCTAAATCAAGGGTCATTTCTTTGTCAAAGGTTTGGTCGATGGGCACTAATTCGGTTTTAGCGGCTTTTTCTTTGTTGTAAGCTTTCATGCCAGCGATCGAATTGGCTGCAGTAGCTTCCATTTCTTTGACGGTATCAACGTGAGCGATGATGGTTGCACCTTGCTCTTTCCAGTAGTTGTTACCTAAAATGGCGTGACCTTGACCGTTTTCGTCCACCACGTAAAGCACGGGTTTATTGGAAATCTTTTTGATTTCATCGTGCAGTGCTTTGGCTAACAAATAAG
>CAYQEZ010000054.1:0-8130 GCA_964416645.1 uncultured Francisella sp. | reverse complement strand
TAGTTATGAACAGCTTGCCAAAACAATTAAAACCTTTGTTTCACCCGAGCATAAACAAGCTTCGCTGAGTCAGTTTTTTAAAATGATGGTGATGAATCATCTCCTACAAAACGGTGATGCCCACCTTAAAAACTTTGGCGTGGTTTATGATGGGCCAAATACTGTCAGACTAGCACCAGCTTACGATGTGGTGTGTACGACGGTTTATGTTTCACAAGATATGACAGCATTGACTATGCAGGGTACTAAGCGTTGGCAAAACAAAAAAAGCCTCATCAAATTTGCTATTGACGCGTGCGAGTTAACGCCAAGACAAGCAGAGCAAAGTTACCATGCATGTCTGGATGCTCTTGGCTTACTGAGAGAAGAGATTGCACAGCGCATTAAACAAGAGCAAAACATGGAAAAGTTGCACTTGCTCAAGCATTTAATAAAGTTGTGCTCCATCGATACACAAATTTAATTCTTCATTCAATTGTCTACTTCCTTAACATCTACCGCATCACGGCGACTTGTCGGGTCTCGACTGATTATAAACATCTTTAATAAATAACTCTCGGGCAATTTCTGGGAGGAGATATTTTCTATCGTGTTGAGGGAGATTAAAATTGTCCTGAGCTAGCAAAATATTGCTATAATCAAACAACTTAAAACACTCCCCAAAGTTGCTCTATGTCTGTGTTAGATTGCCATTCCACCTCCACGATTGTCTGGATCAGAACTCTGTTTTTAGTGCTGGGATGCTTTTTTTCCGGCTTCGCTTCTGCTAATGCTAAGAGTTCGCATGAATCTATCCCATTAACTCCCATTCATGTTCAACTTAATTGGCATCATCAATATCAATTTGGTGGCTTTTATGCGGCGGTACAGCAAGGCTATTACCGAGATGCGGGACTAGATGTTCACCTGCATCATTTTCAAGCCGAAAAAAATGTCTTGACTGAAGTACTAGCAGGCAGAACTCAGTTTGGTATTGGTTATTCCACCACTATTGCCGACTACATTAAAGGCGCACCGATTCAGTTAGTGTTGGCTTCGTTTCAACATTCTCCGATGGTATTGTTAACGCACGAACCGATTGCAGATTTGTCTGAATTAGTTGGTAAAACAGATATGTATAGCGAAAGTATGCAAGCGCTTTATCATCAGGTCGATGATTTGTTATATCAGGCAAAACAGGCTGGGCGCAATCAATTAATGTTGGCGCATTGATTTTTATGTCGCAAGCGTCTCAACTGCAACCTGGCTTGGTGATTGTGCATGGCAATCGCATGGAAGATCTGAAAGATGTGATGCTTTCTTGGTTGCAGAGTCACCCTTTACCGCCACTCATGCCCGAAGTCATTTTGGTACAAAGTAACGGCATGAAACAATGGCTGGTGCAGTCGATGGCGCAGCAACTTGGCGTGAGTGCGGGTGTCGAGCTGAGCCTACCCAGTGAGTTTTTATGGCGCGCTTATCGGCAAGTATTAGGCAATCAACAGGTGCCTAAGCAAATGGCGTTTGATAAAGCCCCCTTAACTTGGCGAATTTATCGCTTGTTAGAAAGCCTATTGGATAATGATGACAGTGATGTGTATCGCCCGTTAAAACATTACTTAGCGGTCAGTGAACAGCTGTTTGAGCGTCGTTTTCAACTGGCAGCGCAAATTGCCGATTTGTACGATCAGTACCAAACCTACCGTGCCGACTGGATTAGCGATTGGTCGGCTGGGCTTAATCGGATGGTTAATCAGCGTGGTGAAGCAAGCCCACTGAATGAGCAAACTTGGCAAGCTGCTTTATGGCGCGCTTTACAAGCCGATATTGAGGATTGGGGACAAAATCAAACCTCACGTGCCAGTGTTCATGCCCAATTCATGCAGAAAATGCGAGAGTCGCCTTCGCTGTCCAACTTAACATTACCCGCACGCATTGTTGTTTTTGGTGTCAGTAGCTTGCCTCAACAAACGCTAGAAGCTTTGTCAATCATGGGGCAGGTGAGTCAAGTGTTGCTCTTCGTCAATAATCCTTGTCAATACTACTGGGGTGATGTGCAAGATGGGCGTTATTGGCGACGTAATCAACTGGTTAAAGCGCACAGACATGCCATTAAACAAGGTCTGCCACTAAGTCCTTTGCAAGAAGACTATGCCAGCTTTCATCCGCTGTTGGCGGCTTGGGGTAAGCAGGGTAAAGATTATTTGCAATTGCTTAATGATATTGATGAAACTTCCGCTTATGCCCATTGGTTTCAACGTGTTGATGTGTTTATTGAACCCAGTGCATCTACACAATTGGCACAATTACAACGTCATATTTTGAATTTAACACCACCGCCTGAACAGCCCCAACTTGTTTCTGAGCCTGACCATTCTATTTGTTTGCGTTCGGGCTATTCATCACAGCGCGAAGTGGAAATGTTGCACGATCATTTACTGGCTTTGTTCGATGCAGATGCGAGCTTAACGCCAGCCGATGTGATGGTGATGATGCCCGATGTGAATCAATTCGCAGCGGCTGTCAGTGCCGTGTTTGGTCGTATGAGTGTTAAAGACAAGCGTTACATTCCTTATAGCATTGCCGATACCAGCTTAAGCATCGAACCCATGATGCAGTTATTGCAATGGTTGCTGACACTACCCATGGCGGATATTGGCTTGAGTGATTGGCACGCCATGTTTGAATTAACGGCGGTGAGGGCTAAGTTTCAGCTGACTGAAGCAGATGTTGAAAGCTTACATCACTGGTTGAGTGAAGCGGGTGTGCGCTGGGGGTTGGATGCACAAGACCGAAGCGAACGTCATCACTTGCCCCAAGGCGTGCAAAGCAATAGCTGGTTGTTTGGTTTAGAGCGATTGCTGTTGGGTTATGCAACGGGTGAAAGTCAGCAAGCGTGGCAGAATATTTTACCTGTGGCAGCCGCTTCTGGCTCGTCGGTGGAATTGCTCGGTGCTTTATCACAGTGGATTGATGCCATTCGCGTGGCGCAGCAGTTGTTGTCACATGCTTTAACGCCTGCGTTGTGGGGATGCTATTTTGAGGAATTACTGGCGTTATTTTTCGATGCAGAAGATGACCTGAGCAGTCAGCGTTGGCTGGGGCGTTTTCGAGACGGTTTAACGCGTTGGTTGTCTGACTGTGCCTTGGGTCAATATGAGCAAGTTTTGCCGTTATCGATTGCTGCTAAGGCTTGGCTGGAACACATTGATGACGCACAGAGCTTACAACGTCATTTTTTATCGGGTGGCGTGCAATTTGCCACCCTGATGCCGATGCGTGCCATTCCTTTTAAGGTGATTTGTTTAATCGGGTTGAATGAGCGCGATTATCCACGTCAACAAGTCAAGCAAGACTTCGATCTGATGGCGCTGGCAGGACAGTGGCGCGCAGGCGATAGATCGCGTCGCTATGACGACCGTTACCTGTTTTTAGAAGCCATTTTATCGGCGCGTCAACAGCTGTATTTAAGCTGGACAGGACGTAGTATTCGTGATGACCAACCGCGTGCGCCTAGCATCTTGGTGTCTCAGTTTATTGATTATTGTCATCAGCTCTGGACACCCAAATTAAAGCCACAACAACATCC
This sequence comes from uncultured Francisella sp., assembly GCA_964416645.1. GTDB lineage: Bacteria > Pseudomonadota > Gammaproteobacteria > Thiomicrospirales > Thiomicrospiraceae. The sequence goes on along the minus strand of CAYQEZ010000054.1, from coordinate 4,562 downwards.
GTTACAGCCGTTTTCTGGTCAATATTTGCAGACGGATTCGGGGTTGCGCAGCTATGCGCTTGATTGGTTGGCTTCAGAGAATGAGCCGATTGAAGTCACTGATTGGGCGAATGTGGTTTTGCCTGACCGCGCTTTGCCCGCGAGCTTATCGGTGGTTAGACTTGGGGTGTTATTGCGTCATCCGCAACGGGTGTTACTGCAACATCGATTGGGCGTGCGCTTAACACAACCGCAACAGCAACTCAGTGATGATGAAGCCTTTGAATTATCCGCCTTGCATCAGTATCAGTTGTATCAACAACAAATTGAGCATTGGCTTAACTCGGGCAGCGCCGAGGCTTTACCTTGGAAACTGAGCGGTGCTTTACCCTTGGCAGGTTTCGCCCAGCTGCATCAACAAGCGTTACAACAAACCAGTGACCGCTTATGGCAAGCATGGCAAGCGGTGAGCGCTGATTATCCCACACGTTTAGCTGCGCTCCCCCTAAACCTATCCTTGCTTCAGTGCAGTGTAACGGGGCAACTCGACCTGTTATACCGCAACGAGCAACATGACATGCAAGCACTTTATCTGGTGGTAGGAACACTGAACAGTAAAGCGGGCATTAAAGCCTACAAGCTGTTTGAGGCTTGGCTTAACCACTGTCTGGCCAATGCGCTAACCCATGCAATCACCACGCGTGTGATTGCGTCTGATGCACAAGTGATTTTTCACCCAATAGACACAGCACAAGCTCGGCTGTGGTTGCAAGACATGGTTGAGGTTTACCAACAGGCTTGGCAACGTCCACTCAAAGTGTCGTGTAAATCAGGATTGAGCTATGTGTCGAGCTTACAACAGCAACAAACCAACCACAAATCAGCCGAGTTATGCGCCCAAGAGCAGCAAGCGAACGCGCTAAAAGTCGCTCGCAATGAATTTGACGGTGGTTTTGGACGCACGGGTGAATGGGAGCAGTCGCTTGAATTGCAGCGCTGTTTTCAGTCGTTTGATGACTTACAACCTGAATTTGGCGAACTTGCTCAAAGACTTTATGGCGTGATGTTAGAGAGGATAACCATTTTATGATAGCCACTAACCTCAACCCCTTAACCTTGCCGTTACAGGGGCAGCAGCTGATCGAAGCCAGTGCTGGTACGGGTAAAACCTACACCTTATCGGCGCTTTATGTGCGCTTGGTCTTAGGTCACAATCAGCTATTCGATGGTGGTGAACGCTTATTACTACCGCCTGATATTTTGGTAATGACGTTTACTGTTCCAGCTACTGCCGAGTTGCGTGAGCGCATTCGACAGCGACTACAAGAGGCGAAACGCGCGTTTCAACAAGGCAACAGTGATGATCCGCTGTTATCTGCACTGCTCACTGAATTTTCCGCAGATGCTTATGCCGTTTGTGTACAAAAACTGAGCTTGGCCATTGAATGGATGGATGAAGCAGCGATTTTCACCATTCATGGTTGGGCGAGTCGTATGCTGAAGCAGCATGCTTTTGATAGCCTCGCCATGTTTGAGCAAACTTTGGTAGAGGATACTTACCAACTCAAATTAATCGCCTGCAAAAGCTATTGGCGACAAACTTATTACGCACTTGATGATCAAGCGATTCCAGCAGTACAAGCATGGGTGAAGAGTCCTGAAGCGCTATTGAGCTTGATCGAAGATAAAGCTAAACCAACCGTGCTTGAGTCTGATTCAGGAAGTGAACTGATCGAGCCCCATCAAGCTTTGAGCGCATGGGTCAGCTGGCAACAGCAATTATTGACCTGTTTTGAGCAACTGCAAAATGCTTGGACAGAAGAGGTCATAGCACTGCTTCGTCAAGCCAAAGTAAAAGATCTTAATGGTACTTACTACAAAGATGGCTGGTTAAATCAACTCGATGATTGGTTAAAAACGGGCAATAACTCGCCCAGCATAAAACAACTTAAACAGGTTAGTACCAATGGGTTTATAACCAAAGACAAAGGCAATGCACCCCAACACTTAGCTTTTGATGTGATGGCGCGTTATGTGAGTTTATTAAGTCAAGAACCCGATTACCAAGAAGCCTTGCTGGTGCATGCGCGTGTGCGTATCAAAGCGCTTTATCAGCAAGCCAAACAACAAGCTGGGTTATTCGACTTTGACGACTTGTTGCAACAGCTTTACGCTGCTTTGCAAGGCGAGAGTGGTCAAGCCTTAGCACAAGCGATTCGTCAGCAATTTCCTGTTGCGTTGGTCGATGAGTTTCAAGATACCGACCCTTGGCAATATGGCTGTTTAATACCCTTATACCATCAGCGTGCAGATTGCCTATTACTGATGATTGGCGATCCCAAACAAGCGATTTATCGTTTCCGTGGCGCGGACATGGACACTTATTTACGCGCTCGTCAGGATGCGCCTTTGCACCATACGCTAACGCAAAACTTTCGTTCCAGTGCCGCGGTAATTGCTGCGGTGAATCACCTTTTTGTATGGGCAGAACAACATCCACATGGTGCTTTTCAGTTCAAGCAAGCAGACGACAACCCGATTGCATTTGTCGAAGTCAGCGCGGGCAAATCTTTATCCAACTTGTTTGTTGCAGCACAGCAACAGCCCGCACTGACACTCTGGATGCTAGAACCTGACCAATGCGTGACCAAAGAGCACTATCAGAGTGTGATGGCCGAGCGTTGTGCCGAGCAGATACACCAATTATTGACTCAAGCTAACACAGGCTTTGCGTCGCAAGATAATGCGACTGACCTTACCCATTTGCAAGCGGTGCAAGCCAAAGACATCGCAGTATTGGTGCGTAATCGAACCGAAGCTATGGCGATTAAGCAGGCCTGCGTTAAGCGACGCATTCCTAATGTGTATTTATCTGATAAGGAAAGTATTTTTAGCAGTGACGAAGCATTGGATGTTTGGCGCTGGTTGGTGGCGGTGAATGAGCCCGAATCAACGCGTAATATTGCTGCGGTCTTAGCCAGTCGAAGTTTTGCCTCGCCGTTGGTTGAATTAGACCAGCTTGGCGACAACGAAGCCGCTTGGGATGAATGGGTGACACATTTCCGAAGTTGGCGAGACACTTGGCAACAGCAGGGCGTACAAGCCATGTTGTATCGGTTGATGCATGAGCAGGGCATTAACCAGTATTGGCAACACCACCCCGAGGGCGAGCGAAAACTCACCAACTTATTGCATTTAGCCGAAGTATTACAACAAGCCTCGTTGGAGAGAGAAGGGCGCATAGCCCTGATTCGCTGGTTGGCTATGCACATCAGTCAACCACAGGTGTCAACCGCACAAGAACATTTAGTGCGATTGGAAAGCGATGCCGCTTGCATCACCATCATCACCATTCATAAATCGAAAGGGCTTGAATACCCCTTAGTGTTTTTGCCTTTTGCCATGACCTTGGGTATGAATAAACATCAAGTCAGTGACCCGCAAGAGCGTGAGCTTGATTGGCAAGAGTCGATTCGATTGCTGTATGTTGCCCTAACTCGTGCCAGCCATGGCTTATGGTTGGGCGTGGCAGGATTGAAATCGAGTGCGAACAGTGCAGGCTTTTATGAAAGCGCTTTGGGTTATTTATTAGCGGGCGATAAACGAGGTGATGATGAAACCCAATGGCATCATGCGTTTGAACCTTGGTTAGCACATGCAGATGTGAGGAATGAGGTGCTAGGGGTAGGGGATGAATACACCTCGCCCCTCACTCATGCCCCTTCACTCCTTACCCATGACCCCTCACTCATATTAATCCCCAAAGTGCGTCATTGGCCTTATTGGCAAGTGACCAGCTATTCACGCATGACGCAACAGCTAGAAGCGCAGCGTATCAGCGCCACTGAGTTTCGATTATGTGAACAACAAGCAGATAAAGCACAAAAATCATTAGATGACGAGCAGCTGAGCGATTTACCCTTGTTTGACTTAACTCAAGGTGAAACGCCTTGGCAGAACTTGCCCGCTGGTGCAAGCATCGGTGATTTGATGCATCGGGCGCTAGAAATCTTGTTGGTTGAACAAATTCAGCATGATAATGCTTTCTGGTCAGAGTTTTGGCAACAGCAACTTGGCTATCATCAGCTTTCTTTAGAACACCTCGAACCCTTTCACGCCTGGTTAAGCACATTGGCGCAGCATCCTATCCCTTTAACTGGTGGAGGTGAATTAAAACTCGATCAGTGTCAAAAGGGGCAGTTTTGGTGTGAAATGGGTTTTACCTTACCCTTAGCACAAACGCACACCCAAGCTATTGATGATGCGGTAAGCCGCATGGTGCTGCGAGGTGAGTATCGTGCCAAATTGTCTTATCAACGCTTAGGTGGTTTACTGACGGGCTTTATGGATTTAATCGTCGAACGTGAAGGGCGCTACTACGTGCTAGACTACAAAACCAATAAGTTAACTCAAGGTTACGATGAGTGGGCTTGTGAACAGGCGATACTCGCACATAGGTACGATGTGCAAGCCATGTTGTATGTGCTGGCATTGCACCGATTATTATCGACGCGTTTAACCGATTATGATTATGATCTGCACATGGGGGGCGCAATTTACTGGTTTATTCGCGGTGCTGACTC
>CAYQEZ010000053.1:0-8219 GCA_964416645.1 uncultured Francisella sp. | reverse complement strand
TACTTAGTGATGACGCTCGGTATGGTCATGACGCGCTGGGCGACGTGCGCCATCACGTGAAGGACGCTCGTCACGGTCATGGAAGTTAGCACGTTCGCTACGACCACGGTAACCACCTGCACCAGCCGACGCAGCGCCATCACGGCTGAAGCGTGGACGGCTATCATCACCGAAACGATTGCCACTGTCTGCACGAGGACGCGCTGGACGAGAATCAGCAAAACGATTGTCAGTACGGCTGTCAAAGCGATCACCACGTGGCGCATAGTTACCACGGTCGCCACCATCGCGATTAAACGCTGGACGATCACCACGTGGCGCGAAGCTACTACGCTCACCACCTTCACGGTTGTAACTTGGACGGTCACCGCGCGGAGCGCCATAACCGCCACTGCGTTCACCACCATCACGGGCAAACGAAGGACGATCACCACGAGGTGCAAAGCTGCTGCGCTCACCGCCACGATCTGAACCACCGCGACCACCAAAGCTTGAGCTGCCGTCACGACGACCATAACCACCGCCGCCATCACGACGACCACCGCCTGCATAACCACTGCGACCACCGTCACGACGACCGCCACCAAAACCGCGACCTTCTTGCGGTTTGAAACGAGACTCTAAGCCTTCGATTTCGGTTGCATCAATGCGTTTTTCTAACAGTTTTTCAATACGACCTAAGGATTGCACATCGGTACGGCTCACGAAAGAAACCGCTGTACCTGAACGACCCGCACGACCCGTACGACCAATACGGTGAACATAGTCTTCAGCGAATTTAGGTAAATCAAAGTTGAATACGTGCGTAATGCCAGGTACGTCGATACCACGAGCAGCAACGTCGGTAGCAACCAACACTTGTGTGTCACCCGTACGCATACGCTGAATCATTTTGGTACGTTGACGTTGCACCATGTCGCCGTGTAATGGATCAGCAGAGATCCCCGAATCACGCAAGCTCATGGCCAATTCTTCTGCATCACGCTTGGTTGCGGTAAAGACCACCGCTTGACCAATTTCATCTTTCGCTAACCAGTGGCTTAATAGTGCGCGTTTGTGCTCTAAGCCGTCTGAATAGTGTACTTGTTGTGCAATGGTTTCGTGGCTAGGTTTGAGTGCGGCCACTTGTAACCAAGCTGGTTCGTTCAACAGTTTAGAAGCGAAAGACTTAACGCTATCATCAAAAGTTGCCGAGAAGCAAATGGTTTGATGGTTCTTCGGTAAGCGATCGCCAATGGCTTGTACGTCGTCTGAGAAGCCCATGTCTAACATGCGGTCAGCTTCGTCTAATACAAACATTTCGACACGGCTCAAGTCAACTTTGCCACGACTAATGTGATCTAACAAACGACCAGGTGTGGCGACGATGATTTCATGTGGCATACCAATATTGCGTAATTGATCGCGAAAAGGTTCGCCGCCAGTCACACAAACGGTTTTCATGCGTGGCAATTTACCTGCAAACATCATGGCAGCTTTAGAAACCTGTTGTGCCAGTTCACGTGTTGGGCAAAGCACCACCACGCGAGGGCCACGACCATCGTTAATGGCAGGTGTTAATAGGCGTTGTAACGCAGGCAACATGAATGCTGCTGTTTTACCTGTGCCAGTTGGTGCACAAGCAATCAAATCCTGACCATCTAACAACAAAGGAATACCTTGTGTTTGAATAGGTGTTGGAGAGGTGATGTTGTTGCGTGTTAGGTTGTCAACGATTTTATCGCTAATGCCTAAGGCAGCAAACGGGTTTAATTCGGTGGTGGTTTCAATGATTTCGTTCATTTCAACTGATGTATCAGACATGGTCTATCCCTAAGGTAGTGAGCAGGCGTTGACCAACTTGCGCTTATTTCATCGGGCGCAGGGCAGGGCAAACAGCGACTCAAACATAATAAATGTGAGAACAGCGGCCAATATGGATGTGTGCAAGCGAACTAAAACAAGGGGCTTGGCAGCAACAATCATGGGGGCGGGTATTCCCGTCAACTCCCGCGCGATTGGCTGGCCTAAAATTCTGTTATTCAACGACCGAGTTGTCGTTCACAGAGGGGGCGAGAAAATCGAGTTTATGCCAGAAAACAATTCAATAACCATCTGGCGATGCGAGAGAGACTTCATTATGCGGCAGATGATTGAAAAAAGCAATGCCATGATAAGAAAAATTTATTGTCTAAGTGAGCCAGACTGGTGCAAGCTAGCTGATCAGAGTTTAAAGACCAGCAGTGATGCCCTAGAAAAATTCAACATCTGGCGCGCTATGCACATCAACTATTTCAAATCGATTACGGCCTTTTTCTTTTGCTCGATAAAGGGCTTCATCGGCGTATTTGTAAATTTCTTCGGTAATATAGTCTACCGAAGGATCCATGAGCATAGCACCTAAAGATAGTGTTACGTAATGATAGGGTGGATTGCCAGAGTGTTCAATGCGTCTGTCTTGCATGCTATGCAAAACTTTTTCGGCTAATGAGGGTAGGTGATGCGGCTCTTTAATGGTAAAAAGCACGCCAAATTCTTCTCCACCTAATCTAAATACATGATCGGATGCGCGATGAAATACCTGATGCAGAACTTCAACAATAGCAACCAACACTTCATCTCCAGCTTGATGTCCGTAGGTATCGTTGTACTTTTTAAAATGATCTGCGTCACACATCATGAAAGCCAGCCAGTCGCCATTGCGTTTGGCGCGTCGAATTTCTTGAGGAAATAATTGATTGAAATGGCGACGATTAAAGCAACCAGTTAAATCGTCGGTAATGCTCATTTTTTCAATGCGCTTGCGTTGTGTAATATCATGACGTATGGCAATGTAACCGACGATATTGCCTTGTGTGTCCATGATAGGGTCGATATGAATTTCTACCCAAAAGTCTGTTTTAGACTTGCTCACCCCAAGTAGTTCACCATGCCAACTATCGCCAGAACTGATAGTGCGCCACATAGATTCATAAACAGAGGAGGGTGTTGAAGGGTGTTTGAGTATTTGATGGGTTTTGCCAATCAACTCATCCGCGTTATAGCCTGTCAGTGCGCAAAAAGCTTCGCTGACCGTTAAAATTTTACCTGTCAAATCAGTCGTGGTTGCCATGACGTAGCGATCAATGGTTTCGGCATAACGATTACTTTGTCGCAATAACTCCATTAACATTTTTTGCAGTTGCGGGTGCTGACTCAACTGCGCGAAGGCAGTTTGTGGATTATCTGCAAATAAGCGATGTAATTGGATAGCATCTTGCGCTATCCAAGGGCTTTGTTTTAATGGTTTTGCATTAGACTCGTTTGGCACAAGAACGCTCAGCACAGTAATATCAGATCAGTCTATTATTATAGCATATAATTGGAAGTATTAAATGAGTTTTTATGCATTAAGGAAGATATGAATAATGCGCTGCGCTTGTTATTTTGGAGTGGCTACACTATTTCGTACAAGGGTAAGTTAAACTATTTTGATTACGGAGTAGACCCCAATGGCACAAAGAAAATACGATCCGCAACTCAAAGATGAGGCAATTGACGCCGTCGTTAAGCATGGCAGAAGTGTTGCTCAAGCGGCGCGAGATTTTGATATTCCCGTCGGTACACTTTATAGCCTAATCAGTGCTTACAAACGCAAGCACGATTTGGTGGTGATTCCTAAACAAAACGAGACACTGGAACAAGAAAATGCTCGACTGAAAAAAGAACTTGCCCAAGCCAAGCTAGAGCGAGACACCCTAAAAAGGCGACAGCGTACTTTACCAGCCTAGAGAGGTGAAGTGCGCATGGATTCAACAGCGTCGGGATGATCCCGAAATGGACATTAGCTTTGCCTGTCAATTATTGTCTGTTCCGCTGAGCAGTTATCACAGTTGGCTCAAAGCAAAGCCCGTAGCCGATAAAGACAGTGAACTCTTGCAACAAGTTAAGCAGGCATTTGAAGTACTCAAAGGCAATGGTAGCAGCAGAAGCATCAAAGCTTATCTGTGGCAGCAGCATCAATTAAAGGCAAGCCGTAGGCGCACAGCCAAGTTATTGAAAAAGCTCCGTTTCCTCTTTCACAATTTGAGCAGTTTGGGTATTGAGGTAGTTAGTCCAATTTTCATTAATGAGTTCAACGTTGGTTTTAATTTGGTCATAATAGAGTTCGACCAGAAAGTAGTGTGCTGCTGCTAACGTGGGATTAGCAGGGTCGTATTGGAGTGCGTAGAGTACTTGTGATTGATTGGATTCCATGAGACGGCTGATGTTGCCAACAGCTTGAGAGGCAATCACGGTATCCGCAATTTCATCCATCATGGCTTTTTGTTGTGACGATGAAAACCAGTTAATGCTGGCAGCGATGGTTAAGGCAGACAAAAACAATCCCACTAACAGCCAAAATCGACCCTTTATTGACACGGTATTATCCTCATATTGTGGCGTTTCTTTATTTCTTTAAGTATGGCCCGACACCCTTACACCAAATTTGATTTTGTTAGGTTTCAAAACTGGGCTGAAAGGTGTTATTCGTTTTATGGGGTCATTATAGCGTGATTAGGGTGGTTTAGTGTTTAGCTTTTGTTACTCCACAGTGCGCGTTGCTTTTGCAATAGTTGTTCATGCGTTTCAACATGATTTGGGTCTTTCGGAATGCAGTCGATAGGACAGGCTTCAACGCATTGAGGTTTGTCGTAGAAGCCGACACATTCAGTACAGCGATCAGGGTCGATAACATAAACTTTAGCGCCCACCGAAATAGCCTCGTTCGGGCATTCGGGTAGGCACATATCGCAATTAATGCAGTCTTTGGTAATGATAAGCGCCATGTTGACTAACTGAACTGACGTACCAATAAGCCCATTTGTAGTGCGCTGCTTTCTACCAATGCTGGGAAGTGATGACGCGGGATTTGCATGACATGACCACTACCTGAGGCGACTTCGATCGGTTTGCCATTTTTGTTATCGAGCATGTCGCGCAAGACAAAGGTATGTGGCGCGTGACCTGGCATGAGTAACGAAAGGGTGTCACCAACGGCAAAACGATTTTTGACATCGACAATCAGGTGGCTATAGCTAATATCAATCACTTCGCCCGCAAACTGTTCGTGTGTTAAGACGCTGCTACCGGTATCGTAGTTTTGCGTGTCTTCGGGGGCGCGATGACGACGTAAGAAGCCTTCTGTATAGCCCCGATTGGCTAAGCCATCTAGTTCGCGTAGCCATTGCGGGTCGAAGCCTTTGCCCGCATGAGCGGCATCGATGGCAGCACGATAGGTTGCGGCGGTACGAGCGACATAATAATGAGATTTGGTACGTCCTTCGATTTTTAACGAATGCACGCCAATATCAATCAGGCGTTGTACTTGCTCGATGGCGCGCAAATCTTTCGAGTTCATGATGTAAGTGCCGTGCTCATCTTCAAAAGCGGGCATCAGTTCACCAGGACGGTTGGCTTCTTCGAGCAAGAATATTTCATCTTTCGCGGTACGCTCTTCAATTGGCGTTAGGCTGTCGGAACTGCCACAACCACCCGCACCACAACCGCTGCTGTTCATGCTAAGCGGTTGACTGTTGATGGCGTTAGGGTCGAAAGTGACCAAATCGCCTTCGGCGGTTTCTTTCGCCTGATGGGCATCGTATTTCCAACGACACGCATTGGTACAAGCACCCTGATTCGGGTCGCGTTTATTCATATAGCCAGAAAGCAAACAACGACCTGAATAGGCAATACACAAGGCGCCATGTACAAAAACTTCCAATTCCATGTCGGGCACGGCTTGGCGAATTTCGGCGATTTCTTCCACCGATAATTCACGCGATAAAATGGCGCGTGTTAAACCCTGCTGACGCCAAAATTTCACCGACGCCCAGTTGACGGCATTGGCTTGCACCGATAAGTGAATGTCGATGTGCGGGTAGGCTTCACGTACCAACATGATAAGACCTGGGTCAGACATAATGAGTGCGTCGGGTTTCAGATCGACCACTTCTTTCATGTCTTGTACAAAGGTTTTCAGTTTCGAGTTGTGCGGTGAAATATTCACCACCACATACAGCTTTTTACCCGCTGCGTGAGCTTCATTAATGCCTGTTGCTAAGGCTTCTAGATCGAATTCGTTGTTGCGAACACGCAATGAGTAGCGCGGTTGCCCAGCGTAAACCGCATCGGCACCGTAGGCATAGGCGTAACGAAGACTTTTTAATGAGCCCGCAGGAGAAAGCAATTCAGTCGATAGCATGATGTTTTCTATGGTTTTTATAGTAATGTTGTTCATTGTACCTGAATATGAATTTTTACTGTAGCTTTGCGCAAGTAAATTTAAGTTTATCCTAGCCGCCATAAAGACTTGTGCTTTATACTTTAGCTTGGCATAATCAGGCAACTTACCGTCAATTAATCAATAAAATTAGGTGACTGTTTATTATTGATGCTTGTTATGATAGTTATATAAGGATCATTGCATGAGAATGCCTCGTTTAACCGCTTCTATTTTTCGTGATCTATTCATTTACATGGTGTTTTTTGGTCTGATAATGGGGCTGGCTTTTCCTAGCCTGATGTCCCAGCTAGGTTTTGCCGCAGACAGTGTATACAACATGCATTTTTTTATGGCATCTATGTTCGCTGGCGTTGTCATGGGCGCTATCAACTTTTTTTGGGTGAATGTAACGGTTCGTCCTCATCTGCGTTTATTGGCGGATCGGATGAAAGGGATTGAATCGGTTTTGAAACATACCATTCAACAGGAAGGTTGGTCAGCAGCTTGCCAAAATCGTACCTGTTTTATTGATGAAAACTCCAACGATGAAATTGGGGCATCAGCGCAATCGTTCAATGCACTGTTACGCGCTCTGGTTAAGTCGCACGATGTAGAAACCACCTTAAAAGAATTGAGCACAACCTTGTCTAGCTCATTAGAGTTGTCTGAAATGGGTGAAGCTTCGTTGCGTATGATGACTGATCGTACCAATTCCAGTGCTGGCTGTTTGTTTATTGAGGACAAAGGGAGTTTGAGTTTGGTCGCTAATTTGGGTATTCAAGATACCGTTAAGCTTTCTAAGGATCCTTTTGTTCTTTACTGTATGGATGTTGGCCGACTAGAGCGCATTAGTTTGCCAGAAGACGTGGAAGTGAATGCGTTGCTGGCCAGTTTTCGTCCCAAAGAAATGTTGGTGATGCCAATTCTTTATAAAGAAAAGCCACAAGGTGTTTTGGTGTTGGCAAGCGCCCTAGGTTATAGCGATGACGACTATGTCTTAATCAATTTATTTGGTCAAGGTCTTGGGATGGCGATGTCGAATGCGCAAACGCATGATCGCTTACAAGACTTAGCCGCTATGGATCCGCTAACGGATATTTACAACCGTCGCTTTGGTCTGAATCGCTTGCGCGAGGAGTTTCAACGAGCGCAAAGAAGCCAACTGCCTTTGGCGGTGGTGATGATTGATTTAGACCATTTCAAACACATTAATGATACCTATGGTCATTTAATGGGTGATAGAGTGTTGATTGAAGTGAGTAAAGTGGTGCGTCAATCATTGCGCGATGAAGATATTTTGGTGCGCTATGGTGGCGAAGAAATGCTGATGGTGCTGCCCAGTGCCGATTTACAAACGGGAGTTTCGGTTGCGGATCGGGTGCGGCGCTTAATTGAAAACATTGACATTAAGGATGACAAAGGCAAACGTTTGGTTATTACCGCTAGTATGGGGGTTAGTGCCATTCCACGTGCGTTCACCGAAAATGAGCTGCAACTGATTAAAGCCGCAGACGATGCCTTGTATCAAGCCAAGGCTGCTGGTCGAAATCGAGTGTTGAGTACGCGCTAATGGCGATAAAATCGCTATGCAACCAATGCTTTCGGCGTTACCGCTCAGCTTTTTTTGTTGGCGGTGTGTTTGTTTTACTAATTGCCTTAGGGCTAATGTGGCGTGGTTTGTATTTACATTTTTTTGAAGATCAAGTTCAACAACATCAGGTGACTCAAAATCTGATTGCTAAAAGCAGCTATATTGAAAACTTAATTATTTCCGCACGTAATCGTTCCGTAATTGTGTCACAAATGTTGTTTCATAAAAAAAGTGTAAAAGACCAGGGTTTTGCTGATTTAGTAAAACGCTTTGAGCGTGAAGCAGTGATGATTATTGAGATGCGTCAGGCTTATTTTAGTATCGCTGATGATTATGAAAAGAAATTATTAAATCAGCATTATGATTTAGCTAGTGCTAACCGAGCTCAACAAGATTATTTGTTGG
>CAYQEZ010000052.1:0-8455 GCA_964416645.1 uncultured Francisella sp. | reverse complement strand
TCACGCGACGATATAAATCGTTCAAGTCAGAAGTCGCAAAACGACCACCATCCAACGGCACCAACGGACGCAGTTCAGGTGGGAGCACAGGCAATACTTCTAATACCATCCAGCCTGGTTTATTGCCAGATTCGATAAACGACTCAATTAAGCGTAAACGCTTAGAAATCTTTTTCGACTTGGTTTCAGACGAAGTGCTATCTAACTCTTCACGCAAACGCGTTGCTTCCGCTAACAAGTCCATGTTGTCAAGCAAATCTTTAACCGCTTCGGCACCCATTTTAGCGTCGAATTCATCACGATACTGCTCGTAAGCTTCTTCGTATTCTTCTACGCTTAACAACTGACCTTTTTCTAAGGGGGTCATGCCAGGATGAACAACAATGTAAGACTCGTAATAAAGAACCGACTCTAACTCTTTCAATGGCTTGTCAAGAATCAAACCTAAACGACTAGGCAGTGATTTTAAGAACCAAATGTGAGTAACAGGTGCTGCTAAATCAATATGACCCATACGTTCACGACGTACTTTAGTCTGAGTCACTTCAACGCCACATTTTTCACAAATCACACCACGATGCTTCATGCGCTTGTATTTACCGCATAAGCACTCATAGTCTTTGATTGGTCCAAAAATTTTGGCACAGAACAAACCATCACGCTCAGGCTTGAAAGTACGATAGTTAATCGTTTCTGGCTTTTTAACTTCACCGTAAGACCATGAACGAATACGCTCAGGCGATGCCAATCCAACACGGATGGCATCAAACTCACTGACAATGTTCTGGCGTTTAATTAGGTTTAGAATGTCTTTCATTCGTCTTGCTCCAGTTCAATGTCAATACCCAAGGCACGGACTTCTTTCATCAATACACTAAACGACTCTGGCATACCTGGGTTCATGTATTCATCACCATCAACAACGTTTTTGTACATTTGTGTACGACCCGTTAAGTCATCGGATTTAACCGTTAGCATTTCTTGTAAGGTAAAGGCAGCACCATAAGCTTCAAGCGCCCAAACTTCCATCTCACCGAAACGCTGACCACCAAACTGGGCTTTACCACCCAATGGCTGTTGCGTAACGAGACTGTAAGGACCCGTTGAACGCGCATGCATTTTGTCGTCGACCAAGTGGTTCAGCTTGAGGTAATACATGTAACCCACGCTGACCTTACGATCGAAAGCTTCACCTGTACGGCCATCAAATAAGGTTAATTGCCCTGACTCAGGCTGACCTGCTAAACGGAGCAGACGCTTAATCTCAGCTTCCGAAACACCATCAAATACTGGCGATGCCAAAGGCACACCAGCACGCAGATTCGCCACCATTTCACTAAACTCGGCATCGCTCAACTGATCGAAATCAACCGTTTGACCTTCTGACTCATTGTAAATCTGTTCAAGGAAACGGGTTATTTCTTGACGCTGACGTTGTTCACGTAACATAGTGTCTAGTTGACGACCTAAACCCCATGCTGCCAAACCCAAATGAACCTCAAGGATCTGACCAACGTTCATACGCGATGGTACGCCTAGCGGATTCAAACAGATGTCAACCGGCATACCGTTCTCATCGAATGGCATATCTTCAATCGGACAAATACGCGAGATAACACCTTTGTTACCATGACGACCCGCCATTTTGTCACCTGGTTGAATGCGACGTTTAACCGCCACATAGACTTTAACCATTTTGATGACACCAGCAGGCAAGTCATCGCCTTGCGTCAGTTTCTTACGCTTAGCTTCAAACAATTCATCTAATTCAAGATGTTTGGCTTTCAACTGCGCTGTCAACTGTTCTAATTGAAGGTTCACACCCTCATCCGCAACGGTGATTTCTAACCATTTAGACGCTTCGACTTCAGCTAAATTATCCGCATTCAGAATTTGCTTAACTAACGACTTGTTCGGCGCTGTTTTACACACCTGACCAATTAATAATGACTGAGCACGACGGTAAACGTCTTGCGACAAAATCTTTTTCTGGTCTTGCAAATCTTGACGAACGACTTTCAGTTCAGCCTCTTCGATGTCACGCGTACGGCGGTCTTTCTCAGCACCATCACGTAAGAAGACTTGAACGTCAATAACCGTTCCTTCAATACCTGAAGGCACGCGCAACGAGGTGTCTTTAACATCAGAGGCTTTTTCACCGAAGATAGCACGTAATAGCTTCTCTTCAGGCGTCAGTTGCGTTTCGCCTTTTGGCGTTACTTTACCGACCAGAATATCACCTGGTTTGACGTTAGCACCGACATAGACCATACCACAGTCATCAAGCAAGCCTAACGCTGACTCACCGACGTTAGGAATATCGGCAGAAATTTCTTCTGGACCTAGCTTGGTGTCACGTGCTAAACAAGACAACTCTTCAATGTGGATGGTGGTGTAACGGTCTTCTTGTACAACACGCTCCGAAATTAAAATCGAGTCTTCATAGTTGTAACCGTTCCAGGGCATAAAAGCGATACGCATGTTCTGACCCAGGGCCAACTCACCTAAGTCGGTAGAAGGACCATCAGCTAACACATCTCCCTTACCGATCACATCACCTGTTTTGACGATAACACGCTGATTAATACAGGTGTTTTGGTTTGAACGCATGTATTTAGTTAGATTGTAGATGTCAACGCCCGTCTCACCCATAGTGATTTCGTCTTCATTGACACGCACAACCACACGAGCAGCATCAGAAGATACCACCACGCCACCACGTTTAGCGACAACCGCAACGCCCGAGTCAATAGCAACGGTACGTTCCATACCCGTTCCCACTAACGGCTTCTGCGCACGCAAAGTCGGCACAGCTTGACGTTGCATGTTCGAGCCCATGAGGGCACGGTTGGCATCGTCATGCTCTAGGAAAGGAATCAACGAGGCCGCAACCGATACGATTTGCTTCGGTGAAATATCCATATACTGGACTTCACTGGCTTGTTTCAGCGTAAACTCGTTTTGGAAACGTGCTGGCACGAAGTCATCCGTTAACTGACCTTCAGCATTCGTCGCCGCATTCGCCTGAGCAATCACATAGTCCGCTTCATCAATCGCAGATACATAGTCCACAATATCCGTTACCTGACCATTAACGACACGGCGGTAAGGCGTTTCAATGAAACCATATTCATTGGTTCGTGCATAAACCGCAAGCGAGTTAATCAAACCAATGTTTGGACCCTCGGGAGTTTCAATCGGGCAAACGCGACCATAGTGAGTGGGATGTACGTCACGCACCTCGAAGCCTGCACGCTCACGCGTTAAGCCACCTGGGCCAAGCGCAGAAACACGACGCTTATGCGTAATCTCAGATAGTGGGTTTACTTGATCCATGAACTGAGACAATTGGCTTGAACCAAAGAACTCTTTAATCGCTGCTGAAATGGGTTTGGCATTGATTAAGTCTTGGGGCATCAAGCCTTCTGACTCAGCCAAATTCAAACGCTCACGTACCGCACGTTCAACACGCACTAAACCGACACGGAACGCATTTTCTGCCATTTCACCCACCGCACGTACACGACGGTTAGCCAGCGTATCAATATCATCAACCACGCTCTTACCATTACGAATGGTGATCAGTTCTTTAATCACATCGATAATGTCATTGTTCGACAACACCAAATCACCTTCATTGTGATCGCGGTGTAAACGACGGTTGAGCTTCATACGACCGACATCTGACAAGTCATAACGCTCTTGCGAGAAGAACAAGCTGTTAAAGAGTTTTTCTGATGATTCAGCTGTGGGTGGCTCACCAGGACGCATCATGCGGTAAATTTCTACCCAAGCATCGAGTGCTGTTTTGGTGTTATCCAAACGCATGGTTTCAGAAATAAACGCACCTTGGTCTAGCTCATTGGTGTAAACCAAGGAAAGGTTAACCGATGACATTAACTTAATTTTTTCTAATCGTTCTTGGTTAATGACATCGTTTGCTAGGGCGATTACTTCACCTGTGTCACTGTCGATCAAGTCTTTCATTAGCGCTTTGCCAAGCAAAAACTCTTCGGGAACAACTAAAGTTTCCATACCAGCCGCTTTGAAATCACGAATGGTTTTAGCGGTAATTTTCTTACCTGCTTCAACCATCAGCTTGTCGCCGTTCATGATATCAAAAGTAGCTGTTTCACCTTTCAACTGCGAATCAACAATCGCTAATTCAAATTGTTTACCATCGTAAGCAACGCTGGTTTGCTCGAAAAATTGCGACAAAATACTGGTATTATCAAAGCCCATTGCACGCAGTAATACCGTAACAGGTAATTTACGACGACGGTCAATACGCACAAATAAAATGTCGTGATGATCGAACTCAAAGTCTAACCATGAGCCACGATAAGGAATGATGCGCGCATTAAACAACACTTTACCCGACGAATGGGTTTTACCCTTATCGCTATCGAAAATTACGCCTGGCGAGCGGTGTAATTGGCTCACGATAACACGTTCAGTACCATTAATGATAAAAGTACCGTTTTCAGTCATCAATGGCACATCGCCTAAGTAAACTTCTTGCTCTTTAACCGATTTAATTTGACGATTATTTTCGGGCGAATCTCTATCCAGAATCACCAAACGTAATTTAGCTCGTAAAGGCGCAGAATAAGTCGCTCCACGTTGCTTACACTCTTTAACATCAAACTCTGGTACGCCAACACGGTATGACACATACTCCAATTCAGCCACTCCAGAAACCGCCTTAATGGGGAAAATCGAGCGCATAGATGCATGAAGACCGACGTTTTTGCGTTTGTCCGCAGCAATATCTAATTGTAAGAAGTCTAAAAAAGATTCCTTTTGCAAACTAAGCAAATAAGGAACGGGGAGCACCGAAGCGCGTTTTGCAAAATCTTTACGGATTCGCTTTTTCTCTGTGAAAGAGTAATTCATCGATAACCTCATGGGTTAGACAATGTAGAAATTCCGGGGGACATCACCCTTCCCTGGGGGGGTATGTTAAATACCAAAAGACAAAGGCCGGAAGAACAAACCCCCAGCCATTGCCTGTGTTGCCTGAAGTGGCAAGCCAAAATTATTTGATTTCGACTTTCGCGCCAGCTTCTTCCAACTCTTTTTTCGCTTTTTCAGCATCGTCTTTAGACACACCAGCTTTAACAACCGTAGGAGCGCCTTCAACTGCGTCTTTAGCTTCTTTCAAGCCTAAGCCAGTTAGTCCACGAACAACTTTAATACAAGCAACTTTGTTTGCACCAGCGTCTAACAACACTACGTCAAATTCAGTTTTTTCTTCTACTGCTTCAGCAACAGCAGCAGGACCAGCAGCTACTGCAACAGCAGCAGTTACGCCAAATTTTTCTTCCATTGCAGAAATTAATTCAACGATTTCCATAACCGACATTTCGGCAACGGCATTAAGGATGTCTTCTTTAGTAACAGCCATGATTTATCTCCTAAAACAGGGGGTCGAGTAACAAAAATATGAGTTATGCGGCTTCTTTCGCGTCGCGAATAGCAGCCAAAGTACGAGCAAGTTTGCCCACTGGTGCTTTCATGACGCTCATGAGCATCGCAATTGCTTGGTTGCGGTTCGGCAATGCAGCAATTGCAGCAAGGCGATCAGCACCCAAGGCGCCAGAACCAATTGACAAAGAACGTGCAACAAGCTTGTCATTTTTCTTAGCGAATTCTTGGGTAACTTTTGCCGCAGAACCATGATCTTCTATTGAAAACAACAGGATCAATGGTCCCGTTAAAGTCTCTGCCATAGGCTCATGTGCTGAACCCGCTAAAGCACGACGCGCCAGAGTGTTCTTAACAACACGCACTGTTACGTTTGCTTTACGCGCTTCACCACGTAAGCTATCCATCTGGCTAGCAGTCAAACCACGGTATTCCGCAGCCACAACTGCCAATGCAGATTGAGCTAAAGCAGACACTTCCTCGACGACCTGTTTTTTGTCTTCAAGTTTAAGTGCCATTAATTTCTCCTAACGAGTGAACCATCTCAAGATGGTGGCTTCCCTTCTGCGCAGGCCAATTTAAGCTAGGTTAGTAGCACCTGCGGTCTGAGATGAGCAGCCTTGCATGCAAGGACAGCCATCTCGTGTACCCAGTCGCAATTAAGCGCCTAGGCTCACACTGTTCATATCAACAGTCACACCAGGACCCTGGGTAGATGATATGGTTACTTTTTTCATGTAGACGCCCTTTGCAGCCGCTGGTTTAGCTTTTTGCAAATCAGACAGTAGCGCCACTAAGTTTTCTTTGAGTGCGTTAGGTTCAAAAGCCAACTTACCGATGGTTGTATGTACCACACCGCCTTTATCAGCACGGAATCGAACTTGACCTGCCTTAGCGTTTTTAACCGCGCTAGCAACATCAGGCGTTACCGTACCAACTTTCGGGTTTGGCATCAAACCACGTGGACCTAACACAGTACCCAAAGCACCTACAACGCGCATTGCGTCTGGGCTAGCGATAACCACGTCAAAATCCATCATGCCACTTTTAACTTGTTCAGCTAAGTCTTCCATACCGACAAACTCAGCACCCGCTTCGCGTGCTTTATCGGCATTAGGACCTTGAGTGAACACAGCAACGCGAACGGTTTTACCTGTACCGTTAGGCAATACCGTAGCACCACGAACAACTTGGTCAGATTTACGTGGATCGATACCCAAGTTAACCGCAACATCCATAGACTCTGAAAACTTAGTTGAAGCAAATGATTTTAAAATCGTGATGGCTTCATCGATTGCGTAAGTTTTGGTTGAAGAAACCGCAGCACGCATTGCCTTTTGGCGTTTAGTTAGTTTTGCCATTTCTATTAACCCTCTACCACTAAGCCCATGCTACGAGCAGTGCCAGCGATGGTACGCTTAGCAGCATCCATGTCGTTAGCATTCAAGTCAGGCATCTTTGTTGTTGCAATTTGTTCGATCTGCGCGTCAGTTACTTTACCCACCTTATTACGGTTAGGAATCGCTGAACCACTGGTGATACCTGCCGCTTTTTTCAGCAAGAACGAAGCTGGTGGTGTTTTCAGGATAAAGCTGAAGCTTTTATCAGCGTAAACCGTGATAACAACAGGTAAAGGTAAACCAGGTTCCATGCTTTGAGTTGCCGCATTGAACTCTTTACAAAAACCCATGATGTTCACACCTTTTTGACCTAGCGCAGGACCGATGGGTGGAGAAGGATTTGCTTTACCAGCTGGTACTTGCAGCTTGATATAGCCTGTAATTTTTTTTGCCATGTTATAGCTCCATATTAAGGGTATAGCGTTTGACCTAAATCAAACTTCCCGTGATTCTAACGAATCTGTTTAGTTAGGCCGTCTTTTCGACTTGGGTAAATTCCAACTCGACTGGTGTTGAGCGACCAAAAATCAACACCGAAACTTTGAGTTTATTTTTATCGTAATCCACTTCTTCAACAACGGCTTCAAAATCCGCAAAAGGACCATTGGTGACACGCACCACTTCGCCTGGCTCGAACAAGATTTTAGGACGCGGGCGCTCAGCACCTTCTTCCATGCGCTGAAGAATCTGTTTGGCTTCACGATCCGTAATTGGCGCTGGTTTATCGGCTGTACCGCCAATAAACCCCATGACACGTGGAACACTACGCACCAAATGCCATACCGCATCATCCATTTCCATTTGAACTAATACATAACCTGGAAAGAACTTACGCTCGCTTTTACGTTTTTTACCGTCACGAATTTCAACCACTTCTTCAGAAGGCACAAGAATGTCACCGAAGTGTTCTTGCATGTTGGCGCGATCAATATACTCTTGCAATGTCTTTTTGACATAATTTTCATAGCCTGAGTAGGCGTGAACTACATACCAACGCATTACTTACTCCCCACGCCCTGTGAGCGATTGAATAGCCCACAAGAAAAACATATCAACTAACCATAAAAACAGACCGATTACAAATACAGCCACAAACACAATCAGTGTCATGCGAATCGCCTGTTCTCGTGTCGGCCACACCACTTGACGCACTTCGCGCTGTGTATCATTTAAATGTTTTCGCGTATTAACACCAAACGCCGATGTCCAAACAGTACCAACAGCTACTGCTACACCAGCCACAATAATTAATACTCGAAGCGCCAAATCAAGCTCTGTCAGCACATAATAAGCAACGAGCGAAGCAAGCAACAACGCGATCGAAAGAATATAACGGAACTTATCAACAGAATGGGTTGCGGTGTTTTGTTGTTTCATACTTAGCTTGAAATGAAAAGTGAATTTGGCAGGGGATGAAAGAATCGAACTCTCACCAAAGGATTTGGAATCCTTCGTTCTACCATTAAACTAATCCCCTGGAGTTGTTTTACCATTTAGTGCAAAACAGCTGGTTATTATAAGCTAATCACTTGCCATTTTCAAGCATAACAATAACCTTTTTACAAAAACTAACAAAAAAGCCCATCATTACTGACGGGCTTTTTTCATCGGTTGCTGCTAGGCGAGTG
>CAYQEZ010000051.1:0-10062 GCA_964416645.1 uncultured Francisella sp. | reverse complement strand
ACTCCTGCCCCCAAATCAACTGCCCCGACACCAAACCCTGCGCTGGCTGGCTCAGCGTTATGCCCGAAACCACCACGCCTTGTTGTTCTAACTGCGCTAACCAAGCCAACAAGGCTTCTATGGGTGCTTGCTCGACCTTCGCACTGACTTTTTGACCGACCAGTCTGAGATTGGTCACTTTACCCGACAAGCCCGTTAAAGGTTGCGCTGCAATCTGTTGTAATAAGTCGTCCCCTTGTAAGCGTTTAGCACTACTGGCGGGCAAGCCTTGCACAATGCTTAACAACTGTTGGTGCTGCTGTTGCGCCTGCACAAAATGCTTTTCGACCGTTTGTTGCCAGTTAAAAATCGAAAAACCCAACAATAACAATACAAGTATCGCAATCACTAAAACGCCATGTTTGACCTGCTGCGGATTTTGCTGACTGAGCCAAGCTTGTAAGCGATTCATGGTTGATCTCCTTGCGCACTCAACACTAACCTTTGTTGACCAAGCCATTGCGCTTGCCAGCCCTCAATCACCAGAGGGCGTGACAGCACTGCTTCCGTTAAGAGGCTGTTCCAGCTGAGTTCGATGCGCCCTGCCGACAACTGAAGTTGACTCACCGTAGGTGCGTTCATCAATGAGGCATCGACACGCGACAAGGCTAATAAGGGCGAAGACTGTAATTGAGTTTGTACCGCCAGACGCTCTTTTGCTACCGCTTTAGCTTGCGCTATCGGATTGACTAATCGCTTAATTTCAGGGAAATGACTTTTAAGCAGTGCTTGAGTTTGCTGTTGCAACTGCTCGGTGGCTGTTACTTGTTGCCAACTGGTGACTAAACTTAACGTCAGCGTTAGCAATAAGACACCTGCCAGCAAACTGACGGGCAATTTCCACACAGCCAATCCCGACCATTGCCACTGACCTTGACCCGCCCCTTGACGCAAATCAAACACAGGTTGCAAGGGCGGCAATGCCGATACAGCATGACGCAACAGGGTGGCATCTTTCGGTAGCTGACTTTCATCGACCTCGCCATAAACCATCATTAACTGACGTTGGCTTGCGGGCAAAGCCTGCAATAGCGTTTGGATCACCTGCGGATGTCCTGCTGTGCCTTCCCATTCACCCCAGCGCAATATCCAACGATTGGACGATTCCGCCCACAAGCTCACCTGTCCCGCCTGCCAAGGTAAGCGCATAAAATCGGGTGTCCAAATAGCGGGGTTTTGCGGATGTTGTGCGGCGAAAGCGGCTAGGTCTTGCTGAGCAACCACCGCCACTCGTCCCATGCCTTCTAATGCGCTAGCAACTGGAATCACGCTCAGACGTTGCACATCGCTGGCGAGCTTATCTTCGAGCGCAAAGGGCAAAGCCGCACGCCATTGTCGCCCTTTGGGGAAAACCAAGCTGTGCCAACTGATCCATTCCGATGGAAAAGCTAAGGTGAGACTCTGGTTCATGGTTCAACCTCCGTTAACCAACGCATCAGGCCTTGCACCCGACCTGCATCGCGTTTTAATAGGCTGTTTAATTGCCATTGATAATTCAAATAATCTGCTTGCGTATGAAGTATAAAATATCGTGTCGAAACCGACATTGTGCGTTCATTGACCAATAAATTTAACTCAGCATCACTGACACTCGATTGACGCAATAACTCACTCACTTGGGTTAAACGCTCGAAAGGTTCTGTGCGTTGACGCGCCGTAATTGTCGTCGCTAAGTCTTGCGTGAGCAAGGGCGAAAGTGCCATTAATACCGGTGTCGTGGCGGTATTGACGTTAATCGGCGTGGCATCGGGCAAGGCGGTAATGTAGGGTTTAAGTAGCTGCAATACTGGCTCTGTCACCCCCGCTACTTGGCGTAACTCATCGACACTAAGTAATGGCTGATTAGCCGCTCGACGCATGGGTTGCTGTCCCATATAAAATGCCGATTCCGCACCGCCCGTCATCGGAATATCATCCGCATCTACCCAGTCAGCGACCGCAGGCCAGAAAGCACACTCCACACTCAGCACTTGGCACAGCCGATTAAACACCGCTAGCTGCTGCTCGCGTTGCTGAACATCGGCAATCGCCAGCTGATTCACATTCAATTTGGCTTGCGCATCGACCAACCAACCACGCACCTGCCCGCCATCGAAAGGCACAGCGGGCATGGGTTGCGCCCAAAGCTCGAGCAGATGGTCAGTTTGCGACTGTTCGGCATCGAATTTTAACGCACTTTTCACCCAATCTTGCGCGCTGATTAACACCGCCCAAGCTTGCAGCTGCGCTTGGCTCGACTGCGCCCGCGTCAGGGCGCTTTGTTGCTGTTGCCATAACGGATACATCAGCCCTGCGATGACGGTAACAATCACCAACACCATTAATAGCGCCACACCTTGTTGGTGATGATGAAGCGGTGGTTTCATGGCGTGAGTCTCTCGGCGACAGGAAAGGTCATTCTTAACCATTCTTGCTGTTGCTGATTCAACACAATACCGATACTGGCAGGCAATTGCGTGAGCGTATCCCCCGTTACGCTGGCGGGCGGCCACTGCACCGACTCAGCACCGTTGGCATCTAACCATTGCACCGTCATGCTGGTCACTTCTGTGGACAAGCGCTGACGCAGTGGTTCGCTCACTCCCGCTCTATCTAAACTCGGCCAACGCAGTCGCCACAAACCCTCTTTATCAACAACATAACCAATACGCATTAAGCCCGCGCCGCCTTCTCGGTTGTCGAAACGGGTACATTCAAAACCGCCATCGGCATAAGATAGACAGGCTGATAATGGCGCACCTTGAATATCGCTGATACTTCTGGGTGCGAGTTGTAATAGGTCGCTCATCAATAAGGCTTGCACTTTTTGTAAGCTGGAAGCGGCAGTCATTTCATCACTGAGTTGCTGATACCAACGCGTGACTTGATTCATACCCGTCGCCAACACAATACCCAGAATCGACAAGACCAACAAAGCCACTAACAACTCAATCATCGTAAAACCTTGTTGCTTCACAACACGGCTCATGGTGTCACCACTAAGGCTGACAGTCGTTGCGCACGGGATTTTAGATCGTCGCTGGGGAGCACCTGAATCACCACTTGGCGTGTACCAGGGAAGTCGGTATCGGTAAAAGTGGTTTTAACTTGCCAGTCGCGTTCGGCATGAGTGACCTTAATCACTTCATCTTTGCTAGCGATACCCGCACGCAAGGACTGCCACTGTTGCCACGCCACTTGTTGTGCTTGTGCTTGCAAGCGCAGCTGGCTTTGCGTTTGAATAATAGCACCCATGCCTTCCATTAGGGCTAATAAGGCAATGGAAACCACCACCACAGCAATCAGCACTTCGATCAAGCTAAAGCCTTGTTGTTTAGCGCATTTCATAACGACCATCGCCCGTCCATAGCAAACGCAGCTGTCCCAGTTCCGACTGGCTGAGTTGCAACTCGCCTGCTTGCTGATCGCCATCGGCACGACAGGTCCAAGCCAGAGGATCGTCTTTCATCAAAGGTTCTTGGCGCTTGCCACTCAGTTTCCAGTCAAGGAGTTTTGACAAGGGCGCAACCGAAGTATCGACTAACCAATCGCGTCGCACACTGTCCCAACGCTGGATACTTAACGCATTACCCACCAGCACACGATGACTGGTTTGCAACTGAGCTGCCAAATCGCAGGAAAGGGTCAAATACCCCTCTGCCTGCGTTAGCCACTGACGCGCCAAGCGTTGCTGATCGGTTTGTAACATCGGCATCACACTCGCCCACACAATGGCAATCACCACCAGAACCACCAACAGCTCAATGAGGGTGAAGCCAGCTTGCGTTATTTTTCTGCTTTTACCCAATTGCCAATATCCGCATCATAACCCGTGCCGCCCGCAGCACCATCCGCACCCAGCGAGTAAATATCAATTTCACCATGCTCACCAGGATTCAGGTATAAATAAGCATTACCCCAAGGGTCTTGTGGCAAGCTTTCTAAATAGCCTTTTGGGTTGTAGTTGCGCGGTTTAGGGTTACCATCGGGCTTTTTCACCAAAGCTTCTAGTCCTTGATCGGTGCTGGGATAAGCGAAATTATCCAGCTTGTACATTTTTAACGCACTTTCTAAACTACGAATGTCTTGCTGGGCTTTCACCACCCGTGCTTGTTCGGGTCTGTCCATAATTTGCGGCACGACAAAGGTTGCAAGCAGCGCCAAAATAACCACCACCACCATTAATTCGATAAGGGTAAAACCTGATTGTTTTTGCATCGTATAACTATCCTACTAACTGATTCATGGCAAAAATCGGCAATAAAATTGCCATCACGATGAGCAGAACCACACCGCCCATCACTAAAATTAACACAGGCTCAATCAATTTAATGAGCGACCCTGACAAGGCTTGCGTACTCACCTCGTAATGGTGTGCTACCCTGCCGAGCATATCGGGTAACCGCCCAGAAGCTTCGCCACTTTCGACCAAATAGCGCACCAACGACGGAAAAACTTTTGACTCAGCCAACGCCCGATACAGCGGCACGCCTTCGCGCACCTGCACTGCCATCGACTCTACCGCTTGCTGTAAGGGTAGCAAACTCAGCACTTGCGCCGAAATGCGTAATGACTCGACTGCGGGCACACCACTGTTCAACAATACCGACAAGGTTCTTGCCCAACGCGCGGTATTCGATTCTAACAACAGCTTACCGAACAAGGGCAAACGCAACAAGCCCTTATGCCAAGTGACCTTAAAATCAAGACGTGTGAGTAGCCACTTAAACACGGCAAATCCCAACAATAAAAGCAGCAGCAATGCGCCCCACCAATGCGCCAGCCAATCACTCACGGCAATCAGCCCTTGAGTCAGTGGCGGTAAAGACTGTTTCATGTGGGTGAACATCACCACCACTTTGGGAACAACGACAGTGAGCAAAAACACCACAATCACCATCGACAAGGTGAGCATCAGAAAGGGGTAAAACATCGCCCCTTTCATTTGCCCCGACACTTGTTCGCGCAATTCAATGGCATCGGCTAGCCGCGCCATCACCACTGTTAAATTACCCGACTCCTCACCCGCGCCAATCATCGCCACCACATCTTCGGGTAAACGGTAAGGCGCATTACGAAAGGCATTGGCTAAAGATAAACCTTCTTGTACCTGTCCATGCACGTGGGTGAGCAGTCGCCCCAAGCGTTTACTTTCTGCTTGTGCCGATAAAATCGATAACACTTGCGCTAAGGGCAAACCACCTTCAAGCAGGGTGGCGATTTGACGCGTCAGCAATACCAGTTCTTTTAGTGGTAAATACCCACGCCAAAACGAAGCCTGCCACCAAGCCGTTTTCTGCCGACTGGCGGTTTGTAATTCCGTTACCGATAAGGGTGTCAGTCCCTGAGCGCGCAAACTAGCCCGCAAACTGTAAGCTGAATCGGCGGTTTGTGTCCCTTTAACCGACTTGCCTTGGGGGTTGAGCGCGTGATAATCGAAACTGGGCATAAGCTAGATTAACGGGTTGAGGATTGAGTGCGTAATTGAGCAATTTGCATCAAGTTCAGGTCTGTTTTGCTGGCAATAGTGGCATCATCCAACACATCAAGCAGGTTACGCGCAATTTCAAAGGCTTTTGCTTGTTCACCGACTGCTCGACCTTTTTCGATTCCTTGAGCAACCCCCTTTTCTATCCCCTTGGCAAGCCCTTTTTCTTCGGCTTGTGCTAATTTTTCTTCCGACAAAGCCAACGCCCCTTGTTGCAACCAAATGAAGTCGTGACGACGATGCTGAAGTTCCAACTCTTCACGGCTCATGCCTGCCTCATTGGCTCGTAATAACGCATCTTGAATACAAGGTTCGGCGAGCGTGCTTGGAATACAAGTTAGTTTGCCCGCGTTACGAATAAAGTAAAGCCACTTATCCTTAATATCTACCAGTTCCTGTTCGGTTTTGGTGAATTTAGGCAGTTCTATAAACACCAATTCAATGTCGTCGCTGTATTGGGTCAGGGTTTCTTTCTCACGCAACACAAAATTGCTTTGATATTTTTCGAACTCATCAAACATGACGAAATCGGTTAGCGTTAAGGCAATTACAGGATTGAGCAGCGTATAATCCTCGCCCGTTTGCAGTTGGTTTGAAAACTCTTTAGCCGCATTGTACAGCACGCGTTGCTCAAAGCCTTTCACATTGAGCACTTGCATTTCAATAATGACGCTACTGCCATTAGCCAACTGAGCGCGCACATCGACATAGGTATCTTTCATCCCCTCTAGCTTAGGCGCTAGATAGGGGTCGATAATGGTTAAATCGACAATTTCTTGATCGCCCGTATAATCCAAAATGGCATTTAGGAAACTAATCAACAAAGGAACCGATTCGGTCGCTCCAAACACTCGCTTAAACGCATAATCGGTTTTAACATCTAAAAATTTCATTCCATCATCTCCGAGAATTTATTTTAGGCATTATACGCCAGTTTTACCCTTGGTTAATGATGGTGATATGACAAAACACCAGACAAACCAACCGCCAAAAATCACCAAAAAATTTATTATTCAATTATCGCGCATTTTTTAGTTGACAAGGGCAATTGGGGGGGGTAGCATAATAACCAAATCTATTCAACCCTCAAAAGAGATAAAAAATCATGCAAAAAATCATGCATAAATTGCCGTTAGCGGCTGTTATTGTGTCTGCTTCTTTATTGGCTGGTTGTGGTGGTTCTTCGGACAGTATCACTCCTGCAACTTCTGGCTCATCTTCTTCACTCTCTGGTACTGCTGCCAAAGGTATCATCAAACAAGGTTTAGTAACTGCCGAAGAGTTGGTTGGAACTTCATGGGTAGCGCGTGGCACAGCCACCACCGACAACAATGGTGACTATACCATAACCATGTCTGGCTACACTAACGGTGTGGTGCGTGTTACCGTGACACCAACAGCCAACACATTAATGGTATGTGATGCGCCCAGTGGTTGTATTAATGCCGACGGTAGCACAACAGCTTTTGGTGCAGACGCTACCCTACCGACTGACTTCAATATGAAAGCCGTCGTTCCACCCGTTACTGCCGCTGAATCTGTCGCTTACATTACTCCGCTGACCGACATGGTTGCTGCCAACTTAGAACAAGCACCTGCCAACATTAATACTGACAGCATTAAACAAAAATCCGCGCAGGTTGCTGGCGCGTTTGGCTTAGGTGATATTTTACGCACCAAACCCATTGACATTACGAAAGGGGCTACAAGTCAAGACACAGCTCAACAAAGCTATGCCGTTGCACTATCCACCATTGCGGAAATGATTAAGAGCAGCTCATCCACTGCTGCCAACACGACGCAAGCACTGGCCAAAATCCGTGACAGTTTCAAAGACGGTAAGTTTGACAGCGCTGACAGTTTTAGTGGCAACAAAGATGTGTTCTCTAGCATTTTAGAAACCAAAACAGCAGTTATCAACAATAATGTCATTTCTGGCAAAATTGATGCTGAAGTAAAAACCGTGATTGTTAATGATACCAGCGACAAAACAACCAGCTACAAACCTAGCGAAAGCGGATATACACCACCTGTTGTCGAAACTGCGGTAGCTACTGACATGGATAAAGCCAAATCAATCCTATCCCAAGCACGTGCGCTGCAAACCAGCATTAACGGTATGCAAAACCCTGCGCAAAGTTTTGGTACTCAGTTGAATACGGTTAGCAATGTGTGGAATGATCGAAGCAGTCTACTAGGCTTATTGCTAACGGAAATTATCCAAAATGTTGGCGGACAACTTGGTAGCACCATTAAGACTTCAGTAACTAATCAAGAAGTAAACATTCAAAGCACACAACGTGTTTGGTGTAATGCCGATGATGGCAGAACACTAACGGTAGCGACGGGTATTAATACTATCAACTCACAAAAATCTACCTGTAGCGTTATTCCCAATTACGTGAATGGCTACCCTTCATCAACACCTGCTACCATTGCTAAAGTCAATGTTAGTGTTGTAGATACGCCCAATGGTCTACAAGTCACGGTCACCAAACCAATGCCTGCCAGCGGAGATTTAGTACCAGCAGTTGATCTTGTCTTTACCATCCCTAATTTCACCGTTGCCGATCTAGCTGCCAATAGCAAAGTATTGTCTGGTGCAAGCATTGTCGTTAATGGCACCATCACTGACACGCGCTCAACCATGACGCTTAATAATGTCACTGCTTCTACAACCTTTGCCAATGCTTACACCATGAGCGAAAACAATACCGATATGCCAACCATCACGGTGGGTAGTCTGAAAGGTGGCCTTAATTTTTCCGACAAAACATCGGGCGGAAGTTTTACAGGCAATGCCGAATTATCAATGGTGCAACCCGCTTCTCCTGCTCAACCAACTAACTTGAGCATTAGTAAAATCGCCCTCGACGGCACTTTCAGCAGTGGTGGTAGCTCTGTTAAAGCGGCTGCAACTTTTAACTTAACCAATGCCGCTTCGTTCGATTTTTCAGCGTTCACTAGCTATGAGAAAACGAAATATGTTTATGCGGGTAGCTATTCAAATACGCCACTAAACCTTAACACTGGCAATATCACAAGCGAAGCAACAAAAGCTGGTGTACCTAGTGATGTTTCAGGTTTTTTTGTCAATTACTACAATGATGGATACAGCTACTTTAATGGACAAACTACCGTTGTAATACCAAATAATAGTACTTGTTTTAACTATTACACTGATGCACCAACATACACTAGTGTCAATAAGTGTGTTATCGGTGACGTCCTAGGCTTCGCTGATGCACTCAAAACCCAAGTGCCTGGCGCAACAAACTTTACGTTAAATTACGGTTCATATTCGCTGGCTAATGAATACAGACAAGCCTATTCATCTGCGAGTGGCTACGCCACCTTCCCCGACTATGAATCAGCCACCAACTTTGCGCAAGGCAACCTAACGTTGAGTTTAGACGCTAACCTAGCTGGGTTCCCCAATACGGTAGCAACAGTAACCATTGACCGTAGTGGTTATCCCGACATCGGCTCTGCTGCTTTGTCACTGAAACAGCAAACGGCTGCACGTGGCATCACCATTTCGGCGACAAACAGCGTGGCTAATGGAACGTCTAACATTAATGCCTTAACGGTGACTAGCTTAGATGGTACGACCATGACTTTGAATAAGTCTGCGACGGGCGGTATTCAAGGAAAAATCAAAGTGGGCAACACGGA
Organism: uncultured Francisella sp.; assembly: GCA_964416645.1. Lineage (GTDB taxonomy): Bacteria > Pseudomonadota > Gammaproteobacteria > Thiomicrospirales > Thiomicrospiraceae. The sequence continues at coordinate 881 of CAYQEZ010000051.1, read as the reverse complement.
AGTGGCCGATATTATCGACATGAAAGGTTGGACGAAGGTCAACTTTAAGGATGGTACTTTTGAAAGCTTCTAAGCATCATTTCACCAAAACCCTATTAGAGGTGGCGCTTGCCGCCTCTTTTTTTTCGTCACAAACCCTACTCGCTGACGACACAGACTGGTATCCTTATGGATTAATAGATTCGTTCAATGTGTCTGAATCTATGGCGATAACCCAATTAGATGGTGGCAAAGGACAGTTTCACCGTGGCGGTGAGCGTGCCTTTACCTCTAACTGGTTAGAGATGGGCGTAACCTATCGTGGTTGGTCACTTGGGGCGCTTTACCGTTATGAACAAAACTACCGTTATTCCAGCGATTTTGCCGATTTTTATTATGCCATCAGCCAAGAAAACCCGCTAACCAGTAATCGAGATTATCAACTCAACCTAGCAGCGGAGCGTTGGCGAGGGTCTGGCTTGCGCCTAGCTTATCAACTCGCATGGGCTGATAATCATCAACTACAACTAGGCGCTAGCTTGTTTAATGCGGACAATCTGAGCTATGGCACAATTAACGGTTATGCCAACTCTCCCACTTCTAAAACCTACAACTATCAAGCTGATGTAAATTATCGTTATGAACAAGATGAACTTTTTGGTCGAAGTACACGGCAAGAAAGCCAAGGTCGTGGCTATGCGTTAGACTTAAAAGCAACTGGTCAATTTAATAACGGCATTCGTTACCAAATTTGGCTTCGCGACGCTTTAGGGAGTATTGATTGGGGTAGTACACTCAAGACAACGGCAGACGCAACTTCTAAAGTGGTGAGCTATACGCCCGACGGCTACTTACAGGTCGCTCCCCTACTATCGGGACAAGAAGGTGCCAGTAATTTTACA
>CAYQEZ010000050.1:0-10533 GCA_964416645.1 uncultured Francisella sp. | reverse complement strand
GACCAAGGTTTTCAATTGATGTTGGCTTTTTCCTTGTTGGTATCCCACTCGAATTTCAGTTTCATACGTACAGTGTCTTTATGCGATGTGCTGCCTGTCAAGTGTGTTTTAGGTTTTGCAGGTTGTTATTTTAACGCACGATTGCTGCCAGTGTTTTAAAAATCAGACTTATGTCTAGCCAAAGGTTATGAGTCTGAGCATAGCGGGTGTAATAGCCAAGTTTGATCGGCAGTATGGTTTCTTTGTAGGTTTGTTCGGGGTTATCGGATTGGCCCAGCAGCGTATTTTCATCTTTGAATTCGATGGAGGCAAGGTCAGTAATACCCGGTTTGACGGAAAGCACCAAATCGCGCACGTCCGCAGGGTAGCAATCGACGTATTTGGGGACTTCAGGGCGGGGACCGACGAGACTCATAGTGCCGATCACAACGTCAATGAGTTGTGGGAGTTCGTCGAGCTTGTAGCGGCGCAGAAAAGCACCGGAGCGGGTGATGCGGCTATCGTTGCCGACGGTGATTTGCAGACCACGTCTTTCCGCATCCATGACCATCGTGCGGAATTTGTGGATGCGGAAATTTTTGCCGTGTTGCCCCACCCGTTCTTGGCGGAAGAAGATGGGACCAGTGGAGTCTAGCTTGACCCATGCTGCCATTAAGAGCAGCAGTGGGCTGAGAATGACTAAGCCGAGGCTGGCACAGATTAGGTCGAAGAGTCGTTTTGACATTGGCTTAAAATCCCCCTGATAGCCGCAATGACGCGAGTTTGATCCTCATCCGTCATTTTGGTGTAGAGGGGCAAACTCACTGCTTGTTCATAGGTGGCCAGTGTATAAGGATAATCTTGTGGTTGTAAGTGATATTGATCACGCCAGTAGGGGTGAATATGCAAGGGTATGAAATGGACGCTGCACCCGATGCCGCGTTCTGCCATTGCTTCAATGAAATGGTTGCGTTCTATACCAGCGGCTGGCAGCAGGCGTAAGACGTAGAGATGCCATGCGTGTAAATCGCCTTCTGGTGCGATGGGTGGTGTTAATAGGTGCAGGTCGGCTAGTTCGCGGGTGTAGCGTTCTGCCATTTGTTGGCGGCGTTGTTGGAAAGCAACGGCTTTTTTGAGTTGGTGGATGCCGAGTGATGAGGCTAGATCGGTGAGGTTGTATTTGAAACCGGGGGCGACCACTTCGTAATGCCACGCGGGTTTGGTGGAGGTGTAGCGGTCGAAGGCATCGCGGCTGATACCGTGGAGGCGCATGATTTTGCAACGGGCGGCAATATCAGGGTTGCGGGTGACGACCATGCCGCCTTCGCCCGTGGTAATGGTTTTGGTGGCGTAGAAGCTGAAGACGGTTACGTCGCTTTCAAGTGTGCCGATGAGTTGCCCTTGGTAGAGAGTGGGTAGGGCATGGGCTGCGTCTTCTACGACTTTTAGGTTGTGGCGACGGGCGATGGTGAGGATCGCTTGCATGTCACACGCTAAACCCGCGAAGTGGACGGGGATGATCGCTTTGGTTTTAGGAGTGATCGCCGCTTCGATTTTGTTGGGGTCGATGTTGAAGGTGTTGGGGTCAATATCGACGAAAACGGGGTGTGCGCCAAGGTAGCGGATGACTTCAGCGGTGGCGGTGAAGGTGTAGGGGGTGGTGATGACTTCATCGCCTGCGCTGATGCCGATGGCTTCTAACGCTAGGTGTAGCCCGGCAGTGGCGGAGTTGACGGAAATGGATTCTAAGCCACCGCCAAGAAATTCGCTGAAGTCGGTTTCAAAGCGTTTGGTTTTCGGGCCGGTTGTTACCCAACCGGAGCGGAGGGCATCGACAACTTCGTTGATTTCGTCTTCACAGATGTCAGGGAGGGCGAAGGGGAGGAAGGTTTGTTGTGTCATGTTGCGTTATTTCTTTTCTATCCAACACAGTACGTGAGTGCGTAGTGCGGGAATGGCGTTGAATAATGTGTATAGCGATGGGTGAATTTTACAGACGCGACGGCTAATGGGGGGCGCGAGTGTAACACGACGAATATCTATTTTGGCTTCAGGAAATAGCTCGTGGATGCGCTTAATGGAGACACCGCGTACATCGGGGTTATTGGGGTTGTTATAGATAAAGTCATACCACAGTATACCACCGCCCGGTTTTACCCATTTCCACATCAGTGCAGCTAAGTGTTGTTGAAACGTGTTATCCAGTAACGAGCTGAAAACCGTTGATTGGTATACAACTTCAAAGCTGTTTGGTAGCAAGCCCAAGGTTGTTGCATCACCTTCTAAGACTTCACAGGCAATCGGAAGGTTTTTTCTGGCAAGGGTAGCGCGTTCGCTTAAGAGTTCATTGCCCACCAGATTTTCAGGGGCTAAACCCATACGAAGAAGTTCCAGTAAGTTACCACCACTACCGCAGCCTATTTCCAGAACTTTGAGTTGAGCGAGTGAAACCGGAGCATGATTGGATAATAGGGTAATCAATGCACGTTGCCGTTCTTGTACACCCTGCCAAACGGAAGGGTTTAGGATGCTGTAGCGATCATCTGTTCCCAATGTTACACGGCGAGCATAGCGTTCTTGTACTTTTTCGGCTTCAGTTGTCACGTTATCTATTTCCTATTGCATCCAAAAAGCGTTGTGCAAGTACGGGGTAGGTTTGTTCGGCAAGGATGAAGCGTTTACCGCATTCGCCCATCTGTTGACGTTCTAACGGTGACAGATTCGTCAGTTTTAAGATGGCATCACTAACGGCGACTGAATCTCCCGGCGTAACAGTTAAGCCGCACCCAGCTTCAGCCACTGGGTCATTACCTGCTTCGACTGCGTGAATAATAGGCTTACCCGCCATCATGTAATCCATCAGTTTGTTAGGGGAGATGCCAAAACGGTATAAAGGATTACGATGCCACCCTATATAGGCAATGTCGATGGCTTTTAAAAAATCAGGAATAGTGGCTTTGGGAATGGCAGGCAAGAGTGTAACGTTGTTAATGGTTTCGTGCTGAACGCGAGCTACAAGTCTGTCACGTTCTGGACCATTACCGACTAAGACAACTTCAAAGTCCTGTTGGGATAACTTGGCTGCATCTAGCAAAGTATCTAACGCATTGGCTAAACCGTGTGTGCCTGCGTAGCCGATAATCGGTTTTCCACGTTGCTTAATGAGTTCAAGACTGTTTTTTACATCATCGGGTAAACGGGCACTATTTTCCCACTCGGCAGTATCAATACCATTGGGGACATAATGAAACTTAGTCGGTTTCATGCCGCGTGATTCCATATGTGCCTTTGCTTTGGGAAGCATGGAAATAACACAATCAGCATGTTTGTACGCATAATCTTCGGCTTGTTGCACCAGCATAATGAAGGGGTGCCATTTAGACATTCCACCCAGTTCCATTGGTGATAATGGCCATAAGTCGTGAACTTCAAAAACCAGCTTTGCATTAGCACGTTTGGCGATGCGGTGTGCTGCCCATATATCCATTGGGTAGGTACTGGAGGCGATGACTACATCGGGTTTAAATTGGGTAGCAATCTTGGCTGCATTTCGCCATATTGCCCATACAAACGCGAACATGTTTTTCACGCGCCCGATACCATTACCTACGTAGGTGGGCGTTTGATACCAATGGTATTGAATGCCATCAAGTATTTCGACTTGTAGAGCTGAATTCATTTCTGGTTGATGGGTACGGACGTGTGAATGTGATGCGGCTAGTATCTGTACTTGGTGTCCAAGCCGAATCCACTCCCGTGCCAAGTAATAGGGACGGTATTCCATGCCGTGTTGGGTAGAACCAGCGTAGTGATTAATTAGGAGAATATTCAATGATTCACCTTGTTTTCCCAATGGGTTCTAGGTTGGCAAATCTCACCAGCACGAAGATGGCTATAAGCAGGTATATGACAGTCATGATCAATGATTACGCCAATATCTATAATTGAACCATTACCAATATAACTATTAGATTCAATAATTGATCCAGCCCCAATAAAAATACCATTTTCTAAAATAACATCTGGAGATATATTCGATGATGGATGTATGATGTTTATCATATTCCATCCTGAATTTTTATAAAATTCTAGTAGTCGTTGCCGCGTTTGTGGATTTCCAATAGCAATAAATAGCGTTGTGTTGTCGGTTGCCATGTTGAGCTTATCACTATTAAAGATAGGTATGTTTGGAATAGGTGACTGAGCTTTTTTATTCTCATCAATGAATGCAGTAGTGGTAAATCCAGCTAGAGTCGCACTATAAAACACTTTTCTGGCATGATCTCCAGTCCCAAAAATATATAGATTTTTCTTATTCATGTTAAACTTTCTTTTGCAATTCAAGATAGGTGTTATTCATGAGGTTTGCACATGTTAACCAATCAGCATTTTTTTCAACGATTTCTCTATTTATTGAGCGGGATTTTTTCCTTAACGATTTATCAGATGCTAATATTAGCATTTTTGTAAGTTCAGATGAGTCACCTTTTTTATACAATAAGCCATTATATTGATGTGTAATCCATTGTGAGTTGGCAGGTATATCAGTCGCAATTGGATAACAACCACATGCCATTGCTTCATTCAGTGAAATATTATTTCCATCTGATAGTGCAGAGCTAACGAAGATATGTGCATTTCCTAGTAAAGAAACTAATTGTTCATGTGATACATGCCCATGAAAAAAGACCTTCTCATTTAAATTAAGAGATTCGACTTGTTTCTTTAATGCTTGAAGAAGAGGTCCTTTTCCTACTAAGTCTAGAATTGCATCATGACCTTGATTAATAATTTCATGAAAAGCATCAATAACAGTATGTATGCTGTATATTTCTGCAAAATTTCGAGTTGAAATAATGCGTAATGGAGTATCGCTTGGTCTTTGCGCGGGTAAGTGAAATAATTCTGTATCAATACCAAAGGGAACTGCAAGAATGGCATCGTCGGATATTCCAAAATCAGTAATGGCTTTGTTCATGTGTTTTGCAACTGTTGTTACTTTGTCCGCTTTATGTAGAGCATAGCGAATAAATTTTCTCAGTAGCCATGACTTATTTGGTGTAATTAAAACATCTGTACCCCATGCAGTGATGATTAATGGTTTTAAATTTGAAATAGCAGCAAGAAAACCATAGCTTGTTACATATTGTGCATGAACAATGTCAGGATTTATTTTAATAACTAAATTTCTTAAATATGGTATTGCATAAATGTATCCTAGTTTCCCTATGCCTAATGTTGGAATAAGATGTACAGTTACATTCTTGATTTTCGCCGCACGAAAACTGGCAACATGCACTTCAATACCTGATTCAGCAAAATGTTTTGCCCACCGTTGGGTGTGAATGCTGCCTGCATCAGAAACATATAATATACGATTCATATCAATCCTTGGTTTCGATATGTTTGTACAAGTTGCCGTATGGTTAGTTCTATTCCTGATGGATAGTTAAATTTCAATGTGCTAGATATTGGTGTTCCATCAAATAATGTTTTATTACTTAGTTCATGAAATCTTGCTGAATTAAAAGGAAGTGTCTTTTTTGTGATGTTTTCACCCAAGTCACCAAGCATTCCTAATGCTTTCCCTACGAACATAGGTAGTTTTCGACTAGGTGGGGTTATATCCAGCTCTTCACTAATCCATTGAACAATATTATGAAGTTTACAAGGGGTATTGATGATATAAGTGTTTTTAGGGATTTCACTATTACAAATGTGAATTAATGCAGATGCGACATCAGTAACGTTAATATAGTTAGATATAGCATCATAATCACCAAAGTAACTAAACATGTTTTTTTTTATCATTCTTATTAAGCCCAATAAAGGATAGGCTTTGTTGGGAATGTAACCAATGACGTTACTTGGTTGAGCAACAATGCAGTTAATGCTAAATTCTTGGCATAATTCATAAACAACAGCTTCCCCTGCTTGTTTGCTTTTTTCATAAGTATTTTTAGGTTTTTTTGGGTAAGTAGTATCGATTATGTGTGCATTGTGTCCAGCACCATAAACACCGACACTACTTAAGTAGATAAATCTTTTTATTTTGACATTATTTGCTGCTTCTAATAATTTTTTTGTTCCATAATAATTAATTTCCCACATGGTGGATTCATTACTTTTTTCTCCAGCCATGTGCAATATAGTGTCAATATTCTTTGGTAGCTGGAGGTTAGATTTGTTCAGATCAATATCAAGATGTAATTGATTTTTATTTTTTACATTTGGTGCTTTTCTACCAGCAGTAATAATATGAAAGCTTTTTTCATTAGAATAGATTTGGTGTAATAATGCTGCTCCAATAAAGCCGCTTGCACCTGTTATCAATACATTTTTAATTGCCATAATTACTTCTTTTGGCTGATTTCCAATAAACACCTGTAATTGTTAAACCTAGTAGTACACCTGCTAAGCTTTGTTGGGTGAATCCTGCAACTAATGAGGAAAAGTCACCCGCAATACAACGAAACATGAAGCCAACTGCCAGCGCATAAATGAGTGCAATTTCAGGACTATAATGGTTTATTTTTAACCATTGGTGTAAGCCTCCCCACATCCAACCCCACAGTAAAGAAATTAATACAATACCGATTGGCCCAAAATTGATATAAGCTTCTGATAAAAAGAAAAATTGCCTACCTTCATTTAATCCATATCCACCACCGTAATATTCTTGCATATACCAATTTGCGAGTGGCAAAGGTCTATCTGTAAAAATTGCACTTGGTATTAAGTATAGTGGTGAGCGTAAATAGCTTATACCAAACCAAGGTGTTTCCTCGATACCTACTGTCCGTATCATTTGTGGGAGTGTTTCAAACGGAATAACAAACTCACCTACGGTTAAAGTATAGAAAAAACCTTCATTGTTTTCTGCAGTTGATGATTCAATGGCTGATGTGGTTTTTTCGATAAAATCACTAAAACTTTCATAATTTGATGTGCGTGCATGTCCAAAGATATTTAAAGCAAGAAAAGCAACAATACTGATAAGGGCAATGGTTTTTACTTTTAATGGATTTATGGCAAAGTGAACGTAGATAAGTGTTGTTAGTATGATATACATTATCATTCCTCTGTTTCCCATGAGTAATTGCATAATGATTACAATAATCCATGAGAATAAGAATAATAATAAATCTTTTTTTGTTCGTCGTATTGAATAACGGTAAAGAAGGAATAGAGTGGCAATGAATATTAATGGAAAACCAATTGATAAATAACCTTTACCAAAAGTTTCAGATGAAGAGTTATATCCAAGTAAAAGAAAATTAATAATTCCACCTGATTGAACGGCTAAAGCTGATAATAATAAAAGTGATAATATAGTCAATAATCCAAATGCTAGATAAGAGCGTTCCTTTTTTCTTTTCACGGGAACAGGTAGCCATCGACCAAATTTTTTAGCCCAAGAGCTATAATACGCTATTGTAAATATTGATATGGATATTGCGCTGTAAATAATAGCCATTGGCATATGAGGTAGAAAATCTACTAAATAGGGGGAAACATTGCCTTCTATCTCTAAAGTAATGACTGAGCGTATCGGTAGTGGAAGCGTAAATAATGATAGGAATATTATGTATTGACCTATTGGATCAAATACACTTGCTTTGCGTTTTGCAAAAACATACAGTGATGTTGTTAACATTATTAATATATAAATCAATAATGCAATGATTGTCCAATCTGCTGGAGACATTTATAATTTTATTCTTTTTTTGAAGAATTTAATGGAAGATATATCATTTTTTTGTGGAGATAGAATTAAGTGAAGCTTTCTCTTCTGAATGTGGCTATATCCATTAATCGTAATAATTGCAGTTATTAATGTGGTAAGGTTTGTGACCCATGCCGCTCCCACTATCCCATTTGTTGGTATTAACCATAATGCTAAAGGTATTCCAAATAAAAGACTTATTGCTGCTGCAATTAATGGGTACTTAGGATGCCCCAAGCCGGAAAGCACTTGGCTCATTAATCTTGGAATGACCATTAGTATAATTGAAGGTGATAAATGCAAAAGCAGTATGCTTACTTCTAAATAATTTTTTCCTAAGATTATATAGATAATATAATCCGATAAAAAAATAACCATTAACATGATTAAAAAAGAGATCATCAAATTTATTCGCAGCAATTTTTCAGTAACTGCTGGAGAGAAATATAATGTGCTTGCCTGTGGGAATAGTAATTGTCCAATAATACTAGGAAGTAACAATACTCCTTCAAGCAATAATAATGCTATATTGTAATAGCCTACCTCTTTAGGTAAAGAATAATATGAGATAGCTATTAACACACCGCGCATTGCTAAAAAGTGAAATAAATTCGATAAATAAGAAATGCTGCTATATTTAATAAGTTCTTTGTTTTTTTTATTGGATTTAATTATGCTTTTTTTTTCTTTGTCTTTTATTAGTAGTAAACCGAATCCTAGAGAAATTAATAGTGCTAATGTTTGTGTTATAGTAATGGATTTCAGATTTTCATCAAAAAAAAGTAACGATAACAAGATAAGAAATACAGGCAGGATATTCCTAGTTATATTTAATATATTTGCTTTATCATATTTATGCATTCCCATTAATATAGACGATATTTGATAAAAACCCGTCAATATTAATCCTGATGAGATTCCAATATAGATAATAAACTCTGGAGTATTTAGTAGTTTATCTAAAGCTTCAATAATTAAATATTTTTTTAAGATTAGCGTTGTCAATATTAAGATGGTCATTAAATACAGCATGAATTTTATATTTAAAAATTTTATTTCTGTAAGACTCCATTTTTCTGATGCTATAAAATAGGTGTTAGATGTTCCAATGCCAAAGTTAAATGTTATGTAAACTAAATTCATTATAAAAATGAATTGAGCATAGTGTCCATTATCTGTAGGTGAGAGCAAACGCGCAACTAAAAATGTAAGCGCGAAACCGAGTAATGCATTAATTAAGGTAGCCGTACCTGTAGATAATATATGGCGTGTTTGCAACATTGGTTTTTGAATATTTTAAATAAGTTTTTGAATATTTATGACTTAAGTTCTGTTTAAGAAATAACTAGGATAGAGTGATCCGCTAGGCCAGAAGGGAGCCTTTTCTTTTTTATCTAAAATAAAATTATTAAGATTGTCGGTATAAATATTCCAAGTAAGCGCGTCATCAAATTTAGAGATTATGTTCATCAATAAAAATGGCTCTACAGGATCTGGATATGCTCCAGTATAATATGTTGGATACTGACGGTTGGTTTGAAAAATATTAAGATAATGGCGAATTACCATATATTCTGACTTTAAATATTTCTCAAATTCTTCAAAACGTCCAAGAATTTTTGTTGCTTCATAAACTTGAGCTAACCACCATCCATTATATCTGGTGTCACATAGGTTTATATAATCTTGATGGTCTGCTAGAGGGAGGCATTTATTAATACTTGACATATCAAAGGCAGCATTTAAATATTTATTTGCTTGCGCAAGGATCTGTGTTTTTCTTGATTCTGATAAGTTAAGTTCTGAATAAAGTGCATAAGCCAATGCAAGAGATGCATCTTGATTGGGATCAAGTGTGCGACTGCTAACAGGAGTGGGATTCGCTGTATTCTTATAGGCGTAATAAGGTAGTTGATGATCTTTTCCGCTGATGGAGTTTGTAACGAGAGTTTTTGGTAAACGATCCAGAGCATCAAAGGATTTATGTAAAATTGCTAATGTTTTGCTGTCATGCGTATGTTTGTATATTAATGCTAGAGACAAAACAAGTCTTGCTTGAGAATTAGAGCCGAAGGCTTCATCTTCATTAAGTTTGTCAGGCCAAATGAGGTAACCATGCTGTAATGAGATATTTTTTTCTAAATTTATCAGTTCATTATTAGCCCAGTTGGTTAGTAGCGTATCGTTTAATGTAACACCTAATGCCTGAACCGATGCTATGACTTCGGCGGGATAATAAAGAGGTGCAAATCCACCTTGCTTTTCCATAATAGTTTTTCCTATTATGCGCTTTTTATATTCTTCACGAATTATATTTAAGGCTTCATTAGTCAGACATAATGTAGAGCTTTTTTTCATAAGCTAAATTATTGCATAATTCTGAGGTTGGTTGGTTGGTTGGTTGGTTTCTGCATGGTTACAAGCAATGAGGCTACTTGAGGCTACTTGGCTACTTGTTAATAACAGAAGAAAATAGAAATATAATCTCATGCTATATTGCTTTAAATATTTTTTCATGTACTTCTCCAGCTAATTGATTTTGCTGAATTAGAGTCAAATCTGCCCCCATCGGCAAACTCATCACCCGTTTTGCCGCTTCCCGTGCTACTGGCGTACAATCAGTACAACACAAATGCTGATAAGCAGGCTGCTCATTCAATGGCACGGGGTAATGCACCGCCGTCGGAATCCCTGCATCCTTAAACTTAGCTTCTACCTGAGCACGATTCTCGACTAGCACCGTATACTGCGCAAACACACTCGTCCGATCAGTGCGTTGCTGCACCCGCTGCACCCCCGCCTCATCCATCAACTGATTATAACGCTGT
>CAYQEZ010000049.1:0-10714 GCA_964416645.1 uncultured Francisella sp. | reverse complement strand
CTTCCCTTCCGCCATCTGTAAAAAAGCCGCACAAAATCAGTGCGGCTTTTTTTAATTTGACATGAACAGCAATTAATAACCAATGCTCGCATGGTGCGATTGCGGAATTTCCTCGGCATCTGGCAACAAATACCACATCAAATAATCGACTACCATGGGTACAATCACCGTGTGCTGGTTGTTCGTTTCTTGCAATAAACGACGTAAAGACTGCTTTAACTCTGGACGATTCGAGGTGTCCATAATAATATCAATGCGTTCGCCATGCTGACGAATGGCCTCTTCAAAATTCATATAATTGACAATGCCACGCTGCTCCGCTTCAGCCAACAAAGGGTTAGCTAAATTTGGCTCGCTCACGGCGATGATATTCACTCTTGATGACTCAATTTCTGCAAACTTCTGAAAGAACTTGCCACCAATTCGCCCTAACCCAATCATCATGACATTAATTTGTTTCACACTGATACTCCCAGTCGTTAACTTAAAAATTAATCCACACGAATCCTAGGCTATTTAACGAACAAGATCCAATTAAAAATATTAATAGAGCAAATAGAATTCTTGATGAAGCTACAATAAATTCATATTTAAGAGCAAAAACCCAACAAAAAACCCCACCGAAGTGGGGTATGACATAAACTCATTGGATGCTTTTTAAGAATCACTCTAAAAAGTAGGCCTTAGCTTTGTTCATGTTGTAAGTCCAAGGTAGACCCTCATTTTTCCAGCCATTGACAACGCGTTGACCCTTTTTATCGCCATCCTTCGCTTTATCCCCTTCAAAACCGTCAATTTGGCTCCATACATTGGTATAACCCGATTTCGCCATCAAATCGACTGCTTTAGCCGAACGGTCACCACTACGGCACATAATAATGATTCGCGCGTCTTTTTTGCCCGCCATGCCTTTTTTCGCTAAAGCATCTTCCACTTGCGTCATAAAAGCCGAATTAGGAACGCGTTTGTATTCTTTCGCTTTGTCATCCCAAGCAGAATAATCGTAAGTGATGTAAGGCACATTGGCATCCATTAAGTCGGTGTAACCAACAAACTGCACCTCAGCAGGCGTGCGAGCATCAATGAATAAAGTGCTGGCTGCTTCTTGGGTAATAAACTGATGCGCTTCTTTAGGCGTTAAATACTTACCATTTTCAGTGCGCTTGATTTCTGGCACTTGATCCTGCGGAATCTCAATCGCCAAAGCATTACCCATCATGCCAGCCATTAACAAACCCAACACAAACGAACGACGTAACATACTTATTATTCCTTACTTACTGATAATATTTGCGTACTACACTATTAATGCGAAGCGACTATTATTATATCAGCAAACACTAATATATCAACTCGCCATTAGCTCATATTCACCCAATGGCGTTTACGCATGCCGAAAAGCAATAAAGAGAATGCGTAGCTTAAAACCCCAGCCATGACTAATAAACACAGCACGCCAGCACGCTCCCACCCTGTTGCTAATGCCCAGTTAGGTAACCAATACCCAGACAACCACATTAATAAAAGACCCATTAATACCGCCGCTATGAGGCTTTGCAGCACGAGACGTAACCAGCCCGCTTCAGGGCGATAATAGTCTTGGCGTCGTAACACCCACCACAGCAAGCCCGCATTCACTAAAGCCGATATGCTCACCGCCAGCGCCAGCCCAATATGTGCCAAAGGCTGAATCAGTGATAATGCCAGTATCAAATTTACCAGTAACGCCACGATAGAAATCTTTACAGGCCAGCGCATTTCCTCACGCGCATAAAATGCAGGGGCTAACACTTTAACCGCTAAAAATCCCAGCAAACCGACACCATAAGCCGTTAATGCCTGACCAGCAAAACGCGCATCATCAGCGGTAAAAGCACCATAGGCAAACAAGGTAAACATCAAGGGTTCAGCCAATAACGCCAGCGCCACCGTCGCGGGTAAGCCTATCACCCAAATCAGACGCAAGGCAATATCTAAGGTTCGATTATAGGCAGACCAGTCTTGTGCCGAACGTGCTTTAGAAAGCCCAGGCAACACCACGGTTGCCAAAGCAACGCCCAAAATTCCCACGGGGAACTCTAACAGTCGATCAGCATAGTAAAGCCAGGAAACACTACCCGCAATCAAAAAAGAGGCAAGAATCGTCGAAACCAACAGATTAATCTGCGCCACACTCACCCCTAACAAGGCTGGTGCCATATTACGTAATACCCGCCCAACACCATCGTGCTTAGCTAATGACCAACGGGGTCGCCAACCAACGGGCGTCAGCGCCCACCACACCCAGGCTAACTGAATCATACCCGCAATTAACACCCCCCACGCCAAACTCATAGCGGGAATATCCAAAAATGGGGCTAGCAATAGCGCCGATGCAATCATCGCTACATTTAACCAAACTGGATTAAACGCAGGCTCCCAATAACGCTCATAGGTATTTAATACCGCAGCTAACATGGCGGTGAGAGAAATAAACAACAAATATGGAAAGGTAATACGCAACATATCCACTGCCATCGGCATACGCGCATCATCAGCAAAACCGGGGGCAAATAACCACATTAATGGCTCAGCAAACAACATACCTAGTAACGTCAGCACCACTAAGAAGAGTGCTAATCGCGTCCAAACCGCATCTAATAAGCGGCGAGCTTCATCTTCACCCGCCTTATGTCGCACATCGGAAAGCACCGGTACAAAAGCTTGCGAAAAAGCCCCTTCAGCCGTTAGTCGTCGGAAAAAATTAGGAATTTTAAACGCAACAAAGAAAGCATCTGCTTCGGCAGAAGCACCAAACACTCGCGCAATGATCATATCGCGCACAAAACCTAACACACGCGAGATCAGGGTCATGCTACCTACTGTCGCGGCACCTTTCAGGATTTTTTGTAACAAACCACTCACCTCGGCAACACTAAACACTATAAAAACAAAAAGCGGTCTGAAAGACCGCTTTTTAAAGGCATAAGCAATTAAGCTTGCGATTCGCCAGCTTTACACCCCGTATTCATACCTACTAGGGTATAAGCAGGACAAAAACCCATAAACGCCGTAGCCAATGGAATTAAGCCTAACCAGCCCCATTCAAAACCATAAAGCGCAGAAATAATTAAGGCAAAACCCAACACGCCACGAAAGATACGATCAACCAATCCGACATTACACATTTTGACAATCCTCTAGTCAATGACACATCTATTTTTACGCTATTTATTCTAACCGAAAGCTTAACAAACAGCACTCACTTTCGCTGTAACACCACACCGACTTCAATATGATGGGTGTAAGGGAACTGATCAAATACCGCCGCACGAGTCAGCTCATGTGTGCCCTGCCAACTGGCGATATCTCTGGCCAAGGTTTCTGGATTGCACGAAATATAAACAATGGTATCAAAGCGCTGAGTTAATGCCCTAGTCAACTCATCTAAACCGGCACGCGGCGGGTCAACTAAAATACCAGCAAAGTCATACACTCGACCCTGCCAGTTTAACTGAGTACCAACATCTGAACTCTCTGACAGCGCAGCCGATACCGCCGCACTATCCATAGCAGCAATTGACACATGACTGAGCCCCGCTTGCTCAAAAGCCTGCTGTGCCGCCGCAACGGCTTGAGTCGATAACTCGGTCATCACCACCGCATCAGCGTGCTGAGCCAATACCCAAGTAAAATTACCCGCGCCACCATACAATTCTAATAAAGCCGAGGCTCGCGGTTGGCTTCGCCAAAAATCATCCACCCAATCTAGCATTTGCCGATTGATGCCCGCATTGGGCTGACTAAAGGCATTTTCAACATGGCGCAAACGAATACCTGCGCCAGAAGCAAGTTGCAACGACTCTTCGACATAATCGCGAACCAACACGCGCTTCTTACCACGCGAGCGTCCCATCAGCATCACGTTTTCTGGCAAAGACAAAGACGCTGCTGCTTGTTGCCATTCGTCTGTCAATGGCGTTTTATAAATCAGTGTTACCAGCACTTCACCATCGGAGCTAGCCATAAAATCCATAGCATATAATTTATGCGACAGCAAAGCATTAGCTAATAATTGAGACCGCAAAGGCTGCATTAAGGTCGCAATGGCTTCATGCACCATGGGACACTGCTCAATAAAGACTGGGCGCTTATTCTGCACATCAAACATGGCATAAAACCACTCATCGCCTTTGTGCCAGACGCGAAATTCGGCACGCATCCGATAGTGACTGGTTGCCGATTCAGCCACTGTTAACGCAACAGACTCTGGCAGATTGAATAATTCCTTAACGCGCTCGACCTTATCAGCCAATTGCGCACTATAGGCTTCGGGAAAGACTTGGCAAGTCAATTTTGCCACTCCAGCATCAATAAAGGGCATAATAATACGTCTTTCATTCATTTTTACCAAGAATATGTTATCAACACCACGCCCACTACTCGCTGTTTACAGCGCCCAGTTTTGCTCTGCCTTTGCCGACAATGCCCTCCTTATTACGGCTATCGCACTGCTTAAAAGCATGGATCAAAGTCAACAAATCCCTTGGTTACAAGCGATTTTTGTACTGCCCTTTGTCTTGCTCGCACCCTTTGTTGGTGTCTTTGCCGATAGCCACTCTAAAGGTCGCATCATGATGCTGGGCAATGGCTTAAAACTGATCGGTGCTGCTAGTCTGATTTTTGACCTTTATCCGCTATGGGGTTATGCCTTAGTGGGGATTGGCGCAGCTATCTATTCACCTGCGAAGTACGGCATTCTGTCACAGTTAGTTAACTCTGAACAATTGGTTAAAGCCAATGCTTGGATGGAAGGCAGTACGCTGGTGGCCATATTATTAGGTGTGGTTATCGGCGGTTTTTTAGCAGATTGGTCCGTCACGGCCAGTCTTTGGCTGTTAATTGGCGTTTATATGCTAGCAGCCCTACTCAATTTAGGCATTCCCAAACTAGCAGCCGAGCGTCCTTATCAAGGCGAGTCTTTAAGGCAACTAGTGTTCATTTTTGTGCAAGAAGTTAGCGCACTGTTGAAGCACCCACAAGCACGCGCTACACTAATTGGCACCAGCGCCTTTTGGGCAACAGGCAGTACGTTACGACTGATGCTCTTTGCCTGGGTTCCAGTTGCACTACTGGTTGAAGACAATCAACTACCCGCCACCTTAATGGGCATGGTATCCATTGGCATTATGATCGGCGCTGGCTTTGCCGCTTGGCGCTTACAACACCATCAACTCATGCCTGCACTACTCGGCGGACTGCTACTCAGCCCCCTCTTATTTGCGCTTGCCTACACCACCAATCTGTCATCAGCCGTGCTACTGTTAATTGCGATTGGCGCCGCTGGTGGTTGGTTTATTGTGCCGCTCAATGCGGCATTACAACATCATGGGCAAGCGCACATGGGAACGGGGCGTGCCTTAGCAGTACAAAACTTATGGGAAAATGTGGCAATGTTTGTTGCTGTTAGTATCTATGGATTGGTTATGGGCAGTGTTGACGTTATTTCACTGATTATTTTACTGAGCTTATTATTAGGCGCCATCCTCATCGCCTTAATGCTCAACCTAGCGCGAAAACAAACAACCCCAGCATGATACTGGGGTTGTTTGAAAGGTTAAGCTTTGTAGCAAGCTTAGTTAACTAAACGCAGCGAAGTCTTAATATTCAAGGCACAAGCGACGCAGAACAAGGAGTGTAGATCACTACATGACGCAGTTCGAGTATGTGCAGCAACGATGAAGATTAAGACTGCAGCCAGTTTAGCACTGGTTCCAAGCCATATAAGAACCCATATTATAAACTTCTGAAAACCCTTTCGATTTCAGAATTTGCAACGCCATTTGGCTACGCTGACCCGAACGGCAAAAAACCACCACAGGACGAGACTTATCGAGAGCAGCATCACACTGATCTTCAATAACATGCAGCGGAATATTTTTCGCACCAGGTAACTGACTCGACATAAATTCTTCTGGTGTACGCACATCAACGAATTGAGCATTACGCTCGTTAATGAGCTTTTTTGTTTCATTACATGAAATGAACATGGGAAATTTCTCTCTGATTACTTATTTTAATACGCAGATTGTAATTTAGCTAATAAGGTACATCAAGCTAAAAAAACAAATGACCGCATAAGCAAAAGCTAATAAGTCATCCAACATCACACCCCACGGGGTATGCCATGCATCGACTCGATTAATTGGAAATGGCTTGAGAATATCAAACACACGAAATAGCAACAAAGCCAGCGCGACATTCATCCAACTGAGTTCATAACTCAGCTCAATTACGGCTAAAAGCCAACCCATGGCAACAATCTCATCCCAAACTATACTGCCATGATCCACCTCGCCCAAACGCTCGCCACCAATTCGACACACCCATGCACCAAAGGCCGTACCAAGCAACAGTAAAGCCCAAGTTAACCCTTCGGATAGCGACAGCAAACCCCAAAAGACAAGAGCTCCCGCAAGGGAGCCCCAAGTGCCGGGAGCTGGCTTTATCAGCCCACTACCCCAACCAACAGCTAACCAGTAGCCGAAAGGGTTAACGAATCGGTCCATGCTTACGCGCAGCCAAACGCAAACGCAAGGCATTCAAACGAATAAAGCCTTCTGCATCTTTCTGATTGTAAGCACCCGCATCATCATCAAAGGTCGCAATGGCTGCATCAAACAAACTTTCGCTTGAAGAACGACCTAAGACAATGACATTGCCTTTGTAGAGTTTCAAACGCACATTACCGTTAACGTGAGCTTGGCTCGCATCAATCGCTGCTTGCAACATCAAACGCTCTGGACTCCACCAATAGCCGTTGTAAATCAGCTCGGCATATCGCGGCATTAACTCATCTTTCAAATGCGCTGAACCTTTATCTAGGGTAATCGATTCAATGGCACGATGCGCGCGCAGTAAAATCGTACCACCTGGGGTTTCATAACACCCACGAGACTTCATACCGACATAACGGTTTTCAACTAAGTCCAAACGCCCAATACCGTTAGCACCTCCCAACTTATTGAGTGTTTCGAGCATAGTCGCAGGCGACAAACGCTCACCATTCAAAGCAACTGGATCACCCTTTTCAAAAGTGATATCAATCACCGTTGCTGTGTCTGGCGCTTTTTCAGCAGATACCGACCAACGCCACATGTCTTCTTCATGCTCAGCCGCTGGGTCTTCTAATACACCACCCTCATACGAGATATGCAACAAGTTGGCATCCATTGAATAAGGTGACTTCTTGCCCTTATTAAAATCAATGGGAATGTCGTGCTCGGCAGCATAAGCCATCAGTTTTTCGCGAGAGTTCAAATCCCATTCACGCCAAGGAGCAATCACTTTCACCTCTGGCATTAGTGCATAAGCACCTAATTCAAAACGCACCTGATCGTTACCCTTACCAGTGGCGCCGTGCGAAATGGCATCAGCTCCCGTTTGACGCGCAATATCAATCAGTCGTTTAGCAATCAGTGGACGCGCAATCGACGTACCTAATAGGTACTCCCCTTCGTAAATGGTGTTGGCGCGGAACATCGGAAAGACGAAATCGCGCACAAACTCTTCGCGCAAATCGTCGATAAAAATATTCTCAGGTTTAATACCCATTTTGATGGCTTTAGCGCGTGCTGGTTCAACTTCTTCACCCTGACCAATATCAGCAGTAAAAGTCACCACTTCACAGTTATACTCTTCTTGCAACCAACGCAAAATAATTGATGTATCTAAACCACCAGAATAGGCCAAAACCACCTTGTTAATCGACGACTTGTTTGACGACATCATCCACACCCTGTAACACAATGCAAAAAATAAATGCCATTATACAAAATATAGAAGCGCCACGGGCAGCATCAGGCATGATAATATATAGCTATTGTTATTTTCATCAATAAGAGCCGCTTTCATGACCGATTTTTTCAAAACTTTTTGGCAATACCTTGTCCCAAAACACTTTTTATCGACAATCATGCATTGGCTAATGAATCGTGAGACCCCTTGGTTTAGCCAATTTATCATCAAACAACTGGTAAAAGTTTATGGTGTGAACTTAGCAGAAGCAGAACGCACTACTATCGAAGATTACCGCAGCGTGAATGACTTCTTTACACGCAGTTTAGCCGCCAACGCCCGTCCTATCGACGCCAATACAAACTCTATTGTTAGCCCAGCTGATGGCAAGATTAGTCAAGCAGGTACTCTAAAACATAACCAAATCATTCAAGCCAAAGGCTATGATTACAGCGTTGAAGCTTTATTGGGTGGTGATATTGCTTTAGCTAAGTCTTTTTATAACGGCGACTTTGCCGTGGTTTATTTAAGCCCAAAAGACTACCATCGTATTCACATGCCAATGGATGGCAAATTACTGAGCATGACCTATGTTCCTGGTGATTTGTTTGCCGTAAACCCAGCTAGCGTACGCATGGTTCCCGATCTCTTCGCACGTAACGAACGATTGGTTCTATCATTTGAAACAGCAATTGGTCCAATGGTATTGGTGATGGTAGGTGCTATTTTTGTTGGTAGCATGGAAACCGTTTGGCAAGGAAAAATCACTCCCGATTATGGAACCAGCCTAAAATATTGGGACTACTCAGATCAATCATTGCACTTTGCTAAAGGTCAAGAAATTGGTCGATTCAATATGGGATCTACCGTGGTGATGCTGCTACCTGCTCATCAAACACAAGGTTTGACTCAGCATGATGACACCTGTGTGTTAATGGGACAAGCGATTGCGAGCATCGACCAAATGGGCAACAATGCTGATACAACAGTGCAATCAGCTACTGAAACCAACGATGACGTGATTGATTACGCCAGCGCTTAAGATCTATTCTACATATTTTATAAGGAACATGGATTATGAAACTCGTCACTGCCATTATTAAACCCTTTAAATTAGATGATGTCCGCGATGCCCTAGCCGATATGGGCGTACATGGCATGACGGTTACTGAAGTTAAAGGCTTTGGTCGTCAAAAAGGTCATACTGAAATGTACCGTGGCGCAGAGTATGTGGTCGACTTTTTGCCTAAACTGAAACTCGAAGTAGGTGTGAAAGAAGATCAGGTGGAAGGGGTCATTGAAGCCATTATGGGAGCCGCACAAACTGGCAAAATTGGTGACGGCAAGATTTTTGTCACCGCATTAGAACAAGTCATTCGCATCCGCACTGGCGAAACGGACGAAATCGCGCTCTAAAGAAGGTCTGAATAAGGCTAGACGCCTCTTATTCAGACTTACTATTTCTATTTTTCGGGTGGATGGAAGGGCATAATTTCAATCTGTTACATGCTGTTTTAGTGTATCTCTTCCCCCACAGATCATACCCTTTGTGTTGTGCATAGCTTTTCTCATTGATCAAGCCACAGCTGTTAGACTTAAACACCCATGGCAATCAACTCCGCACAACCTTTTTGGTTAGAACAACTCGATATCATCATCCATGGGTTGATTCTTGCGTTCTTCCATGCGCTCTCTCATGCGATTCTTCATGACCTCAATGGCCTGCTCTCCGCTTAGCCCTTGCGTGAAAATCAATTCATAAAGTTCGTACTCTTCGCGCATAGCCGCATATTTAGCCATTTTTTCGCGAAAGTTATTCCAAGTAGTTTCATCAATGGTGCGATCTTCATGCGAAATAATATCAGAAAGACCAGAAAGGCTTTTAGAAACATGTTGTAAACGCTGACTGAGCTTGTCATAGAACTGGAAGGCGACAATACTGGCAGTTACCTTCTCTGATAATAGCTGGCTCTCTTGCAATAAACGCGCCTTTAATTCAGCAATATCCTCTACTTCATCATTGAGCACCGATTGACTCAGCTTATCCAAACCTTCACGCATGAAGTTGAAGGTATCAATCAAGGTATCTATCGAATAACTACCTTCGGTCATCGACAAATCAATTTGGGCGATAGACAAGTTAAGCGCCATAATGGTTTGAGATAGCTCTTGCCACTCTAATACATGTTTGATTTCTGTTGCTGACATGAACGCATTTTCCTTTGCTTTGAGTTTTATACCCACCTATTATACGTGAAGCTCGTTATTAAAATAACTCAATATCACCTTCAACTGGCTTACTATCCACATTACGACGATACTGTATTTCTTGATCCACCAAAGTCTGCGTATGCATGGCATTCAACTTACGGACTCTGACACGACCTGTGGTCGGATAAAAAACAACTTTACGCGGATAAATATCGCCAATATCGTGCGACACAACTCTAAACCCTTCGGTGTATAAATAGTCAAAAGTAAAACCAATGTTGTACCAGCCCACATTGGTCATTTGACTCATAATACGACCACCACCGAATATTTTAAACTCGAGTCGCTTACGTTGTGCGCCTAATTTCAACAAGGCATTAACCATATTTTCCATGGCATAGTTGCCATAACGGTTGGCATCGGCCAATTCAACACGAACGGCACAAGACTGCTTTTCGACGGGCAACATAAAATGATTCATTCCGCCAACACCTGCGACAGGATCACGCACACAAGCCGAAATACAAGAACCCAACACTGTCTCAATCTTCTCATTTTGCTGAGTCACATAAAACTCACCCGGCAAAATTTTGATCGACATGAGGTTATCACTGGGATCAATCGATTTTTGCATCTGTTCTACTCATGAGCATTTTTCCCTGGTGTATTCATTGAATTAGCGTCTCGCCTTAAAAAACCGTCGTAACTGTTCACTAGCCTGATCTGC
>CAYQEZ010000048.1:0-11123 GCA_964416645.1 uncultured Francisella sp. | reverse complement strand
GAGAACAGTTAAAACAGTGCCTTTTTAGGGACGGTTTGAACCCGTTGTGGTGGTTAAAACCATCGGCATATCGGTAACGTTTCATCGGCATATCGGTAACGTTTTATCGGCATATCGGTAACAGCTAATATGTTTTAACTTGTTGATATTGAATTGTTTTAAGCCTGTTTTTAGGCGGTATAGAAGTATTATAGAAGTATTATAGAAGGCGCGCGTGAAAAGTGCCTTGGTTTTTGGTCGGTTTTTGCTTGCTGGTTTTGGTGTTCTCTCTGTGGGCAAAATTGGTTTTTTGTTTGGTTGATTTTTGATGTTGTCGGAATTGTTTTTGAAAGTTTGGTTTAGAGGTTTTTCATGACTGTCGGAATAAAAGACTTAAGGGATAAGGGGGAAAATCGACTGGATGTTTTGGTCGATTGGTTGGATGAGCTTTCGTTGGTTGTTGTTTTGGTGGCGGAGTATGTTCAGAAGTTTCCTAATTTGCCTGTTTGCTTGGATGTGGTTAAGGTTCGTCAATTGGTTCAGTTGGAGTGGCGTTATCAAGGTGGGACGAAGCGATTGAAGGTTTCTGAGTTTGATGGCTTGGCTGCTGAGTGGGTGTCTGGTGAGTTTTTGAAAGAGTTGCTTAGGCTGAATGCTTGGGTGACTGTTACCAATGCGGAAATTAAATTGGTGGCTAAGTTGTTTGAACTTAGGTCGTCTTTTAATTCGGGTGCTTGTGCTTCGCAATTACATGGTTTGAGCCAGTCTGCGACGCTTTTGCCCCAATCGTTTTTGAGTGCTGTGTCCGCACTGCGGCCATAATTTGATTTTTGTTTTTTTGATGGTTTAGGAGTTGAGATGGAAAATAATCAGGTTGATGTTGGTGCAATGATTTCTGAAAGTGATTTGGTTGCTGGTTCTTTGGGGTTCGAGTTGTCTGGTGTTTCTGGTGAGGTCATTGGTGGTGCTCGCACTGAGGCTAGTGCTGTAACTTCTGCTCTACCGTTGGGTGGTAGTAGCGATAAGACAGAAAAATCGCGACGTGAGCGCATTGAGGATGAGTTTAAATCAATCGGTCGCTTGGAGTCAGATGCAGATGATTTTATGACTCTTCATACGCGTGAGGCTTACCTGATGTTTGTTGGTCGTGCTGGTGCTGATCGTCGTATCGCTGGAGCAACAACCGCTGCTGCTGGATTGAAAAATGTGTGGATGTTGTCAGGTAACGATAATCCTGTGGCTGATTGGGTTTTGGTTGGGGCTACTCAACAGTTGAATGAGTTGGAGCTTTTTGTTGATGCTTTGATTACAAGCTTGAATGAGCGTTTTAAGTTGGCTCAATCAGTGGGTTTGGAATTGAGTGTTCTCTCTTCGGTTAGTCCTTTGCGGTTAAGTTTGGGGTATCGTTCTCCTTACGGGTATCTGATTTCAATGGTGCTGGTAAAAATGGATTATGCGATTCGGTTGCTTAGAACGCTCAATGGTAAGGCTTCGTTGAGTGATGAAAAAATGAATAACACTCGCTTGGATTTGATGCGTCGTTTTCGCTCTTTCTGTGAGCAGGTAACCAGTTCCTCTCGGTCTTTGATCGATGAGCGTATGTTGGAGTTGTCACGTGCTGATTGGGTGTCTAGTGATATTCAGGCTATGCATCGTGTGGATTTTGTTAATCAGTCATTTGGTCCTATTCCTGTTGAAATTTTTAATGGTTCTCTTGCGACTTCTTTTGGTCGTCGTCGGGTGCGTTTGTCGGATGAAGAAAAACGTTTGCTGAATGATACGGCTATCGAGGCTGAGAAACGGGCGTTATTGCTACAACAGACTCAAGAACAGGAGTCATAGGTTGTTTGCTGTATGACCTCTAGGTGGGCAAAATTGGTTGATGTTTGAGTTAAGCATCCCTCCTATAACTTTGGTATTAATTATTTTTTTCTAAAAAGGTGCAAAATGAATCAAAAAGAAACAATTGGCGAAATTAATACGATTTTGACACTTTCTGGACACAATGTTTCAGCTATCCAAATTAAGTTGGTTCTTGCTGCTTTTGAGCAAGCTGCTTGTCGTGAATTAGCACAAGGTGGTGAGGTTTTATTGTTGGATATGGGTAAATTCTGTGTTGTGCAACGGGCCGCTCGTTCTGGGCGTAACCCTGCAACGGGTGAGGTTATTCAAATTCCTGCTAAACGTGTGGTCACTTTTAAAGCGGCTAAAAAGTTGCGTGATTTGTTCTCTGGTTGATGTTTGTTTGTTGCCCTGCTAGTGATTTTTATCAGCAAGTGGATCGTGAACGTGAGTTAGGTTTGTATTGATTGTGCTGACTGTGTGAAGAGTTTTTAACCAAGTGAGGGTATGAGTATGAGTCGTGATAGTTTTTTTGATGTGGGTAATTTAGCCGATGCGCCAAAATTACGTTTTGTGAATGTGGGTACTGAAAAACGTGCTGTGGCTGATATGCGTGTTTTTTGCGCTAAGTACACACGTGATGCTAATGGGGAGATTAAAGAACGCTCAGATAGCTTTTGGATGAGTGTGTCTCTCTGGGGTAGTAAGGCGGAGCGTGCTGCTAAGTTGCTCACCAAGGGGGCGCGTGTTTGTGTCGTCGGTGAGTTGGGTCAGCAAAAGTGGATTGACCAAGAAACGGGTGAATTGAAATATGCCTTTAGCGTGACGGCAAGTGATGTATTTCTAGATCTGTCTCGTGTGAACAATATTCATTGGCAGGAAAGTCGTGCTCATGCACAAGCAACAGATGCTACCCTGCCTGATATGGATATGCCGCCTGTAGAGGCTTATGAGTCGGGTTCAATAGTTGGCGTTTCAGATGCAATTAACACAGATTCTAGTGCTGATGCGCTCGTTGTGACGGCTCAACAGCCAGGTAAGCGTAATAAGGGCGTGAAAGAGATGGCTCAAGCGGCTTCTTAGTTTCTTATGAAACGGTTTGGTGGGTGACTACTGAACTGTTCACTCTGTGGATTGGCGCAATAGTTTGGTTTGGAGTTGTTGTTTTAGTCCACAGTGTGAACAGCTTTAGTTGAATAAGTGGTTGGTTGTTTTTTTGCTTTAAGTGGTCATGTATTGGGGCAATTGAAATGAATTTGATGATTGTTGAGTCTCCTAACAAAATTAAAAAAATTGAAGCTGCCTTAAAATCTATTGGTGGATCTTGGCGAGTAGAAGCGTCGGTCGGTCACGTTCGTGATCTTGACGGTGAAGCAAAAGATGGCGATGTGGTTTCTGGTGTTGAACAGAGTCTTCGACCTCGTTATTGTCCTACGGAACGTGGCCGTTCTGTGATCGCTAAATTACGTAAGTCCATTGCTGGGGCTGATAAGGTCTATTTGGCTACCGACCCTGATCGTGAAGGTGAGGCGATTTCATGGCATTTGGCGCAAGCTTTAGGCTTGAAACAAGGAAATTATGTGCGTGTTACCTTTAACGAGGTCACTAAGTCAGCGATTGCTAAAGCACTTAAACAAGAACGCTCTATTGATAATCGGTTAGTTGCGGGGCAAGAAGCGCGTCGAGTGTTAGATCGATTGGTTGGTTTTGCTGTATCGCCTTTGTTGTCCAATATGCTTAATGCTAAAGCGTCCGCTGGTCGTGTGCAGTCGCCTGCTGTTGGGTTGGTGGTGGAGCGTGAACGCACCATTCGTAACTTTAAGCCTGTGGATCATTACTCGGTTCGTTTGTCGTTTGATGGGGGATGGACAGCAGATTGGGATTTTAAGCCTTTACTCAAAGCTAAAGGTGTTCTAACCGTAAACACTGAAGAAGACATTGAGGATCAAGGTGAGATGTCTACCAGTGTTTGGCAAGATAAGGCTTTAGCCAGCCAAGTAGCCAAAACATCACGTGTGGTTGTTCGTGGCTATGTAGAGAGAGTGGAATCCAGATCTCCCAGTGGTGCGTTTACCACCAGTAGCTTGCAACAAGCAGGCGGTAACGTGTTTGGTTGGTCTGCGAAAAAGACCATGGATGTTGCGCAAAAGCTCTTTGAAACAGGTTTGATTACTTATCACCGTACCGATAGCCCTAATTTGTCGGATGAGGCAATTCATGCCATTAGAAGTTTGGCACAATCCAAAAATTATGCTTTGCCAGAGTCGCCCAGGCGCTTTAGAGAAAAGGGTGATGCGCAAGGAGCGCATGAGGCCATTCGCCCAACGCATTTTGATGATGAATCAGGAGATGAGGCGGATGCTGATGGTCGTAAGCTTTACAAACTCATCTGGCGGCAAGCGGTTGCCAGTCAGTTAGCTGATGCCACCTATGATGCACGCTTAGTTTTACTCGAGAGTATTGATGCTTTAGATGGCGGTTATAAGCCTGTTTTTCGTGGTAAAGGGTCTAAACTAAAGACACCTGGCTTTAAGGTGTTGATGCGCGAGGATTCTGATGTTGAATCTGATCTGTCTAATCCGATTCCTAAACTTGCGCAGGATCAAGTTTTGCCTGTACTCAAAGCCGATATGAGTGCTAAAAAAACCAAACCGCCCGTGCGTTTTACCATGCCTTTGTTGGTCAAAAAACTTGAGAACAGTGGCATTGGTCGTCCATCGACCTATGCCAGCATCATGGAGAATATTACTTCTCGTGGCTATATCGTTGAAGAGAAGAAGAAACTAGTACCCACACCATTAGGTGAACAAATATGGGATGCATTGGTGGGCGCTGGTTTTTCATTTACCCAAGTAAGTTTCACGCGCAGCATCGAGGGACAGCTCGATTTAATCGCTGATGGGAAAGCGAATTATGGGCAGACTATTGCCGCTATGTGGACTCAGTTAAGCTCAGAGATTGATGCGCTACCAGAGTCGGCTAGAACCAGACCAATCAGAGTCAATAAGCCAGCGACTCCAGTGCCAGATGATGCCATAACCTGTCCTAAGTGCGGTAAGGGTAAGTTGCTTGCTAAGACAGGTCAGTATGGACAGTTTTGGTCGTGTAATGCATACCCAAAATGCAAAACGAATTGTAAGGACAAAGATGGCCATCCTGACCTGGATACCATCAAATGAAGCCTATAGCTATCGTTAAAGTTGGCAAGGGGTTTTATTATGCCAAGTAAATCTATTCTAATCTTGTATCTGTTGGCTTGGGGAATGGCAATGGGTTTGCCGTTTTTGTATGCCATGAATTATTACGGCATTGGATATCTGAAAGTCAACATGACCCCCAGTATTGCCAAGGGACTTTATTGGGTGGAGCCAGGTGCACCCGTTGGTAAAGGCGATGATGTCGCTTTTTATTATCAAGGACCGTTTTTTGAGAAGGGTGTGGAGTTGCTGAAGCATTGCGTTGGTCGTGAGGGAGATGTAATAGAACGCAGTCGCTCAGACCAGGTATTTATCAATGGCTGGGCAACACCTGCAATGCTTAAACCTATCTCTTTGCAAGGCGAACCCTTACAGCCAGGTCCTTTAGGCACGGTTCCTAAAGACGCTGTTTTTGTGCTGGGTGACCACAAAGATTCTTTTGATTCTCGTTACGCTTATGTGGGTTTTGTTCAACAAAACCAAATCATCGGTAAAGCAACTAAACTGATTGGTTGGGGTTTTTGATGCGTGATCTATTGGATGTTCACACAGTTGATATGTTTGAGCTAGAGAGAGCGCAAGCTATTTTTGAAATGTGGATTCAGCCATTTCTTGAAGATGAATCAAATACTGTATCGGGTGATGAATGCGTTTTATCTCAATAGTTTTTTTATTGCTCGTGGTAAATCGGTTCGCTTGGGCTGTTGATGTGATTGGTCCTGTTTACCCAGTAAAGGAAGTGAGTTTGTTGGATGTGATGATGAATAAACTGAAATACATGGAACAAACAGGACAAATTGAAGCCATGCAAGAGCAATGGAAAACGATTGCACAAGATCGGGTATTGAATCCAAAAGGTGTTGCATTGCCTCGTGCTATCGAGTCAACCAAAAGACTTTATGACCCTTCTATTACCGTTAATCGAGATATTTACTTGCCAGATGGTCAGTTAATGCACAAGGCTGGAACGATTGTGAACCCATTATCAGTTAAGTCGTTCACTAAGCGTATGTTATTCATTGATGCAACCGATAAACAACAGCTGGCATGGGCTAAAAAACAATATGAGAGTTCGGGATGGCGAGATAAGGTCATTCTGGTGAATGGGAGCTATGTGGATGTGATGAAAGAGTGGAAGCATCCTGTTTATTTCGACCAACTCGGTGGGCAATTAGGAAAAAGAGAAACCCTTGTCAGTCGATTTGGGGTGAGAACCGTGCCGACGATGATTTATCAGTCAGGTTCGCAATTGATGATTGAGGAAGTTAAATTGTGAAAACCTTGGCACTAAAGTGGTTTACGGCGTTGAGTTTGTTGGTCTATGCTTTTTGGGTAAATGCAGCCAGTATTACCTGCAATGGCAAGTTCGCTAATCCAGTCACTGATTATTGTTGGTCTTGCGTTTTTCCTATTAAAGTGGCGGGCATGTCTCTTATGGGAGCTGGTCAGTTAGATAAACCTAGCAATACCGATGCGGTTTGTCGGTGCAATGGTGCTAGTGGAACAATTATTGACGGTAAGGTGGGGGTTTCTTCTTCGTTTTGGGAGCCTGTTACCATGGTTGACGTGGTGAGAAAGCCTTTCTGTTTGGCGGGTCTTGGCGGTTTAGACTTGGGTAAGGTGATTGATGCTCCTAGTGCTGGTATTAATACGTTGGATGGTGGCGGTGCTTCTAGAGAGGCTTTTTTTCAGATGCATTGGTATGTGAATCCTATTCTTTACTGGCTGGAAGTGTTGCTGGATAACGACTGTCTTGAGCGTAGTCCATTTGATTTGGCTTATATGACAGAGCTTGATCCCACCTGGAACGATGATGATATGGCAATGCTGATTAATCCTGATGTATTTCTTTACGCTAATCCCGTTGCTCAATTAGCCTGTACTGCGGATTGTGTAACCGCATCTGCTGGTTTTGGTAATCCGATTACCTATTGGTGTGCAGGTTGTCAGGGTAGCTTAATGCCAATGATGGGTAAGGTGGGTAATCATGTGGGCATGGTTGACACTTCTTCATTGTTATTACAGCGTTTTACCGCTAAAGCGCACCGTGAGTTGATGATATGGGGTGCAACGGGCAAAGATGGCATGTGCTACAAGTATCCAAAATACATGATGGACAAAACTGATTATAAGTATTCCATGTTATTTCCTGTGCCGCAACCTAAAACCAATGGGTCTTGTTGCCAGCCATATGGGCGCACAACTGCTCTATGGGGGGCTGGCATGGTATTCCCTTTTCATGGTGAAGATGTTGTGTATCAGATATTTAGAAAACGAGACTGTTGCGCTGGATCGAGCGTGTTGAATGGCGCAAAATAGGGGCTTATGATGAAAAACTCGGTGATAAAGTGCCAATTAATGCTTATCTGTATGTTTTTAATGCCCGCTGCTATGGCACTCGATGTGTCTCCAGTGCAATTAGAAGAAGCCAAGCGTATGTCTCAAAAAGCATTGGAAACTGCGAATCAGGCTTATCAAGCTCAGCTCAAGCAACCCACAAGATCATCAGCTATGCAGATGAGCGCATTACCCACCACGCAGGCTCAGTTGCCTAGGTTACAAGCTTGGATTAATCAGGCTCAAACTGCGCAATTATTAGCCTCTCAATCAGAATCAAAACTTAAAGGCATTTTATTCGTTTCTTTCTCCATGCCTGAGGCAAGCATTAAAAATTACCTTAAGCAGGCATCTCTGATTAATGGTGGTCGAAGCATTAAACTGGCTATTCGTGGGCTAGATGAGTCAAATAGCCTAATAAAAACACAGCAACGTTTAGCAAGATTAATGACGGGCGTTAATGCCCAAGTTGACATAGATCCAGGGGCTTTTGACCGCTTCAATATTGCTCAGGTTCCAGCCTTGGTTTTTTACGAGGAAGATGCAGTCAATGATGCACTCTGTGCGCTAAAAGGTGAAAAACCATCTACTGTGCAGCCTAAACAGTTCATGGTTTATGGCGAGGTGAGTTTGCTGGCATCGATTGAACATCTGCTTAAAACCAATCAACAGGCTAAACCATGGCGCAATGAATTAATGTCTATGAGAGACGCTGTAATCGGGAAGTTTTAATGTTACTCAGCAGATGTTCAACTTATTTATAATTGTGCTTATTTTTTAAGCAGTTATTTTCATTGGCTTGTTTAGGGCTTTTAAGCTGGTAAAGATATGAGATATGCACAGAAATTGTGGAAAAGTTTTGCGAGTGTACTCTTAGGTAGTTCATTGGTGCTGTGTATTTCATCACCCATATGGGCTAATGATGCCGCTTTTAATGCTGGTAAAGCAGCTGGTAATGCAGGAATCAACCAATTACAAAACCTAACATCTGTAAAAGGTGCAGCAAATGTTGGAGTTCAGATTGGTCAAACAGTTCCAGCTAGTCTAACAGATTCGTATAAAGGACAAGGAAAAAACGGCGCGGATGCGATTGGTAGCTTGCATCAGCAAGGACTCTCATCGATGCAAGCCAGTCAACAAAACTGTGCAGCAGGTGATGGGGCGTGCAACGCTATGAAAGTGCTTGGCAACACTTATAACAATGCCGTTAATGGTATTGACCCAACATCAGCTTACAAAGCCAGAGCCAAAGCCATTCATGCCGCACAAATGGATAATGATCCTTTAGCTATTTTAGGCATTGGTATTCCTGCTCAAAATGGCGGCAATGTGTGTGTGAACTCTACGGCAACTGCACCTTCTTATCAAACCAGCCAGTCGTGTATGCAGGCGACTTTTCAAACCATTAAATACACACCTGTCTTACCTGTAACCTCAACCATCACAACGGCAAGCCCCTATTGCATCGATCCAAGCATGACATTAACCGCAAATCAGGCTCTTTGTACTAAAACAACCTATAGCTGTCCCAGTGGTGGTACGCTGAACGGTCAGCAGTGTACAGAAACAGTGTCTCTAGGCTATGACTACACCAGTCCCTATTGTATTGACCCCAGTATGACCATGAGAGGCGATAAAAGCCTGTGTGAAAAACAGACTTACAGCTGTCCCAATGGGGGGACGCTGAACGGAACGAATTGTGTGATTAGTACGCAAACTAGCGTTGTTTCGCAGAGTTTCTCGCTTCCAGATTTCGAGACTACTTTTTGCGGAGACCATCACGCAATAATGAAGATAGTGCCAGATTGGCAAGATCCAACTAAAGTGAACATTATTTTTATGGATAACGATGGTCGGTGTGGTTATAACGATTTTTCTGATGCTGAACTTTTGACTTATGGTTTTCCAACAGAAACAGTTACAGTTTTTGCTGATTATCCTACTTATGATTATAGTACTGAATCAGTAGTATGTCCTAAAAACACTTTTTTAACTTGCGATGGTGATGGTTTAACTTACGATGGTTATGGTTGTGCTTGCCATATGTCAGTAACTAGGATTGCAAAAAGAGGTCAATATCATAGAGCTAAACAATTTGACCTTGGAACAAATTTATACGACTTGTCATCAATTCAATATAGTTTTTCATCTTCTGGTTGGGGTTGTCACAACGTTAGCGGAACGACAACAGGTTCAAAGGCTACGTCCAACTCAACCAGCTATAATCATTCTGGTATTTCAGCGAGAGATAGTTTAATGGTGTGTCCAGGGAGGAGTTGGCAAAGAGCAACTATTAAAATGACTGGCGGTTCTTTAACAGGCGTTACTAATGGCTGTTCAGCTGGATACGTTAAAAACGGAAATACTTGTACACTAACATATCCCGCCACCGCCTCTTATACATCCGCACAACCTGGGTGTTTGGGTGGGCGAACCTTTACGGGCAACAGCTGCCAATCAGTTCCTGTTTGTCCTACAGGATTTTCTAAAATCAGCACCACAACATCTGGCATCACTTGCAGCAAAACATATCCAGCAACAGCAAACACAAGCACCGCATCGCCTGGGTGTTATACGCCTATAATCCCAGCTGGTGCTGTTAGTGGCGGAACTCAATTAGCCGCCACCATGGTCAATGGACAAGCGGGCATGACTTGTCAAACCACCCACTACTCATGCCCAGCGGGTATGAGTATGAATGGCATGATGTGCGAAGATCCATCCACCGTCAATTATGCTAATAACCCTAATTGCAAACGTCTAGGCGTTAATATGAGCGAGAGAACCCAAGGCTTTCTTTGCATCAATAACAGATTAGATGAATGTGCGGAATTAGACTTAACGGGCTGTGTGAGTGCAGGGAGTAGCTGTGTTCATGTTGATGATGTTGTCGGCAGCAACACTTACAATCAATGCATCGCCACTGAAAAAAAATACACCTGCATCAAGCCACAGCAAACAGCCAACATCAGTCGATGTGGTTATGAACCCATGTGTTACAACGGTAACTGTTTTACACCACCTGGTACTAAGTGCGCCCCAACCGCAACAGGGGATGAATGCACCACAGATCTGTCACAAGTGATGGTAGGTTTAGAGACAGCCAGACAAGCGGGAAATTACATGACGCAAGACAACTTAAAATTGTTTTCGGGAGAATCAGATCGATGCGATCGACGCGCCGTTTCTGTATTAGGTGCTGGCATTGGCAGTAAGAGCTGCTGTAATACCAGTGCGCCAGATGCGAAGCCGAATTCAGCTTTATTTGGCAGTCCAATTGCACAAGGCGTGAGTGTACTAGGTAGCGGTATTAGCGCAGGTTCAAGTTATGTTTATGACTACATGATGAGCAGTCAGAAGTTTGTGACAGCAGCGCAAGAAATGTGGGCAGCAGGCGCATTAACCGATAATATGGCGCAACAAGGGTTAAATGCAGCTCAAGCCTCGGCAGAAAGCCTAGCAAACTTTAACTTTTCGCCCAGTGTTAGCTTGGTGCCAGGATTGAGTATTGGGTATGGGGCGATTCCCACGGCAGGAACAGGTACAACTCTTTTCGGGGCAGGAACAACAGCAACAACTGTAACTGGTGCAACCGCAACCACAACGACTACCGTGGCTGGCGTTTCAACCACAACCACAACGACTGCAATTGGTAATACTGGGTTTAATATCAGCTATAACCCGACCATGTTGTATATTACTGCGGCGATGATGGCGTGGCAGGCTTATAATGCAGCCTTAGCCTGTGATGAAGAAGATTATAAGTCT
>CAYQEZ010000047.1:3565-11184 GCA_964416645.1 uncultured Francisella sp. | reverse complement strand
CTTACTTCATATCATAAATTTGCAGTACGCCAACAACCTTATCCGTATCCGTGACCACCAGCGAGTAAATTTTTGTGCGATGCATTAAGGCTTCGGCATCGGCAAAGCGTTCGTTGACATCAATGGTGACCGGTGAAGTTGTCATCATTTGCTGTGCGCAGAGTTGTTTAACGTCATCGCTTTTATCGTAAGCGCGACGTACATCACCATCGGTAATGATACCGACAAGCTGTTGCTCGTTTAACACCAGCGCAACACCTAAGCGTCCAGCGGTGATGGTTTGTAGTACATCTCTGAAGCTGCTGGTTGGCGTACAGAAGGGGAGATTATCCTTATGCATGACATCACCTACTTTGGTGAGTAGTTTACGTCCCAAGCTACCACCGGGATGAAAGCGGGCAAAGTCTTCGGGTTGAAAGTTTTTGTTAATGGAAAGCACAACGGCTAATGCATCGCCCATCACCAGTGTGTTAGTAGTGGAGCTGGTTGGTGCTAGATTATTCGGACAAGCTTCTTTATCGACCGAAATATCTAACACGGCGTGCGCGTGCTGTGCCAAGGTAGAATTCATCTTACCTGTCATGGCAATAATACGATTACCCTGATATTTTAAGAAGGGCAGGATGCGAATCACTTCGTCGGTTTCGCCGCTATTTGAAATGAGTAGCGCCACATCGTCAGGTTTAATCATGCCTAAATCACCGTGAAAGGCTTCTCCAGGGTGAACTGAGAAAGCAGGTGTTCCTGTTGAGGCCATAGTGGCGACAATTTTCTGCCCGATTAGTCCGGACTTACCCATACCAATTATGACTAGGCGACCAGTTGTATTCATGATCAGATCCACTGCATGCACAAACTGTTCGTTGAGTCGTTCAGACATCATTTGTAGTGCTTCAATTTCTTGTGCGATGACGGATTGGGCTTGTTCGAGTTGTTGATTCATGCAAAAGACCTGGATGTGTGCTAACGATGCCTGCATTTTAGCGCAGAATTAACCGAACTGTAAAAATACTTCACTTAGTAATAGACAACTGGATGCTGTGCTAAAGCAGGAACGTCGAGAAGGAAGTTGGAGTTTGCTTTGATGTTGCCAATGTGGCCACTGATGGCTATCTGTTAAGGCATACTCAAATGCGGAGCGTCTTACGGTTATTTGTTGCGAAAGCCAGATTCCTAAGGGTTGTGTGCCTATGTGTCTTATATCTGAAAATTCGTGTTGTTGATGTAAAAAATCGGCTTGTTCTGCGTCGGTTAAAGGAATGAAGCTTCGTGCATAGAGTACCGGCTTGTGGCGACAGTTAAGCAGCACACTTCTTACCCAACCCTTGCTAGAGCGAGGTATGTTCAAGTGATTCGCTTCATCTCCTAGGCAATCATCCATGCCTTCATAAAGAATACTGACAGATAGAGGATTGCCGCAGTTAGCACTAAGGGCAAGCGTTAAGAGTCCAGTCGTTTGCATGAGTTTTTGTGCAATCGGCAGACAATTATGCGGCGGTTTGTTGCGCCAATGGATAATGCTGGCTGTGTCGGTTTTCATGCGATTAGTTTAGCAGATATGATGTCTGACGACTATGCTTGTTGACTTATGAATAAAATAGGGATAAAATTGAAAAACTAAATTTATGGCTATGTAGCTCAGTCGGTTAGAGCACAGCACTCATAATGCTGGGGTCACAGGTTCGAGTCCCGTCATAGCCACCATACATTAAAATCAACCCGTTTCTACACGGGTTTTTTTGTGTCCGATATTCAATAAAATCAATAGCTTGGTGTTTTTTGATGTCTCGCATGGTTTCAACAAAACCCTTTACAGCCCAAACAATTGGGGGCTAGAATAGAAAGATTAGGTAAACTAAGCTCCAATTTTGTGGCTTTTGCATCTTATCACATCCATGAAAACATTGTTCTGCACAAGCATCTTAGTTAGTGTCGATGCCTGTTTGATGTTTGAGATGTGATGTTCTAGTTTTGGTTATAAAAAAAATTAATGACTAAAATTAAGTTTTTTATATTTATTTTATGTAAGTAGTTAGCTATATTAAGCAACGTATTAACGACAATATCCACTTATTTACTTACTAGACGTAGGGTATGAATTTTATGTTTTCTCTTAACCTTGGGCGGTTTGTGGCCTTTTTGTTGTCTGTTTCAGTCGGAAGCGCTATGGCCGTTGAACGTGGTCAAGTTTTAGCGGATAGCTGTTTATCTTGTCATGCGGGTGTGGATCAACATGCCACCATTATTAATCTCAGTCAATATCCCGCTTCAGCGATTGTGTCACAAATGAAAGCGTTTCGTGATGGTAGTCGCGTGAGTACGGTCATGAATCGCCATGCCAAGGGTTACAGCGATGAAGATATTGCTCAATTAGCAAAATATATTGGCATTCAAGGGCAGTAATGTTATGAGTATGAATCGTCGTCAATTTGTAGCCGCTGCAGGTAGCGTGGCGTTATTACCTTTAGTGGGATGTTCAACCAAGCCAGACTCGCAACATGTCGTGGTTATTGGTGGTGGTTTTGGGGGCAGTGCTGTTGCTAAATATTTGAAAAAATATCAACCTTCGCTCAACGTAACCTTAATTGAACCTAAAACGACCTATGTAACCTGTCCTGGTTCCAATTGGCATTTTGCCGATCTGGTCAGTATGGAGCAAATTAGCTTTAATTATGAGGGGTTAAAGAAGCGTGGCATTCAGATCATACATGATAGCGTGACAGCCATTGATGATAAAGCGCACCAAGTAACTCTAGCAAACGGTCAAAAGTTGGGCTATAACAAGCTGGTTGTTTCCCCAGGTATTGACTTTAAATGGGGAGCAATTGAAGGCATAACGCAAGCGAATGCAGAAAAAATACCTCATGCATGGCAAGCGGGTTCACAAACCCTGTTGTTGAAAAAGCAAATTGAGACAATGAGGCAAGGCGGTACTTTTGTCATGATTGCGCCTCCCAATCCTTATCGTTGTCCTCCTGGACCTTATGAACGAGTTGGTATGGTGGCTCAGTATTTCAAAAAGCATAACCCTAAAGCTAAGATTATCGTATTAGATCCGAAAGACAAGTTCTCTAAGCAAGGTCTGTTTGTTGAGGCGTGGCAAGATCTTTACGGTGACATGGTTGAGTGGACAGGCGCTAATGATGGTGGCAAGGTAACTAAAGTCGATGTTAACAGCATGACCGTTTATGCGGAAGCTGGTGAGATTAAGGCTGATGTGATTAACGCCATTCCGCCACAAAAAGCGGGTGCGTTGGCTTTCACAGCGGGTTTGGCTAACGAAACAGGTTTTTGTCCTGTCAACCCAACCACTTTTGAATCTACTTTAAAGAAAGATATTTACGTGATTGGTGATGCTGCCATTGCAGGAGTCATGCCGAAATCTGCTCATAGTGCGGTGTCTCATGCCAAGATGACGGCTGCAGCGGTGGTAAATGCGTTAACAGGTAAAGGCGAGTTTGCAACGATTAATGCCAATACCTGTTATTCGTTAGTGTCAGATAAGTATGCTATTTCGATCGTAGGCGTTTACAGCGTGCAAGACGGAAAAATTGTCGAAATTAAGGGTTCTGGTGGTGTTTCACCAGCCAAAGCCGATTATGATTTCCGTGCCATGGAAGCGGTTTATGCTAAGGGTTGGTACAGCAGTATTACACAGGATGTTTGGGGTGCTTAAGCAGCATAGGCTGAGTTAAACATAGAAAAACAGCACACCTTAAGGGCGCTGTTTTGGTTTTAGCCTATTGAATAATAGAAGGTGTTACTATGTCTCTATTACTGAACTTTATGCTGATCATGAGTATGCTGCTCATGTCATCATGCACAAGCAATGCTTGGCAACATTCGTTACAAGAAACGGCTAAACAGCAATGCAACCCATTACCCGATGGTGAAAGAGAGCGTTGTTTGAAGCGTTTAATGCAACAAACACAGCCCCATTAAGGAAAACTGTAACGCCTTTCTTGCGCTAGCCAAGGGTTGGTTTTCTCGATAGGCTCTGCTGGTGCTTTTTTAACGGGTTTAGGGGCAGCTTTGGCTTGTGTTGTAGCAACTTTACGTTCTGGTTTGCTGCTTTCTTCTTTCATTGCTGGTTGTGGGGTTGCGGTGGCTCTTTGCTTATCAATCGCCTCTTTGGCAGCTTTTTCCGCCTGTTCTTTCTCTAACTGTGCTTTTTGTAATGCTTCAGATTGTGCGCGAATGGCTGCTTCTTGTTCCGCCGCAATTTTTTCAATGTCTTTGAGTTCTGGAATTAAATCCATTTTCGGTGCATCTGACCAAGCAGTTATGTGAGTGCATAATAGTGCGGCCCCAATCATCATCCAACGCGCTTTCATAATCTTATCCTTCTGCATTAGCGAGCACCACTTGTGCCCAATCGCCTTGTTCCGTTGAGCTAACAAGTTTTGTGCCAAGTGCTTGATAATGTTCGATCAAAGGTTCAACTTGTTCAATTAAAATACCTGACATCACCAACAATCCATTTGGTGCGAGTAGTGTTAAGAGTTGCGGTGCCAGTGATTTCAGTGGATTAAACAAAATATTGGCAACGATGATTTCTGCTTTCACAGCGGGCATTTGATCAGGTAAATAAAGCTCTAGCTGCACCTTATTTTGTTGCGCATTTTGTGCAGAAGCATGAAGCGCTTGAGGATCAATATCCGTGCCAATAATCCGTTCAGCACCCAGTTTAGCGGCGGCACAGGCCAGAATGCCTGAACCGCAGCCAAAATCAATTACCGTTTTATGACTCAGGTCATGATTCGATAGCCAAGTTAAGCAGAGCGCTGTGGTGGGGTGGTCACCCGTACCAAAAGCCAAACCGGGATCAAGCAGTAGATGAATGCTATCTGGTTCAGGTGGTGCTAACCAGCTGGGAACGACCCACAAGCGTTCACCAAAGCGAACAGGTTTAAACTGATCCATCCATTCACGCACCCAATCTTTATCTTCTAGTACTTCCACGCGCACAGGAAATTGGGCTACTTGTGGCCAACGAGAAGCTAAGAGACTCAGTAACGCATTGGTATCTCGGCTGGCTTCAAAGAGTCCCGTAACACGGGTGTCTGGCCAAATTGGCGTAGAGCCAATAGGGGGTTCAAAGATGGGGTTATCCGCTGCATCAGTCAGCGTCACCGCTAAACTCCCCATTGACTCCAACGCATCGGATAAAGCCTCGGCATAACGCTTAGGAACTTCGGTATAAACTTGAATCCAAGCCAATTAATGCATTCCTAGCTTTTTCTCTAGATAATGAATGTTGACCCCGCCATTACGGAAGCCGTCATCACTAATGATTTCTTTTTGTAAACCAATATTGGTTTTGATGCCTTCAATCACCATTTCGGACAAGGCATTTTCCATGCGTGCCAAGGCACTTTCACGCGTATCGCCATGAACAATGAGTTTACCGATCATTGAATCGTAAGTAGGTGGAACACTGTAGCCACCATAAATATGCGAATCCCAGCGAACACCAATACCACCAGGTACGTGCGCGCGCGTAATTTTGCCAGGACTGGGCATAAAGTTTTGGCTGGGATCTTCGGCATTAACACGACATTCGATGGCATGACCACGTAATTGAATATCTGTTTGCTTAAAAGGCAGTGGCAAGCCCGCTGCGATTTGAATTTGCGTGCGTACCAAATCAATACCAGTCACCATTTCTGTAACGGGATGCTCCACCTGAATACGTGTGTTCATTTCAATAAAATAAAAGTGACCTTTTTCGTAGAGGAATTCGAAGGTGCCTGCACCACGATAGTTCATTTCGATACAGGCTTTGGCGCATTGATTGCCAATAAGCTCACGTTCCGCGTCGGTAATGCCCGGCGCTGGCGCCTCTTCCACGACTTTTTGGTGACGGCGTTGCATTGAGCAATCACGCTCACCCAGATGCACCGCATTGCCCTGACCATCAGATAACACTTGAATTTCGATATGACGCGGGGTTTGCAGGAATTTTTCCATGTAAACTTCAGGATTGTTAAAGGCAATGCCCGCTTCACTTTGGGTCAGTGCAATTGACTCTAACAACATCTCTTTGTCATACACAACGCGCATACCACGACCACCACCACCGCCAGCCGCTTTGATAATGACAGGGTAGCCGATGCGTTCGGCAATGGCGTAGTTTTCTTCGGCATTATCATCGAGTGGTTTGCCAGAACCAGGAACGGTTGGTACGCCAGCCGCCATCATGGTACGAATAGCAGAAACCTTGTCACCCATCAAGCGAATAGAGTCAGCACGAGGACCAACAAAGATAAAGCCGCTAGCTTCAACGCGCTCAGCAAAATCAGGATTTTCAGATAAGAAACCATAGCCGGGGTGAATGGCATCAGCCCCAGTAATTTCAGCGGCCGATAGAATGGCAGTCGCACTTAAATAGCTTTTTGCAGAGGGTCCAGGGCCAATACACACGGCTTCATCGGCTAGACCAACATGCTTGAGTGAGCGGTCAGCTTCCGAATACACAGCAACGGTTTTAATGCCCAGTTCGCGACAGGCACGCAAAATACGTAAAGCAATCTCGCCACGATTGGCAATGAGCAGTTTTTTGATCATATCGTTATTTACCCAATAATGAACAAGGGTTGACCGTACTCAACAGGATCTGCATTTTCGACCAAAATGCTGACCACTTTACCACTCACTTCCGACTTAATCGGATTCATGATTTTCATTGCTTCGATAATGCATAGGGTATCGCCCACTTTGACGTTTTGACCGACTTCAACAAAGTTTTTTGCACCTGGTGCGGGAGCGGCATAGAAGCTACCAACCATGGGTGATTTAACTTGTGTGCCTGCCGGTAAGGCATCAGCAGTGGGAGCAGATGGCGAAGCTGCTGCTGTTGTGATCGTTGGTGCAGTAGCGGGGGCGGCAGGCATCATTGGTGCTTGCATCATTACCCCGCCTTCCACAGGGTGAGCGCGGGTGATTCTTAAACTGACTTCATCGTTATTGAATTCCACTTCAGCGACTTGGTATTTGTCGGCTAATTCAAATAATTTGCGGATATCCTGCATGTCCATAGGGGGTTCTCTCTGAATAAATTGAATAAGTGAATGTGTGATGTGCTAAATGTCTAAATGATCTAGGGCAGCCTGCAGTGCTAAGGCGTAACCAATCGGTCCTAGCCCAACAATGGTGCCGACGGCAATATCGGAAAAGTACGAATGGTGACGGAAGGCCTCTCGTTTATGCACATTCGAAAGATGGACTTCGATAAACGGAATGGCAACACCCGCCAAAGCATCACGTAACGCAACGCTGGTGTGGGTAAAAGCAGCTGGGTTAATGATGATAAAGCTAATCTCATCCTCAACTGCTTGGTGAATGCGGTGTATCAATTCGGCTTCTGAGTTGCTCTGAAAATGGTATAAACGAACTTCAAATTCATCGGCTAACTGCTCGAGTTCTTGTACGATGTCGGACAAAGTTCGGGTGCCATAGTGACCTGGTTCGCGACGACCTAATAGATTGAGATTAGGACCATTTAGTACCAATATGTTTGCCATGTTGATGTTCACGTCTAAGTAAGTTGATTAATTATAGCCGAGATAGTCATAGAATAACCATTAAGGCGCTAATGCTTTTGACAATTGTTGTGCAAA
>CAYQEZ010000047.1:1558-3465 GCA_964416645.1 uncultured Francisella sp. | reverse complement strand
TCGAGCATCACCACCTGTTGTTTTGATTTCGCTTCGCTTAACACCGCATCCAACTCAGCCGAAGTGTTGACGCGCTGAAAAAGGTCATGCGCATTGACAGCCGTGTTGCTGCTCGACGATGAGCTACCAACCAGATGCGCCAGTGGTGTTAGGCTACTTTTGCCCCCGCTAGCAACCGCGATGAGTAAAAAGATCCCCCATGCGAACACTAGTATACCCAGACTTTTCCACAGTTTCTGCCAGCCACTATTGACTGCATCGAAAGCACCTAAGTAGATGGCTGAACTGATTGCCAATGCTGACCAAAGCAACAGGCTGATGCTTTCTGGCAGAATGCGTGACAGCATCCAAATAGCGACAGCCAACAAGGCGACACCAAATACCGCTTTCACCGCATTCATCCAGCCGCCTGCGCGCGGCATGTATTTACCTGCGGCCGTGCCGACTGCCAAGAGTGGCAAGCCCATACCCATGCTCAGCGCAAACAAAGCTGCACCACCCAAGAAGGCATCGCCTGTTTGGCCGATATAAATCAGCGCACCTGCCAGTGGGGGCGCCACACATGGCCCGACAATGAGTGCCGATAAAAAGCCCATCACTGCAACACCAGCCAGTGTTCCCCCTTGTTGTTTGTTAGAAATGTCGGCCAGTTTAGCTTGCACGCTTGCCGGTAGTTGTAGCTCAAAAAAGCCAAACATAGACAGGGCTAATAGAACAAAAACAATGCTGAAAGCCGTTAATATCCACGGATTTTGGAAAGCCGCCTGCAGATTAGCACCAAATAGACCCGCTAGTACACCTGCAATGGTATAAGTCGAGGCCATCGCTAGCACATAAACTAACGATAAAGTGAAAGCGCGACGCGTGGTGAGTTCTTGTCCTTGGCCGACAATAATGGATGACAAAATGGGAATCATTGGGAAGACGCAAGGCGTAAACGCAAGCAGTAAGCCAACGCCAAAGAAAAAGAGTAAGGTCAAACCAATGTTGCCACCTGTAAGCATGCTGGCAATACGATCACTTTCTGAAAGCTCTTCCTGTGTCGCCGCATCAAACTCTTTCACAGGGGTGACGGTGTTGGTTCGTTGATCAACAGCGGTAGCCGACTGTTGTTTTGCTTGTTGGATAAAACGATCGATACTGTTGTTTTGACTGACGCTACCTGCTTCTGCTGTTAAGGTAATGATCTGTTTTTGCGGTGGGTAGCATAAACCAGCATCGGCACAACCCTGGAATTTAACCAGTAAATCAAATTTACCAGAACCCTGTACTGGCAAGTCAACGCTGAAATTCTGTTTGTAAATGAGCACATCGCCAAAATTGGGGTCGTTTTTAAGTGTTGCTTTGGGTAAATCGGGTTTGCCCAATTGGACATCACCAGCACTAATGCTAAAACCTAATCTTTCTTGGTATAGGTAGTATTTGGGTGCAATGTTGAAATGGGCTGAAAGGGTATTGGCGTCTTTCATCGATGCGCTGACCGAGAAAGCCAGTTCAGGGTCTAGAAATTCTTCTTCGTTTGCTTTGCCCGATAAGCTGGTTAGGCTGATCATGAATAGCATAAACCAGAGGAGGAGATGTTTCATGAGCTAATTCCTTGTCGTATCTTTGCTATGCGTTCGACTTTATTGTTATCATTAGACAATGATTATGCGTGTAAGGCGCTACTTTTACAAGAGGAGTTCTATGTTTAGACTATCGCTCGGTTGGGTGTTGTTTGTGTTCATTGCTGATCTAGTTAGTCTGTTTGTATTGGCGGATGCGATGGGTGCTTGGTGGAGTCTGGCTTGGGTGTTGGGCGCCATGATATTGGGTGTTTGGGTTATTTTAGATGCGGGCGACACCCTCAAAAGTCTGGGCGGCATTTTTGCCACGCCAAGCGAACGCGTCGAAGCCATTAAAGAAAC
>CAYQEZ010000047.1:0-1458 GCA_964416645.1 uncultured Francisella sp. | reverse complement strand
GGCTGCACCGAAAAGCAGAGACCGTGCGCATGACCTGGCGTAGGATAGGGGTCTTGTCCAATAATGACGACTTTAACTTGATCAAATGGGGTGGCGTTGAGTGCAGCAAACCATTGATTCGATGCAGGCAGAATTAACTTTCCTTGCGCTGTTTCTTGTTGCAAAAAAGCCTTGAGTTGCTTCATATAATCTTGTTCAAATTCAGAAGCAAGCACATTAAGCCACGAGGTTTCTAACGGATACAAATTCATGGTGCTAATCTTTCCTTTGTCCAACCGCCTTGGCTTTGTTGTTGAAATACCAAACGGTCGTGCAACCGATTCGGGCGACCCTGCCAAAATTCAAAGCGATGGGGGATAAGGCGATAGCCACCCCAGTGCTCGGGACGAGGTACGGGTTTGCCTGCAAACTCAGCAGCAATCTGGTTAAAATGAGCTTCTAGGGCATGGCGATTGGCAACCACTTGCCCTTGCGCCGAGGCACAAGCTCCCAGTTGGCTGTCTCTGGGGCGGCTGGCAAAGTAACGGTCGGATTGTTCGGCGCTTAATTTTTCTACCTTACCTTCAACACGTACTTGACGCTCCATTTCGGGCCAAAAAAAAGTGAGTGCAGCCTTAGGGTTTTGCGCCATTTCATTGCCCTTAGCACTGGTGTAGTGGGTGTAAAACACCAAGCCTGTATCTAGGTCTTTCAACAGCACAATCCGTGAATGAGGTTGTTGGTTTTGATCAACCGTCGCCAAGGTCATGGCGGTGGGTTCGTATAGGCCAGATTCAATGGCATCGCCTAGCCATTGCTGTAAGTTAACCAAGGGATCATTGGTTAGCTTGTCCCAGTCTAGGACATCTTTTTGGTAGTGAATGCGAATGTCAGCTAGGTTGTGATTGGACATAATTAAGAAACCTCTAAAAAATACAATGAGTTGGGGGTTTGGGGGAAGGGGTGCACATTTTTGACACTTAACTTATTGAAGTTATCCCTTCCACCAATTAAAAAATAAATTAGGAAGCCTGAAAAAAGGCGAAGCCGTATTGTTCAGGCTTCCTTAAATCCTTTAATACGTTTGACTAGAATCGTGGTAAACTTTGGAAAAATATAACATAATCATAATAGAAATACTCAGAATAGAAAAATACTCATGAAAAAAGCCGTGCAAGTCATATGGCTCTGTTTGCTTTGTTGCTTAAGTTTTGCCAGTGCAGCACAAGAGCGAGTTTACACCCTTGGAGTGGCCAATTTTCAAGCTAACTTAAGTATGGCCGCTCAGTTAAACCCGATTTTAAAATGGGTGGGTCAAAGAGCGGGCGTTGAAAACAGGCGATATTGCTCAGGCATTGACAACCATTGATATTGACTATGCGCAAGGATGGCACTTTCACAAGGATGGCACTTTCACAAGGCCGAACCCATCCATAAGCTTCTTGAATAAACAGCCGTTGTTAGAGGTCAACAGATATG
>CAYQEZ010000046.1:0-11385 GCA_964416645.1 uncultured Francisella sp. | reverse complement strand
GCCATACCTTTAGCGCGCAACAGGTCAACCGCTTTTTCCATGTCGCCGCCCGTTTCAGTCAACGCACCTTTACATTCCATCATGCCTACGCCAGTGCGTTCACGTAACTCTTTTACCATGCCTGCAGTAATTGCCATTTTTTTATTCCTTCAT
The DNA here is from genome assembly GCA_964416645.1 of uncultured Francisella sp. Lineage (GTDB taxonomy): Bacteria > Pseudomonadota > Gammaproteobacteria > Thiomicrospirales > Thiomicrospiraceae. Next base: position 11,232 of record CAYQEZ010000046.1, on the reverse strand, counting down.
CATGAATGTGTTTGAAAACCGCTGAAAGTCAGCCATTTTCATTGTATGCTTGCGTCTGTGACGCTTTTATGAAAAAAGGGGCATAAGCGCCCCTTCTTTATCGAGCTTAGATTAGGCTGCTTCTGCAGTCGCTTCAACAAACTCATCTGCTGCTGCACCTGTAGTGATGCTCGCTTTAGCTTCAATAATCGCATCAGCCGCTGACTCTAGGTAAAGCTTGATGGCGCGAACCGCGTCATCGTTACCTGGAATAACGTAATCAACCAACGCTGGATCGTTATTGGTATCAACCACACCAATCACAGTAATACCTAATTTTTTTGCTTCTAAAATCGCGTTGTGCTCAACGCCTGTGTCGATAACGAAAATTGCATCAGGCATTTGACGCATGTCTTTGATACCGCCCAAAGAACGCTCCAAACGCTCTAGTTCACGCGCTTGCATAAGCGCTTCTTTCTTCGTTAAACGCTCAACAGTACCATCTTGTAAATTGCTTTCGAGTTCACGCAAACGACGAATTGACTGCTTAACGGTTTTAAAGTTAGTCAGCATACCACCTAACCAACGATGGTTAACATAAGGCATGCCACAACGCGTTGCTTCTTCTGCAATCACGTCTTGCGCAGCGCGTTTTGTACCCACAAACAACACAGTACCACGAGAAGCAGCCACTTTGCTCACTGCATTCAGCGCATCGTGGAACATAGGCAGCGTTTGTTCTAAGTTAACAATGTGAATTTTGTTACGTGAACCAAAAATGTACTGACCCATTTTTGGGTTCCAGTAGCGAGTTTGGTGTCCGAAATGAACGCCTGCTTCGAGCAGTTGGCGCATAGATACTTTAGCCATGAAATTTTCCTTTTCTTGGGTTTTGCCTCTACATTCCCCGACCTTACTAAGCCTTGCGGCCACCCAGTAAGCGGTGACGGAATATATGTGGAGTGTTAAAATAGTCCCTAATGGGAATTCAAGAGCGCATTTATACGCTATTTGACGTTTTTTTTCAAGCTATTCTTGCTACAGTTTATCATTAAGGACATCCAGCGCATGAGCGATCAACCCAACCCAACCAGCAATGTCATCATTAAAACGCCGTCTCAGATCGCTGGTATGCGCGTTGCAGGCAAGATGGCCGCCGATGTGTTGGTAATGCTGAGCGAACACGTCAAGCCTGGCGTCAGCACTGACACCTTAGATCAATTGGCTTATGACATGATTGTCAATCAACAGCAAGCCATTCCCGCGTGCTTAAATTACAAAGGCTTTCCACGCTCCATTTGTACCAGTATCAACCACCAAGTCTGTCACGGTATTCCAGGGGATAAAAAGCTCAAAGATGGCGACATTGTGAACATTGATGTCACGGTCATTAAAGATGGTTTTTTTGGCGACACCAGCATGATGTTTGAAGTGGGCAAGCCCACCATTCGAGGTAGCCGTATTTGCAACATCGCCCATGAATGCCTATGGGTGGGCATCAATTTAGTTAAACCGGGCGTCACCCTCGGTGATATTGGTTATGCCATTCAGCGTCATGCCCAGCGCAACCATTGTTCGGTTGTTGAAGAATATTGTGGACACGGTGTCGGATTGGCGTTTCACGAAGAACCCCACGTCATGCACTATGGTCGTCAAGGTGAAGGCTTGGTGTTACAACCTGGTATGACCTTCACCATCGAGCCGATGATTAACTTAGGCAAAAAAGACATTAAGGTCTTACCCGATGGTTGGACAGTGGTAACCAAAGATCGCACCCTATCTGCACAATGGGAACACACTCTTGCCGTGACTGAAACTGGCGTTGAAATACTGACGCTACGCCCAGGAGAAAAACCATTATGAGGGTATCTCTAAAAAACTCGCTTCGCTTATTTTTAGAGACCCTATGATTGTTTTTTAACTGGTGGAAGGGTTTTAAATCACTTCGTTAGATGTTACTAAAATATAATCCTTCCCCCAAAACCCCCAACCCATTATTTTTTTAGAGTTGTCCTATGAGTTTAACTGCCCCACTACTGGTTCAATCATTGCACGATAGCAAAGAATCCATTCGTGTGGGCAGACAGCTCCTAACTAACTTACAAGAACAACAATGGTTGCGTTTTGAAAGTAAAGCTCCCATTCAGCATTTGATTAGCGAACGCACCAACTTTATCGACCAACTGCTGCGTCGAGTATGGAAACATCATATAGGTCACACACAGCGCTTATGTTTAGTAGCAGTAGGTGGCTATGGACGTGCTGAGCTTCATCCCTTTTCGGACATTGATATTTTAATATTGATTCCCGAAGAAGGGGTTAATGCAGAAGAACAGCGCCAACTGGAAACCTTTATCACCTACTTGTGGGATATTGGCTTACAAGTCGGTCATGCCATTCGCAGCCTGAAAGACTGTTATGAGATGGGAAAATCGGATTTATCAACAGCAACCAATTATATTGAAGCTCGTTGGCTCATTGGTCACTACGAAGACTTTGACCAACTACGACAACTCTGGCGCAAACGCGACTTTTGGCCAAGCCGTGATTTTTTCAAAGCCAAGGTAGAAGAGCAAATGGCGCGTCATAACAAAGCCCATGATGTGCTAGCGCAACTTGAACCCAATATTAAAGAAAGCCCTGGCGGACTGCGCGATATTCACACCCTAGCATGGGTAGCCAAGCGCCATTTTGATGCCAACAGTTTGCAACAACTGGTGAGTGTCGGTTTTTTATCGGTCAATGAATATAATGACCTAGAGAGAGCCATGCGATTTCACTGGCGGGTGCGTTTTGTACTACATCACCTAACCCAGCGCAAAGAAGAACGCCTCTTATTTGAGCACCAAAAGCGCATTGCCGAACAGCTTGGCTACCGAGAGATCGACGGCAAACTCGCCGTTGAAAACTTCATGCAAGACTACTACCGCAATGCCAAAACCATCCAGCGACTGAACGCTCTGTTACTTCAACACTTTCGTGAGGACATTTTTGCCTCTCCCAAACCCAATATCCAAACCCTTAATGAACACTTTTCACTGATTGATAAATCACTCAACGTCAACAGCGAACAAGTCTTTATTCACAACCCAATACAACTTTTGCACTGCTTTGTACTGCTAACCGATCACCGTGTCGAAAACATTCGCTCACAAACGCAACGCATCATTCAAAACTATGCGCATTTAGTGAATGAAGCCTTCTGTCAGAAAGCCGAAACTTGGCATGTCTTCCGTTATTTGCTTCAGCAGCGTCAAGGCGTCACCCGCTCATTACGCACAATGCACGCCTTGGGGCTATTAGGTCGATTGCTACCCGCTTTTCATCGCATTACAGGGCTCATGCAGTTTGATCTGTTTCATGCTTACACCGTCGACGAACACACTCTTTTTGTGGTGCGTAATCTGCGTGGCTTTTTACGACGCTCACCCGAAGCGCAAGAAGCCTACGCCTTTGCCTGCGATTTAGCACAACAGATCGAGCAACCCGACCTATTGTTGCTGGCTGGTTTATTCCACGATATTGCTAAAGGAAGGGGTGGCGATCATGCCCTGCTAGGTGCACAAGATGCACGAGAATTTGCGCAACAAGCGCAGCTTAGCGACACAGAAGGTCAACTGCTCAGTTGGCTGGTGGAAGCGCACCTGCTCATGTCACACACAGCACAGAAAAAAGATATTAGCGATCCTCAAGTCATTGAAGCCTTCTGCCAATCAGTCATGAGCCTAGAGCGACTCAACTATCTTTATTTACTTACCGTGGCTGATATTTGCGCCACTTCGCCTGTTGTTTGGAATGGTTGGAAAGACAATCTGTTAAAAACACTTTATCATCGCACCCAACATTACTTTTCCAAACAACCTCAGCACGATGACCAACAAAAAGCCACGCTCGCTCAATTCAATAGCGACGAACAACAGCGCTTAACTCACCTCTGGACCAGTCTGGCAGATACCCATTATCAACAACAACAAACTGCCGACGACTTACTAAGACACGCCCAAGTATGGCTGGAAAGCACCCATCCCTTACCGATTGCTTCCTTGGCTCCTTCTCCTGTCAAAGGCGTTAGTAGCCTGCTGATTTTTGCTGATGATCATCCTGGTGCTTGGCTTATATTAACAGCAGCCTTTGATCAAGCCAAACTCAACGTTGTCGATGCTAAACTCTACACCAACAATCAACAACAAGCCCTGATTGAACTGAAGTTTTTATCGCCTAAACACTGGTCTGAAGATGAGCAAAATGCTTGGCTACAAGGGTTACTCTACAGCTTACATCAGCACCAGCTACCCATAACACCCCTTTTTCAAAAACCCAATAGCCGCCAGCAACAATTTAGTATTAAAACGCAGGTCAATATTAACCACCATACCGATCACAGCGAAGTGAACCTGATCAGTCGAAACCGACCTGGACTACTTTACCGTTGTGCACTGGTATTTCATGAGCTAGGCATCAATCTCATTTCCGCTCGAATCAGCACAGCGGGCTTAAGGGTGGAAGACGTTTTTTTAATGCGCAACCGTGATGGCAAAGCACTAAGCGACGAAGAGGAAAAATTACTTACCCGCTCACTAGAAAAAACCCTAATTTAGCAGCACTAACTTCAGCGTTGTCTGCAGATAAGAGTCAGCGTTTCCAGTATGTTGTCGATTTTTTCCATCCAATCGAAATAGGCTAGCCACTCCAACGCTTTCACGTAGCTGTTGCTCGATCACACCAGAATCTAAACCCTCCACAATGAACGATTGCATTCACAACCTTAACCTATTTTTCGTCATATCAATGTTTGACAGCTCAACTCAATTTGAGTCAGCATTCCATTTTCTCACCCCATCAACGACACTGATATATCTTAATTTGAACTTGTAACCCAACTGTCACATTAATGCCATGTTAGTGTCACACAATGTTTTCATAATACAACACGTTATTTATTAAACCCTGTGGAGCTTTTCCGAATGAAAAAATACATCTTAGCTGCTCTTGCTGTGGCGACCCTAGCTGGCTGTAGCACTGCCCCCAGCAAATTTACTAACGCTAAAGACGAATACTACGCAACCAATGACTTTTACATGGGTTTTTACGAGAATCGTACTTATATTTTTGATGATGAAAAAACTTGGTCTGAATTCGTTCAATTTGGTGAACCGACATACCGCAATACCCTGATCGGCGAAGCCGCTAAAGGTGGCACTTTGGTTGTTGGTTTAACTAAAGCACAAGCTAAAGATTTAGAGAAAAAAATCAAACCTTATATGCCTGCTTTAGAAGTATATATGGGCAAGCTATCTTTAGCCGATACCATGTATGCTGAAGTATTCGATGGCAAAAAGTATATGGTATTTACTGATAACAAATCTTTACGTACCTACTTAGAAAAAGAACAAGCTTCTGGTTTCACCGATACCGCAGCTGGTCCTAATGGTAGAGATGTACTCTATGTTGGCCAATCAGCTAAACCAACCGCTTTGGTTGAAAAATTTAAGAAAGCTCACAGCAAACCAGAAAAAGTTTCTGCTAAGCACTAATTAAGCTTCTTAGCTTGATGCTCAGAACACCCTACGGGGTGTTTTTTGTCATCAAAAATCCCATCAGCTAAGGATCATTCAATAAAAAAGCCACTGCTTCCAGTGGCTTTTTCCGTTAAAAGCAAATGCTTTTATTAAGCAAGCAAGCGATTAACCCGTGCGACAAAGCCAGCTGGGTCTTTCGGCAAGCTACCATCGGCCACATGCGCTTGCTCAAGTAAGAACAATGCCCAATCATTGAAAGCTTCACCCTCTGCTCCCGATAAACGATTGACAATGGCATGGTCCAAGTTCACTTCCAATACTGGCTTGTTCTCTGGCACGGCCTGACCCAACTGCGCCATAATTTTCGCCATATGCGGTGCCATGTCGTGACTACCCAACACCAAACAAGCAGGGGAATCGACCAAACGCGCAGATGCTTTGACATCAGACACTTGCTCGGTCAAGGTTTCTTTCAAACGCTTCAGCACATCTTCTTGCGCTTCATTCACTTCAGGTTTAGCGTCGCCGATCACATCGGTTAAGTCGGTACGGTTGACTGCTTTTAACGATTTACCATCAAACTCGGTTAAATGCTGCACCACCCACTCGTCAATACGATCGGTCAACAATAACACTTCCCACCCTTTTTTGCGGAAAGCTTCTAAATGCGGGCTGCCCTTCGCTGAAGTGAGGGTTTCAGCGGTAATGTAGTAAAGGTCTTTTTGATCTTCCGGCATACGGGCGATATAGTCAGCTAAAGACACACTCTGCTCATCGGAAGTGGTCGAAGCAAAACGCAACAAGCCAGCGATTTTCTCGCGGTTACTGTAGTCATCAATCACACCTTCTTTCAATACCTGACCAAAAGTTGACCAGAATTTCGCGTATTTCTCCGCATCGTCTTTCGCCATACTATTCAGATGATCAATGATACGCTTAATGGTTGCCGAACGAATCTTATCCACCACCGCATTACTTTGCAGAATTTCACGCGACACGTTCAATGGCAGATCAGCAGAATCAACAACACCACGCACGAAACGTAACCAGCTTGGCAACAGCTGCTCGGCATCATCCATAATGAATACACGTTTCACGAACAGCTTCACGCCATAACGACGGTCTCTGTCCCACAAATCAAAGGGCGCTTGCTCTGGAATATAAAGCAGCGTGGTGTATTCTAAATTCCCTTCAACCTTATTGTGTAAATGGGTGAGCGGCTTGTTCCAATCGCTACTCACCGACTGATAAAACGCCTCATACTCTTCCTGCGTCACTTCCGATTTAGACTTCTGCCACAAAGCGGTGGCATCATTCACTTGCTCCCATGCTGGCTCGGTGGCGACAATGCTTTCATCTTCACTGTCTTTCGGTGGCACAGGTTTAGGCAACATAATGGGGAAAGCAATGTGTTCAGAATATTTTTTCAGAATCGAACGCAGTTTCCAGCCCTCTGCAAACTCTTTATTATCTTCTTTGAGCGTTAGCACAATTTCCGTACCACGACGCTCAATGGTCTCTGGGGTGATGGTGTAATCACCTTCGCCCGTTGAGTGCCAGACGATGCCTTCATCAGCCGCTAGCCCCGCACGACGGGTGCGAACCGTCACTTCACTCGCCACCATAAAGGCAGAGTAGAAACCGACACCAAACTGACCAATCAAATTCGCATCTTTTTTCTGTGCACTTTCCATCGCTTCCATAAAGCGTTTAGTGCCTGAGCTGGCAATGGTACCCAAGTTTTGTACCACTTCCTCTTTGCTCATACCCACGCCATTATCACGAATGGTTAGCGTACCCGCGTCTTTATTGAAGTCAATTTCAATACGCAGATTACTATCTTCGGCGACTAGACTATCATCTTGTACCGACAGAAAACGAAGTTTATCGAGCGCATCCGAAGCATTCGAAACCAACTCACGCACAAAGATTTCTTTGTTCGAGTAAAGCGCATGAATCATCAACTGTAATAGTTGTTTCACTTCTGTTTGAAAACCATAGGTTTCAGTGGTGTGCATAATCTCTCCTAATAGAACATAGACGCTTGCAAAATCCTACTGGGTTGGCTAACCTAACCGCATTAACGTCAGTTAGGAAGCTCCCATGCGATACATTAAAACTTTTGCCCAAATTCGCTTGACCGACCTGCCCTTAGTGGGGGGGAAAAACGCCTCGCTCGGTGAAATGTTCAGCGAATTAGTGCCACAAGGACTGCGCATTCCAAATGGCTTCGCCATCACTGCCGACGGCTATTGGGCGTACCTTGCCTATAATGACTTGACCAACAAAATTCAAGCCCTGCTAGCCACACTGGATACAAAAAATTTAACGCAATTGCAGCAGGTCGGACAAACCATCCGAAATTGGATTATTAACGGGCAAATGCCACCCGATCTTAAAGCAGAAATTACACAAGCCTATCAAGCCTTAGAATCTGAATATCGTCCGATGATTGAAGTGGCGATTCGCTCATCCGCCACTGCCGAAGACTTACCTGGAGCTTCTTTTGCCGGTCAGCAAGAAACCTATTTGAATATCGCGGGTGACCGTCACATTGTACATACCACCAAGCGCGTGTTTGCCAGTTTATTCACCAATCGAGCCATTTCTTACCGTGCCGATAAAGGCTTTGCCCATGACAAAGTAGCCCTTTCCGTCACCATCCAAAAAATGGTACGCGCCGACAAAGGCGTTTCGGGCGTGATGTTTACGCTCGATACCGAGTCAGGCTTTAACGACGTGGTGTTAATTAATGCCGCCTACGGCTTGGGCGAAAACGTGGTGCAAGGAGCTGTCAACCCAGACGAGTACCTGGTGCATAAACCCACTTTGTTGGCAGGTCACGCCCCTATTCTGAAACGACAACTGGGCGATAAAGCCCTACGCATGGTCTACACCGACGATGCCATTGCAGGCAATTCGACCAAAAATATTAAGGTGATGCGTAAAGAGCGCCAAAGCTTCGCCCTAACCGATGAGGAAGTGCTATCACTGGCTCGTCAGTCGTTAATCATTGAACAACACTACAGCCAGCATCACAGTCGTCACATGCCGATGGACATTGAATGGGCCAAAGATGGCATCGATGGCGAACTGTACATTCTACAAGCGCGCCCTGAAACAGTACATGCTGAAAAAATCACCGCTGCCATGACCGAACGCTACCAATTGGGTGATACCAGTGGGGTAGAAATACTGGCAACTGGTCGTAGCATCGGTGCTAAAATTGCCACAGGACGCGCTAAGGTAATTGAATCTGCCGCACAAATCGACCGTATTCAACCTGGTGACGTGCTAGTCACCGACATGACCGACCCCGACTGGGAACCGATCATGAAAATCGCCAGTGCCATTGTCACCAACCGTGGCGGACGCACTTGTCATGCCGCCATCATTGCGCGCGAACTGGGTATTCCTGCCATTGTTGGCACGCAAAATGCCACACTCAGCATTCATGATGATGAACCAGTAACCGTTTCCTGTGCGCAAGGTGAAAGTGGCCTTATTTACAAAGGCGAAATTCCTTTCAGCATTAACAAAGAAAGTTTCCCTGAAAGCATCGACACACACACCAAATTGATGGTTAACGTCGCCAATCCCGAACTGGCTTTTATTCATGCCGCTATGCCTGTGGCAGGTGTTGGCCTAGCGCGCTTGGAATTTATTATTAACCATGCCATTCGCATTCACCCACGCGCTTTGCTCGAGTACGACACCCTTAACAAAAAACTACAGAAGCAAATTGACGAAATTATTGCTGGCTATGCCAGTCCACGCGATTTCTTTATCGAACGCCTTGCCGAAGGCGTTGGTGCCATTGCTGCCGCTTTCTATCCGCGTCAAGTGATTGTACGGCTATCAGATTTCAAATCGAACGAATATGCCGCACTGATCGGTGGCGCTCAGTTCGAACCTCATGAAGAAAACCCGATGATTGGCTTACGTGGCGCAGCTCGCTATTTCGACCCGCGTTTCCGTGAATCTTTTGCACTCGAATGCGCTGCCTTGAAAAAAGTACGTGAAGCAATGGGATTGCACAATGTATCGCTGATGATTCCCTTTGTACGCACCGTCCCCGAAGCTCAGCTCACATTAGGCTTAATGGAACGCTATGGCTTAGTGCGCGGTGAAAATGGCTTAAAAGTTTACCTAATGTGCGAAATTCCCGCCAATGCCATTCTTGCCGACCAATTCTTACCGCTATTCGACGGCTTCTCAATTGGCTCGAACGACTTAACACAGCTGAGTCTGGGTGTTGATCGTGATTCTGGCTTGCTGACAGGATACGACGAACGCAACCCTGCTGTCACGGCTCTCATGGATATGGCGATTGATGCCTGCCACCGTCACGGCAAATATGTTGGCATCTGTGGTCAAGCACCGAGCGACTTCCCTGAAATAACGCAACACTTGGTGGAAAAAGGCATTACCAGCCTATCACTCAATCCTGACAGTGTTGCCAATATGTTGCCCGTAGTGCAAGCCACTGAGTCGCGTTTAGCTCAGTGACATCCTATAGGTGGTTAACTCACATTAACTGAATTAACCACCTGATAAACCACTGCAAACTCATCATTCATCATATTTCACATACAAAAAATCCGCCCGAAGGCGGATTTTCACTTTCAGCAAGCTTGCCGATTAAACTAAGGCAAAGTTGTGCTTAGCTTCCAGCGCAGCAATGCGCTCTTCCAATGGAGGATGCGTCGCGAACAACATCGACAAAGTGCCAGCACTACTGATACCGAATGCCGCCATTTGATCTGGCAAATGACCTGGTTGCATCATCGATAAACGACGCAAAGCAGAAGCCATTTTTTGTGGGCTAGACAAGTAAGCACCACCCTCATCGGCACGGAACTCACGTTGGCGACTAAACCAAGCGGTTACCATACTAGCCAAGATGCCCAACAAGATGTTCATGACGATATCAACGACTAAGAATACCCAATCAAAACCGCCTTCTTCACCCTCTTGGTTATTGCTGTTGAAAATATTGCTAGCAATATTCGCAATAATTTTAGCAAAGAAAATCACGAAGGCGTTCAGAATGCCTTGTAACAAGGCCATGGTCACCATGTCGCCGTTCGCAATATGCGCCACTTCGTGACCCAGTACCGCTTCGACTTCATCTTGCGTCATTTGTTGCAACAAACCTGTTGAAACCGCAACCAAAGCATTATTTTTGCTCATACCGGTAGCAAAAGCGTTAGGCTCAGCACTTTCGTACATCGCCACTTCAGGCATACCAATACCCGCTTTTTGTGCCTGACGTTTCACCGTCTCGACCAACCAACGTTCAGTTGGCGTGCTGGGGTTTTCGATCACCACGGCACCGACCGATTTTTTCGCCATCCATTTCGACATAGCCAACGAAATGAATGAGCCCACAAAACCCCACACTAGAGCAAACACCGCGAGGTTGGCCAAATTCATGCCACCTTGACCATCACGTAGATTGCCCACACCCAACAAGTTCAACACAATCATTGCCACAGCGACAACAAGAATGTTGGTTAGTAAGAAAAGGAAAATACGTTTTCCCATGATCGTCACTCCTTAGTGATTAAAGATGTCAGTATCTACTATAAGGATTATTTATGACCATTTCAAGACTTAATTGATTTCGGTCATGAAAAATTCACATTGAAACCGCCGATATAGAAAATGACACCTAACAGCTATTGGCAAAAACATTACATTAACGGGCACCTCTAATAACCCAATGGGTAGG
>CAYQEZ010000045.1:6506-12153 GCA_964416645.1 uncultured Francisella sp. | reverse complement strand
TTGTTTCGAGAAGCTAAATTATGGGACTTATGAACACTTTTGGCAAGCGTTATTTCAAAAATTTGTCATATTTTTGTTGTAAAAACAAAATATCAACAGCTTAACGACATCAATAGCGCATTTTCTGAATCACTCTTCGCGCTACGGTAGTAGTTCTTGCGCACACCATCGAATTGAAAACCCAATTTTTGATATAACGCAATCGCACCATGATTCGTTTCTCGCACTTCAAGCACAACACGTTCACAACCAAGCGATTTCGCTTTATCGAGAGTTAAGACTAATAACTGAGTGGCGATGCCTTGGCGCTGGTAAGCAGAAGCCACCGTAATCTGTAACACTTCAAACATATCGCCCAGATTTGAACTTAAGACATAGCCAGCCATTATGCCTTGATGATAATAAACTTCAAGGCTGGTTATTGGATTGAGCAAACTTTGCTCAAATTGTTCAAGCGTCCAGTGACAGCCTTGCTCTTGCTGTTCAAAAACATAGAGCGCTTGCGCCAAACTCATTTCAGCCATTCAGCCACTCCCTGGGCGCCCCAACGTGCCGTTGCCAAGCTAGCCGTGAGCAGGTAACCACCTGTTGGTGCTTCCCAGTCCAGCATTTCCCCGACACAAAACACACCAGGCTTAACTATTAACATTAATCTTTCATCCAAGGCGGATTGTTTCACACCACCAGCACTACTAATGGCTTGCGCTATATCTCCTACTGCAATCAGTGACACGGGATAGCGTTTAAGTAATTCAATCAAACTTGCATGATTGGGGCGCACATTATGTTGTTTGACCCATTCTTGCACTAAACCAATCTTAACGGCTGATAAATTCAAACTTGTTTTTAACTTATTGCTTAAGGACAAACGCACAGAAGCTTGATTTAACTTATTCAGCGCTTGTTGCTCATTAAGACTGGGAAGCAGATCGAGGTAAATCGTTTGAGGACCGAATGACTCGATGGCATCACGCAAACGTGCGGAAAAGCGATAAATGAGCCCCCCCTCTAAACCAGAGGCGGATAAAGTTAACTCGCCCTGGTGCTGATAACTTTGACCAGCACTATCTTGATAATGCAAAATCACGGGCTTAATGGGAGCACCTGCATGATGCTGAACTAGGTGCTGACTCCAAGCGACATTGAAACTGCAATTCGCGGGTCTGAAAGGTGCAACCTCAATACCTTGATGGGCAAAGTTTGCTAACCACTCTCCTTTAGAACCCAACTGTGGCCAACTGGCGCCACCCAATGCCATAACGACGGCATCGGCGCTCACCAGTTCTTGCGTGTCAGCATGGTTAAATAGAAGCGACGCTCCTTGCCAACCGATAAAGCGGTGTTTCATGTGAAAGCTAACGCCTGCTTGTTTTAATCGATGCAACCAAGCTCTGAGTAAGGGCGCTGCTTTTTTATCGGTGGGGAAAATACGTCCCGAAGAGCCAATAAAACTATCGATGCCCAAGCCTTTCATCCACGCCTGAATTGCGGAAGCGTCAAAGTTACGGATCATAGGTTCCAACCAGCGTGACGCATCACCATATTGAAGCAAAAACTCGTCGATAGCTAGGCTATGACTGATGTTGAGTCCGCCCCTGCCCGCTTGCAGAAACTTTCGACCTACTGAAGGCATGGCATCATAAACACTGACGGAAAACCCTTGACTGACTAAGACCTCTGCTGCCATGAGTCCAGCAGGACCAGCACCAATAACCGCAACCTGTTTAGGCATGAATCAATAACTGCTGACAAAGTGTCTGCCAAGTTTGTTTTTTCAACGCGGGCTGCGTAAGCAAATCGTTTAACGCAGGCAAAGAAACCATATTAGCTGCCGAACGTCCAAAAGCCATTCCCCAAGCGTCTTCTGGTTTGTCTTCAGGCTGTTCGCAAGGCAGCAAGTGATCTGCAGAAAAACCCAAAGCCTGCACAATGTTTAACAACAAGCGCCAGCGCGGGTCTTGGTCATCGTTCCAAAAAGTGTCTAAATCGGCCGACCAAACCCAAAGCTCTGATAATGACTGTTGGTTGGTCACTTCAGAATGATCAGCGTCTTGACGTTCAAGGCGCTGATCTTGCCAATCAACAATACCGAGTGCTTCAGCCAAATTCACACGCCACCTTGATATTGAGGATGAGAGCGTTTGGCACGCACTTCGAGCTTATTCAGTGCATTAATGTAGGCCTTAGCGGACGACGTCATAATATCGGTATCTGTTCCCTGTCCATTGACAATACGACCACCTTTTTCTAAACGCACCGCCGTTTCACCTTGTGAGTCAGTGCCATTGGTGACATTGCTAACCGCATAAAGCGAAAGATTTGCACCTGAATTGACCATGCTTTCAATGGCTTTGAAGGTGGCATCGACCGCACCTGCACCCGCAGACTCTGCGCGTTGCTCTTCGCCGTTAATCCAAAGTGTGACTTCGGCTTTAGGTTGCTCGCCCGTTTCTGACACCACTTTTAACGAAACCAAACGATATTGATCGCTTTCTAACTCAACTGCATCATCCGCAACTAAAGCCAACAAGTCTTCATCATAAATATCATGCTTTAAGTCGGCCAATTCTTTAAAGCGAACAAAAATTCGGTTCAACTCTTCTTCGCTCGCTGGGGCAACGCCAATCGATTCTAAACGAGAGCGCAACGCATTACGACCTGAATGCTTACCCAATACCATTTTGTTCGCCGACCAGCCCACATCTTCTGCCGACATGATTTCGTAAGTTTCACGATGCTTCAACACGCCATCTTGATGAATACCCGACTCATGAGCAAAGGCATTGGCACCAACGATCGCTTTATTGGGCTGTACGGCAAACCCCGTAATGGCCGATACCATGCGCGAAGCAGGCACAATTTCTTTGGTATGAATGCGCGTATCAAACGAGAAAAAGTCTTGACGGGTGCGAATCGCCATAACGATTTCTTCTAACGCCGTGTTACCCGCACGTTCACCCAATCCATTAATGGTACATTCAATTTGGCGTGCACCATTTTGCACCGCTGCCAATGAGTTAGCAACCGCTAAGCCCAAATCATTATGGCAATGCGCTGAAAAAATAGCTTTGTCTGAATTAGCGGTATTGGCAATCACGTATTTAAACAATGCACCAAATTGCTCTGGCAAGTTGTAACCCACGGTATCGGGAATATTAATCGTTGTTGCACCCGCTTTAATGACGGCATCAAACACGCGACACAAAAACTCAGGATCAGAACGACCAGCATCTTCTGCTGAAAACTCAACATCATCGGTGTACTGACGCGCACGCTTTACCGCATACACAGCGCGCTCAATCACTTCATCAGGGGTCATGCGCAGTTTCTTTTCCATGTGAATGGGCGATGTCGCAATAAAGGTATGAATACGTCCGCGTGTTGCTGGCTTCACTGCATCACCCGCTAGGTCAATGTCACGATCCACCGCACGAGATAAACCACAAACCACCGAATCCTGCACGACTTTAGCGACTGCTTGCACCGACTCAAAGTCGCCCTGACTGGCCGCTGGGAAACCCGCTTCAATCACATCAACCCGTAACTTTTCTAAGACTTTGGCAATTTTTACTTTTTCTTCGCGCGTCATGGATGCACCTGGGCTTTGCTCACCATCACGTAACGTGGTATCAAAAATAATTAAGGTATCTTTCATGTTATTTTTCCTTAGTGCAACTCGTTAAACTGTGATTGAGTTGGTGAGCCGCTATTTTCGCTAGTACTCGCCTCTGGCTGTTGTTTAGATTTCTTTCTTAAACTACGGCGCTCTTTCAGCCCCCACAGAGTCACCACCAATCCCGAAGCCGCATACACAAACAAAATCAAGAACAAGAGTGTTGCAGGATCAATCAAAATAATAATCGCCACACCCACCAGTAACAGCATGGTGATAAAAGGAACGCGATCTTTCAGCTTAAATTCTTTAAAGCTGTGATAACGGAAATTACTAACCATTAATAAGCCTGTAGCAATCGTCAGTAGGCTGACGAACACCACGGTAATTTGGCTAAAACTGGCATCACCCATAATCCACACAAACGAAGCTAATACCCCCGCAGCCGCTGGGCTAGGTAACCCTTGGAAATAGCGTTTATCGGCAATACCGACTTGGGTATTAAAGCGCGCCAAGCGCAGTGCTGCCGCCGCGACATAGATAAAAGCCGCTACCCAACCAAACTTACCCAGCTCATTCAAACCCCAGCTGTAAACCAACATCGCTGGTGCAATACCAAAGGAAACCATATCAGACAGGCTATCGTACTCAGCACCAAACTCGCTTGTTGCGTTGGCCATACGGGCTACTCGACCATCCAGCGCATCAAAAACCATGGCAATAAAAATTGCAATCGCACCCTGCTCAAACTGCTGATTCACACCCGCGATAATAGCGTAGAAACCACAAAATAACGCTGCCGTGGTCAACATATTTGGCAACCAATAAATTCCCTGTTTTGGTGTTTGCACAGGAGACTCCTTTCATTCATCATTCGTGTGCTAATGCTAACACAATCATAGGGGTTTACCACAAGCCTAAAACAGCCTACAAACAAAAACGCCAGCAAAATGCTGGCGTTTCCAATCAAAGCTGAATCGAAAATTAGTTCTTTTCTTTATCAACGATTTTGTTCGCTGCAATCCAAGGCATCATAGCGCGTAATTTTGCACCAACCACTTCGATGCCGTGCTCAGCATTTTGACGACGACGCGCTGTCATTGAAGGATAGTTAGACTGACCTTCTAAGATGAACTGTTTCGCGTACTCGCCTGATTGGATGTTTGCCAAAGCTTCACGCATCGCTTTGCGAGACTCTTCATTGATAACGCGAGGACCAGTGACATATTCACCGTATTCTGCATTGTTAGAAATTGAGTAGTTCATATTAGCGATACCGCCTTCGAACATCAAGTCAACAATCAGTTTCAACTCATGCAAGCACTCGAAGTAAGCCATTTCTGGTGCATAGCCCGCTTCAACCAAGGTATCGAAACCAGCCTTAACCAACTCAACCGCGCCACCACACAATACTGCTTGCTCACCGAACAAATCAGTTTCACACTCTTCACGGAAAGTGGTTTCGATGATACCCGTACGACCACCACCTACACCCATAGCGTAAGAAAGTGCCGTTGCTTTAGCATTGCCTGAGGCATCTTGATGAATCGCGATTAAGTCAGGAATACCACCACCACGCACGAACTCTGAACGCACGGTATGACCTGGCGCTTTTGGTGCAATCATGATGACGTCTAAATCTTCACGTGGTTCGATTTGGTTGTAAATGATTGAAAAGCCATGCGCAAAAGCGAGCGTAGCGCCTTTTTTGATGTTTGGCTCAATTTCTTGTTTGTACAATTTAGACTGAAACTCATCAGGCGTTAGAATCATCACCACGTCAGCTGCTGCAACCGCAGTTGCTACGTCAGCTGTTTTTAAGCCATAGCCTTCTGCTTTTTTGATTGAAGGTGAGCCAGCACGCAGCCCAACTGTCACATCAACGCCAGAGTCTTTCAAGTTAGCGGCGTGCGCGTGACCTTGAGAACCGAAACCAATAATGGCTACTTTTTTACTTTTGATGATTGATAAATCACAATCTTTATCGTAATAAACTTTCATGAACATTACCCCAATAATAAATTTGTTAAAAAA
>CAYQEZ010000045.1:0-6406 GCA_964416645.1 uncultured Francisella sp. | reverse complement strand
ACCAAGCGGTTAAGATGCTTAACAATCTGCTCAATTTGCTGCTCGTTACCTTCAGTAACCAGCGTCAAACGCGATACCGTTTCATCTTCAGTCGGAGCAACAGTTAACTCTTGAATATTATAGCCACGTGCCGAAAACAATCCAGCCACACGCGACAAGGCTCCTGACTCGTTTTCCATCAGCATGGAAATGATATGACGCATCCCCTAGCCCCCTTATACCAAAATCATTTCGTTTTGACCCGCGCCAGCCGGAATCATTGGGTAAACGTTCTCTGTATGATCGGTTTGAATATCCATAAACACCAAACGATCTTTCATGGCAAAGGCTTCACGCATTTTGCTCTCTAATTCTGCGGGGTCAGTTACTTTCATCCCTACATGACCATAAGCTTCAACCAATTTAACAAAGTCTGGTAAAGAATCCATATAGGACATAGAGTAACGACGATCGTAGAAAAACTCTTGCCACTGACGCACCATCCCCAAGAAACGATTATTCAAACAAATAATCTTCACGGGCAAGTCATATTGCAGACAAGTTGACAGCTCTTGAATATTCATTTGAATACTGCCTTCTCCCGTCACACAAGCAACGGTCGCGTCAGGTAACGCCATTTTCACGCCCATTGCATAAGGCAAGCCAACACCCATGGTCCCTAAGCCGCCAGAGTTGATCCAACGACGTGGTTTATCGAATGGATAATACTGAGCTGCCCACATCTGATGCTGTCCCACATCCGACGTAATGTAAGCGTCACCTTCAGTAATCTTGTGCAACAATTCGATAACCGATTGCGGCTTAATGACCTTAGTCGATGGCTGATACGCCATACAGTTAATACTACGCCACTCATCAATCTGCTTCCACCAAGCCGCAATAGCTTCTGCATTTGGCTTGCGCTTTTCATGACGCAACATATCCAGCATATCATCCAGCACTTGCGCCACTGGACCAACAATCGGCACATCCACTTTAACATTTTTAGAAATGGAAGCTGGATCAATATCAACGTGAATGATTTTTGCCGTCGGACAGAATTTTTCGATATTACCCGTTACACGATCATCAAAGCGCGCGCCAATGGCAATCAGCACATCACAATGATGCATCGCCAAATTAGCTTCGTAGGTACCATGCATACCCAGCATACCAATCGACTGTGTATCACTGGCTGGAAAAGCGCCCAATCCCATCAATGTTTGCGTGATTGGATACCCCAGAGTACGCACAAGCTCGGTTAGTTGTGCTGAGGCATCGCCCAACACCACACCACCGCCCGTATAAAACACAGGGCGCTCTGCATTCATCATCAAATCAATCGCTTTACGAATTTGACCTGAGTGACCTTTGGTGACCACATTATACGAGCGAATACTAACCGACTCAGGATAGACATAATCTGTTTTAGCGTTTTGAATGTCTTTAGGAATATCAATCAAAACAGGACCTGGACGACCTGTTGTCGCAATATAGAAAGCTTTTTTCAGCGTTACAGCCAAATCAGCCACATTGCGCACTAAAAAGTTATGCTTAACAATCGGACGACTGATACCGACGGTATCTACCTCTTGGAAAGCATCAAGTCCGATCATGCTGGTCGGCACTTGGCCTGTAATAACAATTAATGGGATAGAATCCATATAGGCGGTCGCTAAGCCAGTAATAGCATTAGTGGCACCAGGTCCTGACGTGACCAATACGAGTCCTGGTTTACCCGTGGCACGTGAATAGGCATCGGCAGCGTGGGTGGCAGCCTGCTCATGTCGAACCAAAATATGTTGTAACTTGGTCGCTGTTGTATCTAAAGCATCATAAATAGGAAGTACGGCACCACCTGGGTAACCCCACAGATGATCGACTCCTTCGTCCTCTAGAAATTTTACGACGATTTGAGCACCAGTCAACTCCACGCCACTCTCCTTCAATCCCAATTATGATTAGGGGGTAAAACAGCATATTGTAATACAAATTCAAGATTACAAACGATGTTTTTATTAAAATAATACCTGACCATTTTGGTCAACTATTCAACAAGAGTCAAGCACCAATGATAAAATTGTGACGGTAATGGCGCATCTCAGCAATCGACTCCTGAATATCCGACAAAGCGGTATGCGTGCCTTTTTTCTGAACCGCATCAAATACGGGTTTATTCCAGCGACGCGCCGCCTCTTTGAAGCTGCTCACATCGAGCAATCGATAGTGTAGATAGTTGTCCAATGATGGCATGTATTTTTCGATAAATTTACGATCCTGGCAAATACTGTTACCACATAAAGGCGAAGTTTTTGCTGGCACGTATTGCTGCACAAAGGCCAAGGTCATCTCTGTTGCTTGTTCAATACTAATGGTACTTTGACGACAACGCTCAATCAGCCCAGAAGCGCCGTGTGTTTTCAGACACCATTCATCCATCCCAGCCAACACCGCATCGGAGAGATGGATGGCAATTTCAGGCCCTTCCGCAACCAAGTTTAACTGACTATCGGTAATGATGGTTGCTACTTCCATAATGCTTTCGGTTGCCACCGACAAACCCGTCATCTCTAAATCCATCCACACCAAATTATCTGCACTCTGCATAACGACTCCTTAACCAAATAACGCTCACATCTTCTATAATGAAGCAATTATTGATGACTATAACCGCTCATTTTGGGAAGCTTGACCTATGCTAGATATTACCACGTTACAGAATCAATCATGCCAACCCATCTCTGCAAATGCTCAGCGCATGGTGATTCCCACCGTAGAAAGCTACTTAAGCGTATTACCTGGATGGCAAGCAGGCTTCGATTACAACAGCATTGAACGAAGTATACCATTCAAAAATCACTATCAAGTGATGGCGTTTCTGAATGCGCTTGCCTTTATTAGCCATGAACAAGATCACCATGCCGAAATTTGCTTTGGCTACAATAAAGTAATGATCAAACTGACAACACATACAATTAAGGGAGTCAGCCTTAACGACATGATTATGGCTGCTAAGATTAATCAGTTGCGTCCGACATGAGCAAACGCAACCTGTCGCAACAGCAACAGCAACGCATCGACCAGCGCCGTTCCGGCAGTCAGCATCACAGCCAAGGATTTGAAGGCCTAGTGGTAATGAACTCCGGCAAAAAAGCGACAGTGCAACTGGATGATGGTCACTTACTTACCTGCCACCAACGCGCTAACTTAGCCAACGTGGTTGCTGGTGATAAGGTCATTGTTTTGCTTGATGAGCAACACCCCCCCGTTATTGAAAGCTTACTGCCGCGTCGCAGCTTGTTGTCTCGACCCGGCTTTCGAGGTGTTATTAAACCTGTTGCTGCTAACGTAGACCAGCTACTGGTTGTCATTGCACCAGCCCCTGGCATTGACTTAGATCTATTAGACCGTAGCTTGTGTTATTGTGAATGGCAAGGACTGGATGCCGTCGTTATTCTGAACAAGGTCGATTTGCTGGCTGATGATTATCGAACACACTGTGATCAGCTAGCCAACGTCTATACGGCTATGGACTATACCTGGATCGAAACCAGCACAGAAGCCGATATCGGCTTAGAAACCTTGAAACACATCTGCAATAACAAAACCAGTGTATTGTTAGGCAATTCGGGGGTAGGTAAATCCTCTCTCACGCAAGCGTTGATTCCAGACGTCGCCATTCGTACACAGCAACTTTCTAGCTCAACGGGTTTAGGTCAACACACCACCAACAATGCCACCCTATACGAACTCGATATTGGCGGACAGCTTATTGATGCCGCTGGCATTCGCAGCTTAGAACTAAGCGAATTTGCTATCGAGCATCCTGACCGTTACTGGCGTGATTTTCGTCCTTATCTGGGACAGTGCCGCTTTAACAATTGCACCCACGACCACGAACCAGGTTGCGCAGTAAAAGATGCCGTCGAATCTAAAATAATCGCTCAGCATCGTTATCAGCATTATTTAAGACTTCTACATAGCGCACCAACTGGATAGTAAAACCATATTATTTTTTGCTAATACTGCTTGACAGAATCGCAACACTTGTATGTAATAAGCAACAATCGGTAAAAAACCGGGCTATTAATCTAGACATCCTTAATGGAGCTTACACCATGAAAAAATTAATCGTTGCAGTGGCACTATCTGTGTTAGCAATGGGCGCTCAGGCTGCTGACGAAGCAGCAGGTAAAGCGAAATACGCTTCTTGCGCGGGTTGCCACGGTCCAAACGGTAAAAGCACTTCTCCTGCATTCCCAAGCCTTGTAGGTAAAGATGCTGCTTACTTAGTTGCTTCTTTGAATGACTACAAATCGGGTAAGAAAAACAACCCGATGATGTCTCCACAAGCTAAAGGCTTGTCTGATGCGGACATCGCCAACATATCTGCTTTCTTGGCTGCTCAAAAATAATTGGGTTTTGCTAAAGTAGCAATCAGGGGGAGCTTCGGCTCCCCTTTTGCTTAGGGTGTCAGACTTGACGCCTAAAGACAAAAAAGGTTTAATGGCAAACTAATCAAAACCACACTGGAGCACATTCACATGAAACGTTTTTCGTTACCTCTTGTTGCCATGACATTAGCGCTACCTGTTTTCGCAGGCGATAAAGCAGCTGGTGAAGCGAAAACACAAGCCTGTGTTGGCTGTCACGGTGCTCAAGGTAAGAGCCTAGTACCAACCTTTCCTAAACTAGCAGGTCAACATGCTGTGTATTTGGAAGGCACATTGAAAGAATTCCGCAGCGGCGCTCGTAAAAACGACCTAATGACTCCTTTTGCTGCTAATTTGTCTGATGCCGATATTGCTGATATTGCCGCTTACTACGAAGCACAAAAATAACCCTTTCTCTGCAGTATGCGCCTACCATTAACTCTGGCGCTCTGCACCTAAATCACTGCTCATAGTTTAACAGGATAAAACAGAAACCTCCTAAGTTTCGGATCTGCGTTCGAGTCGCGGTGAGCAGACCAAACAATTACGTTTGATCCACATCTTATTACAACACCACTACATCGAACAAATTAAACCGCCACCAACTCAACGCCATTACCATCAGGATCGCGACAAAACAAAGCATCCCTCCCAGATTGACTCAAGGTAAACGAAATATTGGCATCGACTAAGCGCTGTTTAATGACTTGTGTTGTTGTAACTCTGATCGCCAAATGACGATCTCGACCAACGTGTGCTGGTGCAATGCGCTGCGCATCAGGATTTGGTAAGCACAGCAAATGAATCGACTGATTTTGCCCTACAGCCAGCCAAGCACCTTCAAATCCCAAGTTAGGTCTGACTTGCACCGACAATCCGAGTATATTTTGATAAAAATGCAAAGACTTAGCCAAATCGCTGACCAAAACGCTCACATGATCTAAACCTTCGACCATCTCAAACCTCCGTTACGCCCGATTATTCGGTATAATAAGCTAATTATCATCACTATTCGTTTTTAAAAACAAGGAAAGTTTCCATGAGCGAACAACTCAAGTCTATTATTGAAGCCGCTTTTGAACGTCGTGCCGACATCAACCCCAAAAACGTTGACGCTGAAAGCAAACGCGCCGTTGAAGAAGCGCTACACCTGCTAGACACAGGCGCAATGCGTGTTGCAGAGCGTCAATCAGTAGGCAAATGGACAGTAAACGAATGGTTAAAAAAAGCCGTGCTACTTTCTTTCCGCATGGAAGACAACAAACTCATGCCAGCAGGTGGTAGCATGCAATTTTATGACAAAGTGCCTACTAAATTTGCCAACTACTCAGAAGCCGACTTCCAGGCGGCTGGGGTACGTGTCGTACCTCCAGCGGTTGCGCGTCGTGGCAGCTACATTGCACCAGGTGCGATCTTAATGCCTTCTTACGTTAACATTGGCGCTTATGTCGATAGCGGTACTATGGTGGATACTTGGGCAACCGTTGGTTCTTGTGCTCAAATCGGTAAAAATGTCCATTTGTCAGGAGGCGTTGGCATTGGTGGTGTATTAGAACCACTACAAGCGTCACCAACCATTATTGAAGACAATTGCTTTATCGGAGCCCGTTCAGAAGTCGTTGAAGGCGTCATTGTGGAAGAAGGCTCGGTTATTTCAATGGGCGTTTACATTGGGCAATCAACGCGTATTTATGACCGCGAAACCGGAGAAATTCACTACGGTCGCGTACCTGCTGGCTCTGTTGTTGTTTCGGGCAACCTACCTTCTAAAGATGGTAGTTACAGTCTTTATTGTGCGGTTATTGTCAAAAAAGTGGATGCAAAAACACTTTCTAAAGTCGGCATTAACGAATTACTGCGCGATCTATAAACCAGCACAAGCATCTAACCACGCTTTGCTTAGAGCCGACCTTTGTGTCGGCTTTTTTATTACATGCCAATCATTGCATTAGTAAAAGTCTTTAAGCATAATAACAACTGAATAAGTAGCTAAC
>CAYQEZ010000044.1:0-14500 GCA_964416645.1 uncultured Francisella sp. | reverse complement strand
CAGTGGTATTCGTTAATTGAGTGCTTGATAATAACACTGGTATCTGTTTAAAGAGAAGCCTGTATGGAAATGAGAAAAGTCGAACAACCTTGGTGGGAAACAACGCCGCTGACTGAAATGAGCGATGAACAATGGGAAAGTCTGTGCGATGGTTGTGGTAAGTGCTGCTTGGTTAAAATTCAAGATGCTGCATCCGAGCGTATTTACTTTACGGATGTGGCTTGCCAGCTGTTAGATTGCAGTTCAGGACGTTGTAAAAACTATCCACAGCGTCAGCAATTTGTGCCTGACTGCGTGAAGTTGAGTAGAGATAATTTAGAAGACCTAGAGTGGATGCCACCCGATTGCGCTTATCGTCGCTTGTATGAGCATAAACCACTGCTGGCATGGCATCCGTTAGTTACGGAAAACGCGAATAGCACCAACGATTATGGCGCTGGCATTGCGGGTATGCCATTAGTGAGTGAGTTGGATGTTACGGATGACGAGTTAGAAGACCATGTGGTGACATGGCCTTTGGATAGAGTAGGCTAATCAGCTACTATTTTTTAGTTGTCGTACTTTTGGCGATGGGTTTGGTGGTACTGGTTGGTTTTACGGGGGCTTTGTTGGCTGTTACCGCTGCTTTGCGTTGAGCAGCCAGCTGACGTTCTGTTTCATCTATACGCGCACGCAAACGATGTTGATTTTCTTCGCTCACTTCTAAGCGGCGCAACAGCAATTGACTGTTGTCTTGTTGTGCTTTAAGCAGTGCTTGTTGTTCCGATTGAACCGTTTCTAAGGCAGAAATTTTAGCTTGTGCTTCTGTCAATGCCGCGCGCAATCGCTCGCGCTCTTTCTTGCCAGGATCGCCAGAAGCGAGAAATAGGCCTAACAAGATAAGTATGCCAGCGCCGATCATAATCGGTTTGGGCAGTTGAATGGATGTGGTTGCATTTGCCATGAATCTTATTCCTTTTCTGAGTATGTCGGTTGCATCATAGCCTGTGTATTGCTGATTTGTCTATGTCATTAATGCTTGCGGTGATGCACGCATTCCTGTATTAAACTGCATGGTTTCTTCATTCAGTGTTTCGGCTTGCTGTTGTATCTGTGCTGCTATGTGATTGAGTTGCTGTACCTGTTGATTTAGTACATTTTCTTGGCTGGATACCTCAGTGAGAGCGCTACTGGTTTGTGCCACCGACAGTTCGACTGAACGTGCTGCTTGATCGGCTTGTGACAGGCTGGCTTGTAGGCGTTCGGTTTGTTCGCTCATGCTGGTTAAGGCATTGGATGCTTGCTGTATTGTGTTGGCACCGTCATTTACTTGTTGCAGTGAGGTATCGATCAGTTGACGAATTTCTTGCGCGGCATCAGCCGATTTACCTGCTAAGGCACGTACTTCACTGGCAACGACGGCAAAGCCACGCCCATGTTCGCCTGCTCTGGCGGCTTCGACCGCTGCGTTCAGTGCAAGTAAGTTGGTTTGAAAGGCAATGGTGTCTACGAGACCGACGATGTTGTTAATTTGAGCTGAGGTGTGTTGAATGCGTTGCATTGAGTTTACTGACTGGCTCATCGCTTGGGTGGTTTGTTGTAACTGTTGGCGATTATCTTGCGCAATGTGGGTGGCCGTATGAATTTCCTGCTGCATTTGTGTTACGGCGCTTAGCATTTGTTGACGACTGTGATTGGCTTGCTCTAAGACTTGATGTACTTGTGTATTGACGTTGTGCAGTAGACTAGAGGTGTCGCCGAGTTGTAACGATAACTGAGTAAAGCCTTGTGACTGTGTTTGTACATGATTAATCGCTTGTGCGAGTGAAGCTAATGCTTGGTTAATGTTTTCTGCCAGCTCCCCTAAATAGCCAGGATGGGCTTGAACTTTGACCGTTAAATTACCATGCGCTAATTGGCTAATACACTGACCAATATCGGTGAGGGATGCCTGAAGGGTGTGCATGGAGCGCATAAATTGCTGTGCGGTTTGTCCAAAGTCACCCACGCCTTCGACCTTGATGCTGAAGTTGCCCTGTGCCAGTTCGGCTACGGCCTGGCTCATTTGTTGGTTGAAGTGGGTGATTTGCTCTACGGCTTGTCGAACCACTTCTGGAGTTTGTGCATCGCTGTTAAGTTTGCCTGCACTGATGTTGCTCATGGTGGCGTGTAAGGCTTGATGGTTGCGTGTGAGAATGTCTGCGGTTAGTGCAATACTGTCTGATAGCATACCTAAGCAGCCTTGATACTCGCCCGACATACGCGCATCAAAATTGCCCTTAGTCAGTTCATCTAAGGTTTGCTGCGCTTGTAAAACAGAGAAGTAGGTTTGTTGTGAGAGTAGATTAAATTGCTGTGCGAGTTGTACCAGTTCTTTATCGCCCACCTCTGGTGCTTGACGATCGAGTTCGCCCGTTTGGCTAATATCGCGCATGGTGTCGGCAAGCTGGTCTAATGGACGTAGCATGTAGCTGATGACCAGATAGATGAGAATGGCAACCACCATGACTAAACCAGCCAGCACCATCAATCCATGAATAATTAAGTTGACGAGCCGTTGGTGAATGTCTTGGCTCAGTTCTGCGAGTGTAGGGGCAAGCGTTGCTTGTTGCTGTGCAAGCTGTTGAAGTTGTTGTGCGATGATGCTGCGGGCATCAACAGACTGTAAATGAATCACCCAGCCATAAAGACCAACGCAAATGATAAATAAGATGCAAATAAATACGAAGAGTTTAGTTTTTAAATTCATTTAAGCACCTTGAAGCTTGTTGTTAAACGGCGGTTATTTGGGTGGGTATATCGAAATAATTAAGGGAACCTCTAAAAACCTCGCTTCGCTTGTTTTTAGACTTCCCAAGTTTATTTTTTAGCTGAAAGAAGGGGTTTTATCACTGTGTTACATGCTATTTTTAGCAACCCCTTCCTTCACACTTTAGTGCTGCGTAAGCAGAAACTTCCTACCCATTGGGTTATTAGAGTTGCCCTTAAGTTTTTCAAGATACGTATTTTAAGGTAATAAGTCAAGCGCTTCATTATCGCTTAAAGGCGGCAAGGGCTTGCTCGGTTTAACGCCGAGTTGGGACAGGGTATGTGCTTGAGATAGTAAGCCACCTCGTCCCGCAAATTTGGTTTTGGCGTCTTGCCAGGTTTTCTGGGTGGCATCGAGTTGCGCACCAATTTTATCAAGGTCGGTGGCGAAGCCATTGAGTTTGTCGAGCAGCTTTTCGCCACGGTTAATGATGTCTTGTACATTCTGTTGCTGCTGGGCATTACGCCAGAGTTGGCTAACCATGCGCAATACGAATAACAGGGTGCTGGGCGAGGTGAGCAGTACATTGTGTTGCCAGGCAAATTCGTAGAGTTGTTGATCGGCACGCGCGGCGCTGAGCAGTGCCGATTCGATAGGCATGAATAAAATAACAAAGTCGGGGCTGTTGATGCCTTTGCCTGCGGTGTAGTTTTTACGACTGAGCCCTAAAATGTGTTGGCGCACGCTGGTGAGGTGGTCTTGTGCTGCCTGTTGTTCGCTCTGTTCCTGTTCAGCATTAACCAAGCGCGTGTAGGCGGTCAGTGATACTTTGCTGTCGATGATGAGGTGTTTGTTTTCGGGCAGCAGTAACAGGATATCGGGGCGTTGACGTGCGCCTTCGTCGTTGTGGGTGCTGTGTTGGGTTTGATAATGAAGTCCTTCGATTAACCCTGCCATTTCCAATAAGCGTTCTAGCACCAGTTCACCCCAATCGCCTTGGCTTTTCGCTTGACCCGTGAGTGCTTTGGTTAGGGCGTGGGTTTGCTCGCTGACTTGGGCGCTGGTTTTCATCAGGTGATGCACTTGTTCCGATAGGCGGGTGCGTTCGGTGGTATCTAAGCGGTGGAGCTCTTCCATACGCTGTTTGAATTCGGACAGATTTTCTTTGAAAGGGGTCATTAAGCCGACCAAACTCTGTTGTTGCTGTTGTTGTAATTGCTCGCCCGTTTGTCGCAATATGTCTCCTGCTAGCGCTTGGAATTGATGGGTTAGTGCTGTTTTGGCTTCTTCGAGCAACTGTTGTTTTTCTTCACCGAGGCTGCGTTCTTTGTTCAGTAGGGTATTGCTTTCGGCTAATTCGATTTTCAGCCCAGTAATTTCTTGCTGTAAGTATTGGTTGCGCTGTTGTTGTTCTTGTTGCGCTTGTTGAATGTCACTTAATCTTTGTTCGTATTGTGCTACTTGTAAAGCAAAGTTTTGCTCAATGAGCGACGCTTGATGTTGTGCGTTGAGTTTTTGTTGCCACAGTGCTATGGCGAGCAGTGCCATTAGGATGATTAAAGCATAAAGCCATAAGGGGTCAAAAGGCAGGGTGAGCATGTTTGGCTTCTCTAAGTGATAGACGAATAGCGTTATGATAACAACCATTGTTGATGAATAGTTACAGAATAAATCCTTTTTTTATGGCACAATTCAGCTATTAAAACAAAGTTGACTTAGGTAACGATAGTATGTGCGGAT
This sequence comes from uncultured Francisella sp., assembly GCA_964416645.1. Lineage (GTDB taxonomy): Bacteria > Pseudomonadota > Gammaproteobacteria > Thiomicrospirales > Thiomicrospiraceae. The sequence continues at coordinate 10,032 of CAYQEZ010000044.1, read as the reverse complement.
TAGCTGGTTTTATTGCCCCCAAACTGACCCAATCTGATGCGTCATTACGTCAGCAAGTGGCCGTTATGAATGAAGCTATTTTGGCACGAGGACCAGATTCGGCTGGTGAGTGGAGTGATGCCAACTATGGTGTGGTGCTGGGACATCGTCGGTTAGCGATTATGGATTTATCGCCTGCTGGGGCGCAGCCGATGCATTCGCATTGTGGACGTTATGTGATGGTGTTTAATGGCGAGGTTTATAATCATCATCAGTTGCGCGCTCAGTTAGAGGCAGAAGGGGTTTCGCAGCCTTGGCGTGGGCACTCTGATACCGAAGTGATGCTGACGGCGATTGCGCATTGGGGTGTGGAATATGCGTTGACTCAGTTTAATGGCATGTTTGCCTTTGCGCTATGGGATAGAAAGCAAGCCAGTTTAACGTTGGCGCGTGATCGCATGGGCGAAAAACCGCTGAGTTACGGCTGGGTGAATGGCATTTTCTTTTTTGCATCAACGCTGGATGCGTGTCGCGCTCATCCCAGCTTTGTGACTGAAATCGATGCGCAAGCGCAAGCGCTTTATTTGCGCCATGGTTATGTGCCTGCACCTTACAGTATTGTTAAGGGTATGCATAAGTTGTTGCCGGGTCAGTATCTTACCTTGGCACAACATGAGCTGAGTCAGCTTCAGTTGCCGATTGCTCAGTATTATTGGCAACCGCGTGGCGTGGTTGAGCGAGCGCTTAGTCAGCCTTTTCTTGGCACGGAACAAGAAGCGATTGATCAGCTCGATGCCTTGCTTAAAGATGCTGTTGCCTTGCGCATGGAGGCCGATGTGCCTTTGGGCGCTTTCTTGTCTGGCGGCTTTGACTCTTCTCTAGTCGTCGCATTGATGCAACAAGCCTCGCCACAGCAAGTGAATAGCTTTTCGATTGGTTTTGATGATGCACGATTCAATGAGTCTGAACACGCACGCGCGGTGGCGAAGCATTTACAAACCGCGCATACCGAGCTGTTTGTCACGGCAAAAGATGCGTTAGATGTTATCCCTAAGTTGACACAAATTTACGATGAACCTTTCGCTGACTCTTCGGCGATGCCGACTTACTTGGTTTCTCAGCTGACACGTCAGCAGGTGACAGTGGCTTTGTCGGGTGATGGTGGAGATGAGCTGTTTGGTGGTTACAGTCATTACGCGACGGGTGAGCGCTTATGGAATTTAGTGGGCGGTAATTTACCCTCAATGCTTTCGGTTGGATCTAAGGCATTGCACACGCTACCACCAACGATGATCAATCGTTTGGGCGGAGTGTTTGGCAAAGCCAATCTGGGCGATCAGTTATCGAAAATTGCCGATGTGCTGCCTTATTTTGATACCCATGCCAATGCTTATCGTGGCTTAGTGTCTCATTGGCGCGATATGCAAGCGCTGATGCCTGGCGTGCAAGAGCCATTAACGCTATTGACTGGGTTGGAAGCCATTCCCGATGGGTTAGCTGAGATGGATGAAATCATGCAATATTTAGATATGCGCACCTACATGAGCGATGACATCTTAACCAAAGTGGATAGAGCGAGCATGGCGGTGAGTTTAGAGGGGCGTATTCCCTTATTAGATCATCGTGTGGCGGAATTTTCTTGGCGCTTTCCGCGCCATTTCAAGCGTCGAGATGGTGTGGGTAAGTGGTTGTTAAAAGAGCTCACCTATCGTTACATTCCACGCTCGATTATGGACAGACCCAAGCAGGGCTTTGCTGTGCCGCTGGCGCAATGGTTACGCGGTGAGCTGCGCGATTGGGCGGAATCCTTGCTGACGGTTGAGCGTTTGGAAGCTTTGGGATTGAACGCGGGTTTGGTGCGTAAGGCATGGCAAGCGCATTTATCGGGTCAACGTGATTTCAAAACGCCTTTGTGGACAGTGTTGATGTTGTTAGCGTTTGTTGAAAACATCAAGTAAACTAATTCGACTTAGCTTAACAGGATATTGATATGCCAACGATTTCATTGTTTTATGGCATTGTTATTATGATGTACTTTTATGATAACAAACAACACAACCGCCCTCATATTCATGCCGAATATGCTGAGCATGAAGCCTCATTTGCCATTGATGATGGCTCGGTATTGAGTGGTAGTTTACCGAATTCACAAACTAAATTGGTACAGGCTTGGATTGAGATTCATCGCGATAGCTTAATGGCTGATTGGAAGTTGGCGATTAACGGTGAGCCAGTTCATAAAATTGAACCATTACGTTGAGACGCTACAATGGATAAAATTATCAAAGCAGTACCGCTAAAAAATTACAAAATCGAAATACTCACCAGTAGCGGTGTTTCTGGTGTGTTTGATGTGAGTCCTTATTTGTCAGGTAGTGCTTTTCGTGAACTTGAAAACGAAAGCTATTTTATGCAAGTTAAGCCAGCACATTACGGCATCGCCTGGCCAAACGAGCAAGATTTTAGTGCGGATACCATTATTTGGGATATTCAGCACAATACCAAGGAAACCCAATGCCCTTCCTAAACTGGATTAACAAAAACCAAGCCGTCGAAACAAGCGACACAGTGCCTTATCACTTGCTAAAACAGCAAAAAAACTATGGCGACACAAACGCAGCGCAAGATAACCTGATTATTCAGGGCGACAACCTACAAGCCCTGAAAGCCCTATTGCCTTTTTACACAGGCAAAGTAAAGTGTATTTATATCGACCCACCTTATAACACACAAAGCGCCTTTGCGCATTACGACGATAAATTAGAACACAGTCAATGGCTCAGTATGATGTACCCACGCTTGGTGCTATTGCGCGAACTGTTAAGCGACGACGGCAGTATTTGGGTGAGTATTGATGACCGTGAATCCCATTACTTAAAAGTGCTGATGGATGAGATTTTTGGGCGGGGGAATTTTGTTAGTAATGTTATTTGGGAAAAGTCAGACAGCCCTAAAATGGATGCTCGGCTTTTTTCTTCTCGTCATGATCACATTATAGTTTTTGCAAAAAATATCAAATCATTATCATTGCATAAGCAAGCTGAAGATGTGGCAGAGCATTACAATAAAGTAGACAATGATGGAAAAAAGTACTACACAAAGCCATTAAGAGCAATGGGTAACGGTGAAGATACAAGAGAAGCACGCCCTAGCATGTTTTTTCCATTGATAGCACCAGATGGCACTGTTGTTTTACCAAAAAAACCAGATGGAACAGATGGACGTTGGCGTTGGGGTAATGAAAAGGTAATTTCCGAAACTGACAGAATAGAATGGATAAAGGGCAAGCAAGGTTGGACTCCTTATTATCGAATTTATGCAGATGATGAAAATGCTAAAAGACCTCCCGAAACTATTTGGGCAAATGCTTTGGTTGGAAGTAATCGAACATCAAAAGCAGAAGTAAAAGCGTTATTTAATGAGGAAACAACTTTTGCAACACCTAAGCCAGAGGGTGTTATTTGGCAAGTTCTAAGATTAGCTAGTAACCCGAACGACCTAGTCCTAGACTCCTTTTTAGGCTCTGGCACAACCGCCGCCGTGGCGCATAAAATGGGGCGCAGATACATTGGTATCGAAATGGGCGATCATGCGCAAACCCATTGCATTCCACGCTTACAAAAAGTGATTGACGGTGAGCAGGGCGGTATTTCTAAGGCGGTGAACTGGACAGGGGGCGGCGGTTTTAGCTTTGTTACCCTAGGCGAGGCAGTATTCGACCACAGCGGACACATTACCCAAGGCGTAAAATTTGCCGATTTAGCCGCCTATATTTGGTGGTTAGAAACCAAAACCGCCTTAGGCGTGGTGCAAAGTAGCACGCCCTTTATTGGCGAACACCGTGTGGATGAAGATGGGGGCACAGCCTATTATTTACTCTACAACGGTATTTTAGGCGACCGTCGCCCTAATGGCGGTAATGTGCTCACTAAAGCGGTGTTAGCGCAGTTGTTAGCAGCCCATCCGCATACAGGCAACAAAGTAATTTTTGGCGAATCTAGCCGTTTAGGTGCAGAAAGCTTGGCAAAGCAACATATCAGCTTTAAGCAAATTCCTTATCAATTGCATGATAGGGTTTAGGAGATAACAATGTACGCCGTCGAATTTGAAACACAAGTACACAATCACGCCATTGTATTACCCGACTCGATACCCGAAGGCGCAGAAATTCGGGTGTTGGTGTTAATGAAGGATAATCAGCCGACACTGTCACAAGAAAGTGTTGCGCCTAAGCCAGACTTAAAACAGTTACTGATGTCATTAGGGGAAGGATTGTCGGAAGAGCTTGATGAAATCGTGCGTCATCGAGCAAATGACTTGCCTAGAGCTGTTGTGTTATGAAGTACTTATTAGATACAAATGTTATATCGGAATTGCAAAAAGGCAAAAGAGCAAACCCAGCTGTTTTAGATTGGTTTGCAATGGTAGAGACAGAAGACTTGTTTTTGTCGGTTTTAGTGGTTGCAGAATTAAAAATAGGCGTTGAGCTAATGCGCAGAAAAGATGCACAACAAGCTACTGTGTTGTCATCTCGTTTAGCTGGTATTTATGCACTTTTCGATAATCGTATTTTACCCATTACAGCGTCGATAGCAAACGCATGGGCAGAGTTGAATGTGCCCGATCGACTCGCAACCATTGATGGGTTAATTGCCGCCACGGCAAAAGTGCATCAGCTCACACTGGTTACCAGAAACACAAAAGATGTCGCCAGAACAGGGGTTAGTCTTTTGAATCCGTTTGTTGAGTCTGAATAATGCAACTTAAACACTACCAACAACACGCTCTGCAAGCTTTGGCAGAATTTTTTAGCAATGCTAAAGCAATCGGCGCAAAAGCCGCTTTCGAAAAAGCTGTCGATTATGAAGTGGATTATGTCGACCGCCTAGAAGGCGTACCAGCGGTGTGCGTGCGTGTGCCCACAGGTGGCGGAAAAACGCTCTTAGCCGCGCATAGTATTGCCGTTGCAGCCGATAGCTATGTGTGTAGCCGTGCGCCGATTGTGTTGTGGCTAGTACCATCGGATATGATTCGAACGCAGACGCTCAAAGCCCTAGCGGATGTGCGTCATCCTTACCGACAAGCGGTGATGCAGCGTTATGGCGATAGAATTAAGGTGTCCGATTTAGACAATTTGCAAACCATTAACCCGAACGATGTCGGTAAGTCTTGTTTAGTTATTGTCACGACCATTCAATCGTTTAATATCAGCAAAACAGAAAAGCGCAATGTTTATGCTTTTTTCGAGGAGCTCAGCCTCCATTTCGATAGCCTAACACCGCAACAAGAACAAGGCATGGAACGGGTAAGCGAAGAAACGATTAAAGCGCAACCCTATTTGACACAAAAAGACCTAGGGCGGGTGATTCATTCTTTAGCTAATTGGTTTCACTTACACCGTCCGATTATTGTGCTTGATGAAGCACATAAAAGTCGTACCAAATTATCTTTTGAGACCTTTAAGCGATTAAATCCCGCTTGCTTTATCGAACTCACTGCTACGCCTCGTGATAACAATGTGCTTTATTCGGTGTCTGCCGCCGAACTCAAAACCGAAGAGATGATTAAATTGCCCGTGGTACTGACCGAACACCCAGACGGTTGGCAAGCCTGTTTGCGCGACGCGCTGTTACAACGCAAACAGCTAGAATTAGACGCACAAAAAGACCCTACCTATATTCGCCCCATTTTATTGGTACAAGCACAACCTAAGGGGCAAGAAGCAACGGTCGATGTGGTGAAAGCGCACTTAATGGCACACGAAGCCATTCCCGAAACGCAGATTGCCATTTCGACAGGGTCAACCAAAGAGTTAACCGATATTAACTTGTTTGCACCCGATTGCGCGATTCGAGTGATTATTACCGTCGAAGCCTTAAAAGAAGGCTGGGATTGTTCGTTTGCTTACGTGTTGGCTTCGTTGCAAAACATGAAATCGGCAGTGGATGTAGAACAGCTATTAGGGCGGGTGTTGCGTATGCCTTTTGCCAAGCGTCGCCCTATTGAAAGCCTAAACAAAGCCTACGCCCATGTGATGAGCGACAGTACCGCACAAGCTGCGTCGCTGTTAAAAGACCGTATGGTCGAGAATATGGGCTTTAATAAATGGGAAGCGCAAGCTGCTGTTGTCCAGCGTGAGTTGTCGGTAGATAGCACGCAACCTATTTGGCAACCGCCCGTTGTGCCTGCCATCGTGGTGGCATTGCCACACTTGCCCGATACAAGCGACTTCTCAGACGACGTAAAGCAAGCCATTGAAGTGCGTCCAACACAGCAAGGGAAAGCTGCAACACTCATTATTGCCAAAGGGACAAGCGAAGCTACCTTTAAGCAGATAGAATCTTTTGTTATGCAAAGCACACCTTTTAAAAAACAAGAACAGGTACAAGCCGCTTTTAACGATGCCAGAGCCGAACGACAAGCAAGCAAGGCGGGGGAAAACTGGAATGCGACTTTTGCGCCCGTGCCTAAACTGTGTTTATTTTTAGACGATGAATGGGTGTTGCTGGATAAGACAGAGCTTGAAAACCTAGCAGAGCTTGACTTATTAAAATACCCCGTGAGCTTAGCTAACTTTGCTTTGCGTGAAACAGCGCATTCGTTCGAAATTGATATGAATGTGGCGAAAGAGCAGGTCACTTACAAGTTTAGTAACACAGAACAGCTTGCTTTTGATGCGATGCAAACTGAAATGACGGTCAACGGGTTTGTACAAGTGCTCGATAAACAAGTGCGTCATGTTGGATTAACGCAACGTCAATTACAAGCCTATTTATTAAAACTTATCGATCATCTGATTTATGTTAGAGGCTTTAGCCTAACGGCATTGGTTCGGGCGCAATTTCAGTTAGTGCAGGCGATTAAGCAAGAAATGGAACGGCTATTTTCGTTGGCACGAGAAGAAGCCTTTCAAAGCGATTTTTTCCATTTAATGACCGCGCCACCACAGCCAGAACCTTGGCAAGTGTGCCAGTTCGAGGCTGGTGTTTATCCTGTGCGCAAGCCTTATCGGGGTAGTTATGAGTTTGGTAAGCATTTTTATCCGCAAATAGAAGACTTGCGCGAGAAAACCACACAAGGCAAAGATGCGGAAGAGTTTGCTTGTGCCAGAGAAATCGATATGCACCCCAAGGTAAAGTACTGGGTGCGCAATATCGACAAACAGCCCCAAACGTCGTTTTGGCTACCCACTGCCACCGACTACTTTTATCCCGATTTTGTGTGTGAGCTAGTCGATGGTTCAATTGCCGTCATCGAATACAAAGGTGAGGTATATGTGACTAACGATGACAGCAAAGAAAAAAACCTCATTGGTGAGCAATGGGCTAAAAATAGTGGCGGTAAACGACGCTTTTTAATGGCACGCCAGAAAGCCGAAGATGGTCGAAGCCTGAAACAACAAATTGATGAGCTACTGGCATGAAAATCGCCCTTTTATTACAAACCCTTGGTAAAGGCGGGGCAGAGCGCGTCGCGTCCTTGTTGTCGCAACAGTTTGAGCGTGATGGTCACGAAGTGCATCTGTTGCTATGGGAAGATGTTCAGCATTATCTTCATGGTGGCACACTCACGGTATTGAATACGCCTGCCACGCCTTCGCTGGTGGGTAAGTTGTTTAATTTGTTCAAGCGTGCATGGATGCTCAGGAAGTGGTACAAGCAACACCAGCCCGACTTAATCATTAGTTTAATGGAAACCGCTAATATTCCTGCTGCCTTGTCGGGTGTTCCTGTGGTGGTTTCTGTACATCTGGATCCGCGTTTTGAGTTGGCTGCTTACCAAAAGCTGTTGATGAAATGGCTCTATCCCTTGCCGAATGTGAAGGCGCGTGTCGCCGTGTCGCATGGCATTGCTCAGGTGCTTGAAACCGATTTTGGCATTAAAGATTGGCAGGTGATTGCCAATCCTGTCGATTTGTTGGACATCGAACAGCAACGACGTTTCCCGTTGTTGCCCTTAATTGAGACGGTGCAAGAAGATTATGTGTTGGCTCTGGGGCGCTTGCATCCACAAAAAGGCTTCGATTTGCTTATTGATGCCTATGCACAGAGCGCCTTGTGTCGCGTTAAACCTTTGGTGATTTTAGGGGAGGGTGATAGCCGTGCTGAGTTAGAGGCACAAGTTGCCCAACACGGATTGCAAGACTGGGTGTATTTACCAGGGTGGGCGAATAATCCTTTCCCTTGGTTTGCAGGTGCTTGGGCATTTGTTATGAGTTCGCGTTCGGAAGGTTTGGGCAACACCCTCATTGAAGCCATGGCGTGTAGCTGCGCCTGTATCAGTGCTGATTGTGATTTTGGTCCTAGAGACATTATTACTCATGGTGTGGATGGTTTGTTGGTTGCGCCTGAATCGAGTGCCGATCTGGCGTCGGCACTCAATCGGTTAGCGCAGGACGAGGCGTTGCGTCACTCCTTACAACAGGCGAGTCTGAATCGTGCTAAGGATTTTGCATTGCCTTTATTGGTGCAAAAATGGGTAGGAGTTTGTTTTACAAATACCGCCTCCAGCGTTTGACCTGCGCTCGAACTTGGTTAGGTGCTGTGCCACCTAAATGATCGCGTGCCGCCACTGAGCCTTCTAAGGTCAATACCTCGAACACATCTTCGTTGGCATTGGGCGCAAATTGACGGATTTCTTCTAGCGTCATATCCGCTAAATCCTTGCCTGTAGCGACACCGTAACCGACGGCTTTACCGACCATTTCGTGTGCATCACGGAACGGCGTGCCTTGTTTCACTAAGTAGTCGGCTAAGTCAGTCGCAGTGGCAAAACCACGACGCGCGGCTTCACGGGTAATGTCTTTTCGCACTTGTACCGCAGGCATCATGTCGGCAAAGGCACGCAGGCTGCCCAGTAGGGTGTCGATGGTGTCGAACAGGGGTTCTTTGTCTTCTTGGTTGTCTTTGTTGTAAGCCAAGGGCTGACCTTTCATCAGCGTGAGTAACGCCATTAAATGACCAAACACGCGCCCAGATTTACCACGCACCAGTTCGGGTACGTCGGGGTTTTTTTTCTGCGGCATGATGCTTGAACCCGTACAGAAACGGTCGGGCAAGTGGATGAAATGAAATTGTGCCGATGTCCATAAAATCAGCTCTTCGCTGAAACGCGACAAGTGCATCATTAAAATACTGGCTGCACTGGTAAACTCGATGGCAAAGTCGCGGTCGGAAACCGCATCTAAAGAGTTTTGACAGACGCGCTCGAAGCCCAACAGGCTTGCTGTGTATTCACGATCAATCGGATAGGTTGTTCCTGCCAATGCCGCTGCACCTAGGGGTAAGCTATTGGTGCGTTTGCGGCAATCCATTAAGCGTTCATGGTCGCGCTCTAACATTTCTGTCCAAGCCAGCATGTGGTGACCAAAAGTAATGGGTTGTGCCGTTTGTAAATGGGTAAAACCTGGCATGATGCTGTCGGCTTCGCGTTCGGCAACACCCACCAATCCTTTTTGCAAGCGGCGAATTTCAGCGGTGATGACATCAATCGCATCACGTAAGTACAGACGAATGTCGGTAGCGACTTGATCGTTACGGCTGCGTCCCGTATGCAGTTTTTTGCCGACATAGCCAATAGCGTCAGTTAGTTCCGATTCGATGTTCATGTGCACATCTTCGCGAGCAATAGACCATTCAAATTTACCAGCTTCAATCTTGGTTTTGACTTGATTCAGGCCTGTGATAATCAGATCGCGTTCGTCGTCTGTCAGTACTCCCACTTTGGCTAACATGGTGGCATGGGCGATGGAGCCGGCGATGTCTTGTGCATACATGCGCTGATCGAAGGTGACCGAAGCAGTAAAAGCTTGAACAAAGGCATCGACCGCTTCTTCAAAGCGTCCGCCCCACATCATGTTGGTTGATTGAGATGACATAAAGGAATCCAATAAATGTAATTAAGGTTTATTTTACACCAACAGGGTTAGCGACTGATGCCTTATAAGTTGGTTTAGACGAGACCAAAAACAAAAAAACCTAGCGATTAGGCTAGGTTTTGAATATGGTGCCGATTGAGAGACTCGAACTCCCGACCCACTGATTACAAATCAGT